>JAKORA010000197.1 GCA_029778075.1 Bacillota bacterium | reverse complement strand
TGTCGCCGAAGCGGTAACCATGCTGACCGCACCGACCGGCGGGGTGATAAAACCGATATTAACCAGCAGGATGGTCAGGATCCCGAACCATATTCCATCATAACCTGCCGATATAACAAGGGGATAGAAAATATTTGTAAAGATAACAATAACGGCCATGGCATCCATAAAAAACCCGGCGACAAAATAGCACAGGAAAATAAAAGAAGCCAGCAGCACGGGGGATAGATTGATGGCGGCGACATAATCTCTAATAATCAGGGGGATCCTGGTGGCCGACAGGAAATTTCCGTAGAGCACCCCGCCGATGATCACCAGAAAGATCATCGCCGTAATATTGGCCGTTTCCACTAAAGCTTCATTAAACCCTTTCCGGTTCAACTGCCTGGATAAAACGGCATAAAGGAAAGCTAAGAAGGCTCCGACAGCGCCGCCCTCGTTGGGTGTAAACACTCCCAGATATATCCCGCTCATGGAAATGAGGAAAATAACAGGGATCGGCCAGATATCCTTGGAAGAATGTATTCTTTCTTTAAAAGGCACGGGGGTGCCGGTAGGCGCCAGGTCGGGATTCAACTTAACCTGCAGCCAGGCCGTAAAGGCTAAAAGCGCAGCGGTTATGATTCCAGGAATAATTCCGGCGATCAGCAGCTGCCCGATGGACTCTTCAGTTATGGCACCATAAATGATCAACACCGAACTGGGAGGTATTAAGATGCCCAGCGTGCCTCCGGAGGCTATGGCGCCGGCAGCCAGTGTGTCTTTATATTTACGTTTAATCATCTCCGGTCCGGCAATTTTGCCGATGGTAGCCGCTGTCCCGATTACGGAGCCTGAAACGGCAGCAAAAAAAGCGCAGGCGACGATCGAGGCGACGGCCAGCCCGCCGCGGATATGGCCAAACCAGGCCTGAAAAGCGTCAAAAAGCTTTCGCCCCAGGCCGGAGGAGCCTAAAAAGAGACCCATTAACGTGAACATGGGGATAACACTGAGCGAATAAACCGTAGCATTGTCAAAAACATCCGTTCCCAGTTTAATAAGAGCCGCCTGGGGGCTTACGACCAGAGCATAACCTACAATGCCGATGACGACCATGGCTATGGCAATGGGCAAACGCATAAATACCAGTATTAACAGGACAATAAGGCTAAGAACTCCAATGTGAAGCGGGCTCATCTATTCCCCCCCTTTTGAATAGCTTGTTTACGGCATTGATTAAGTCCCATACTAACACCAGAGCAAAAAATAGCACCCCAATGGCCGATACTAAAACCCAGGGATAGACGTGGACGCGCAGTACGGTGGTTACCAAATTGGAGCTGTAAAGACGCCCGGTATAAATAATCATCTGCCAGAAGGAAAGGATAAAGGTAATGGAAGCTAACAGATAGTTAAAAACATCAATGATGTTCTGCCAGAAGGCTGAAATGCGTGACAC
>JAKORA010000014.1 GCA_029778075.1 Bacillota bacterium | reverse complement strand
GTATGGGACGTTTCCAGGATTAGTTCAGTAAAAGGTTTTAGAAAAATCAGTGCCAGCAGAACGCCGAAAATATTAAAGAAAATATGAGAAAATGCCGCTTTCCTGGCGGATAAGGAGGCCCCCATACTGGCTAAAAGCGCCGTAATGCAGGTACCGATATTCGTTCCCAGGATAAGCGGAACAGCAGACTTAAGATCGAGCAGATCCTGCAAAGCCAGGGCAATAATGATACCGGTTGTCGCACTGCTGCTCTGGATAACGGCAGTAAACAGGGCAGAAACTAAAACCCCGAGCAAGGGATGTTTACCGGCATTTACCAGCAAGTTAAGAAAAAATGTGCTCTCTCTTAAAGGGGAGACAGCTTCAGACATGGTGATCATGCCCAAAAACAACAAGCCGAAACCAAGTATAGTTTGCCCCATATAACGATAAAGCTTGCGACGGCCAAAAAAATTTAAAAGGCCGCCGATACCGATAAAAGGAAAGGCGATCCCTTCAAGCTTAAAAGAAACGATTTGGGCTGTGATGGTTGTCCCGATATTTGCTCCCATCATCGCGCTGACAGCCTGTGAGAGGTTCATTAAACCGGCATTTACGAAACCGACCAGCATCACTGTGGTGGTGCTGCTGCTCTGAACCAGAACAGTTACAAGAATACCTGTAAATACGCCAATTATCGGCTTGCCGGTTAATACTTCGAGAATGCGCCTGAGCCTATCCCCGGCGACTTTCTGCATCCCTGAAGCCATTATTTGTATCCCATAAAGGAACAAGCCCAAGCCACTTACCATGCCTATGGCAATTAGCCAGCCGTTCAAAGTCAACCCTCCCTAGGAGCATGACCTTTGTTCTAGAATTCTTTATACCTTATTTTTTTCCTTCTTTACAGCTAAAGCAAAATACTGAAATACAAAATCCGCAATATTTTAAATATGACTTGCGGACCCCTGTGATAAGGATTAGACATCGATAAAGCGGCTGACTAGTTTTAAAAGCATCTCTACCAGCCAGAAACGGCAGGCAGGCTTCTTTATAGCATTTTCCCCCTTAATAGCATTTTCCTTATCTGTATCCGTTAGACGGTGGGAATTTTCGTCCTTCTCCTCTATTTCCTCTATAGCCGGGCTGTGTGTTCCTTCATCCGGCATGGGAATAACATTAAAACACAGTGGCGGGAACAATACGCACCACCAGTTTTCACCGCCGCCGTCTCCTATGAACACGGTAAGGGATTCATATTCCCCGGGTGGGTAAAATTTCCCTTCATAAAGACGGGCCGGGAAAAAGCTTTTCTGCAGCGAGATCCGGACATCGTGTTCAAAACCGCTTTCCTCCAAAATTTTACGTGACGCGATCTCCAGGTCTTTTAAATCTACAGTTAGTATGCTCCGGAGTTCTTCCTTGCTGCTGCAACTGCGCCACCGGGGTGCATAAAGGCACAATATTTCCTTTGCCAGGTAATTTTTAATTCTCTGTTCCTCAGGGCTGTTGCTGTGAGCCCTGACATGAAAGCGAATAATATCTTCCGCCTTAATTGTCTCCTGTTTACCTCCGCACGACAATATTGGTAAATGCTCCGTCTTCTCCTGCCTGTGGAGACTAAAAACCAGCACAAATAACAAAACTGTACAAATAACAGCACCACAATAAGTAAAAAAACTGATTTTTTTGGGTAAAATATTACTGGCAAATTTCATTTTCGTTATGTACACTCCCTGAGCTCTTAAATCTCTCCCTGGAAAACTTTTCCCCTGGAGCAACCTGATCTTTATAATACCGGCGTATAAACCGTAAAGCTGCTTTTTCGATCCTGGAGATCTGCGCCTGGGAAATACCTATTTTTTCAGCCACTTCCATCTGGGTTTTTCCCTGAAAAAAACGGGCGATAAGGATGTATCTTTCCCGGGGGGACAGTTTTTCCAGGGCTTCTTTAAGCGCAATAGTCTCCAGCCAGCGCTCGTCTTCATTTTGTTCATCCTTGAGAATGTCAATTATATGAAGAGGATCGGTGCTGTCGTTAAAAACAGGTTCAAAGAAAGAAAGAGGCTCCATACCGGCGTTATAGGCCATAACGATTTCTTCCGGCGACATACCCATCTCTGCGGCAAGTTCATTTAAGGTGGGTTCTTTCTGATTTTTTTGCAGGAGATTGTCCCGGACATTTTGTATTTTCTGAGCATTGGTTTTTAAAGAGCGGCTCATATGAATATAGTTATTATCTCTCAGGTAGCGTTTTACTTCGCCAAGAATCATAGGAACGGCATAAGTGGAGAAGTTGACGCTGTGCTCCAGCCGAAAATTATCCACGGCCTTCATTAAACCAATACATCCTATTTGGAACAGGTCGTCCATATTTTCGCCACGATTGGCAAAGTTCTTAATGACACTTAAAACCAACTTCAGGTTCCCCTTGATAAGCTCATCCCTGACTCCGGTTTCACCATTTTCCAGCCGCTGAAAAAGCTTTTTCATTTTTTCCCAGGATATTGTAGGCAGCTCATAGGTGTTTACACCGCTAATTTTAACTTTTTTAAAATTATGCATAATTGCACTCCTCCAGGATAATAAAAATCTCTTTATTTATAGTATGAGCTAAATTTCCATTTTTTAGACATTAAAATCCCGGGATTAGACAACAGTTAAGGTTATGCTATAATTAAAATATGAAGATGGGGCAGCACAAGGAGGGAAAGTATGTCCGAATTGATTCGCTTTGGGGTATCCATCAGCGAGAGTTTACTGGAGGCATTTGACAGGCTCATTGTTAAAAAAGGCTACAATAACCGCTCGGAAGCGATCCGGGATTTAATCCGCAATCAGATGGTAGAGATGGCGTGGGAAAAAGAAGATGAGGAGGTAGCCGGTACAGTAACACTTATCTACGACCACCATGTCCGGGGGCTAAGTGACCTGCTGCTGGAGTTGCAGCACAATTACCATCGCTTGATTCTTTCCACCATGCATATGCACCTTGATCACCATAACTGCTTGGAAGTGCTGGCAGTAAAAGGAACGGCGAGCGAAGTACGTCAGGTTGCCGAAAAGCTCATCAGCGTCAAAGGGGTTAAACACGGTAAGCTAACTATAACCTCTACCGGGAAGAATTTAACTTAGCCTTCGACTCGAATAAGAGTATACGCTCTATTCCCGCATAGTCTTTTATAATGTCGATTTTCTCTAAAAAGTCACATCGGGCACTTATTTCAATAACACCTTCGGCCTGATTTTCGCCTATTTCAAGCGCCAAGAGGCCGGGAACTCTAATGAATTCATGTAATCTGCCAAAGATCTCCCTGTAGGCATCCAGTCCATCAAAACCGCCATTTAAAGCCAGGCGAGGTTCATGCTTAACTTCAGGGGGCAGAAAAGGCAGTTCTCCCCGGGGAACATATGGAGGATTGGAGACGATAATTGTAAATTTTTGCATCTCTGAAGACAAGGGTTCCCAATAATTTCCGCAAAGAAACTTTGTACGCTCTGCGACGCCAAGATCACTGGCATTTTGCCAGGCCAACTCAAGAGCTTTTTTATCCAAATCGACAGCTGTTACAAAAGCATAAGGCAAATAATAGGCAAGTGAAACGGCAATATTGCCGCATCCGGTGCCCAAGTCCAGTATCTGTAGAGAAATTTCCCCTCCCTGTTGCTTCATAAATCTGTTGCTCCATTCAATAACTGCCTCTACCAGGTGCTCTGTTTCCGGACGCGGAATGAGAACACTTTGGTTAACAGAAAAGTCAAGCCCCATAAATTCTTTTTTGCCGGTAAGATAAGCTAAAGGAATTCCTTCACTTCGACGCAGCAGCATCTCCCTATAAGCAGCCCTTATTTCCCCCGTTATTTTCTCCTCTCCATGAGCATATAAATACGCTTTGTCCCTGCCAAGAAGGAAGGCCAAAAGCACTTCAGACTCCAGGCGCGGAAAAGCCACACCTTTTTCCTTTAAAAAAGAAGCGGCCTCCAATAAGGCCTGCCTGATACTACCCTTCATACTCTTCACTTCCGTATTCCTGATCATATTAAGTGGCTTTCTTGAGTTGCTCCGCCCGATCAAAGGCAATCAAAGCTTCGATAATGGGGTCCAGATCCCCTTCCAAAACCTGGTCCAGCTTATGCAAGGTCAAGCCGATACGATGGTCTGTAACCCTGTTCTGCGGGAAATTATATGTCCGGATACGCTCACTGCGGTCACCGGAGCCAACCTGGCTGCGTCTCTCCTGGGCCTGCTCTTTCTGCTGCTCCGAAATCATCTTATCCAGCAGGCGCGCCCGGAGGACCCTCATCGCTTTTTCCCGGTTCTTTAACTGAGATTTTTCATCCTGGCATGAAACAACTGTATTGGTCGGAAGATGTGTAATACGTACCGCTGACTGGGTGGTATTAACACTCTGTCCGCCATGTCCCGTAGAACAAAAAGTATCTATGCGCAAATCCTGGGGATTAATTTTCAATTCCACTTCATCAACTTCAGGCAAAACAGCCACCGTAGCGGCCGAGGTATGGATCCGCCCGCCCGATTCGGTGGTAGGAATCCTTTGAACGCGGTGCACCCCTCTCTCAAACTTAAGCCGGCTGTAGGCCCCGCGGCCCTTTACCGACAATACAATCTCTTTGAAACCTCCGATATCTGTCGGATGGGAATCTAAAATTTCGGTACCCCATTGTTTTTTTTCCGCATACCGCAGGTACATGCGCAGTAAATCCGCGGCAAACAGGGCTGCTTCTTCACCCCCGGTTCCAGCGCGGAGCTCAATAATCACATCTTTTTCGTCATTGGGATCTTTGGGCAGCAACAGTATTTTTAACTTTTCTTCCAACTCATCCTTCCGGGAAGTAAGCAGGCTAATTTCCTCCTTGAGAAAAAGGATCATGTCTTCTTCGAGCTTTTCCTTGAGCATATCTTTTGCTTCCTGGATATCCTTTTCTGTTTTTTGCAGTTCCCTAAAGGTTTCCACAATTTCCGCAAGTTCAGCGTGCTCCCTGGTATACTTCTGCCACTGTTGCTGGTCTTTAATTATCTCCGGATCGCTGAGTTTCTCTTCCAAAAACCGATAGTGTTCTTCCAGTACTTTTAATTTTTCCCACATCTTTCTTTACACGACCTCCATACTGCTTTTGCCGTTGTCCGGAATATTTTCACTGACGGGCGCTGTTTCCACAGGCAAAACAGCCTGCAGGGCAGAGATGGCCACCTCAAGCTGATCATCGGCCGGTTTTTTTGTAGTCAAAAGCTGCAACCACAAGCCCGGTTGCGAGAGGATCCTGGTAAATATATTATCCTTTACCCCGGCCAGTTTAATACCTTCGTAGGAAATCCCCGCAACCAGCGGAAGCAGCAAAAGCCTGATAAGAATTCTCTGCCATAGCCCCGGCCAGCCAAAAAAGGAAAAGAGCAAAATACTGATAACCATAACTATCAGCAAAAAGCTGGTTCCACAGCGCCGGTGCAGAGTACTGTATTTGCGGGCATTATCCACAGTCAAAGGCTGACCTGCCTCAAAACAGGCGATGGCCTTGTGTTCAGCCCCATGATACTGGAAAACGCGTCTTACTTCCTTCCAGGAGGAAATCGCCAAAATATAGCCGAGGAAAATGAGTAGCCGCAGCAATCCCTCACAAAGGTTCAGTAAAATGGGGCTCTCCAGTCCCTGACTTAAATATTTCATTAACACAGTTGGCAACAGGATAAAAAGGCCTATTCCGGCTGCCAGAGAGATGACCAAAGTCAAGGGGAGTTCCCAGCCCTTGAGCTCCTCCTCCTCGCCTTCCAGAACCTGCTCGGCAGATAAGGAAAGAGTACGGTACCCCAGGACCAGGGCTTCAACAAAGGCCACAACCCCTCTAAAAAGAGGCCATTTTAAAAAGGGGTACCTTTCGCTGATGGAGTGGAACTGCATCTTCTGCACAAAGATGTTACCTTTTTCCTGGCGGACCGCAACGGCAACATTGGCCTTATTGCGCATCATTACTCCTTCTATTACCGCCTGGCCGCCAATAGATAGTCTTTCTTCAGCCACCTTCAGATACACCTGCTTCCTTAAAACTGCCCAAAAGGCAGGTCCTGCCGGCCTAATTTTCCTGAAAATGATTAACATATCATAAGGCCTTTTTTTAAAAAAACAGGGCTTCTAAGAGCCCTGCCAGAGAACACATAGCATTTCTACAAATTATATTTGCGTTTAAAACGCTCCACACGTCCCCCGGTATCCACAAACTTTTGCTTTCCAGTGAAAAAGGGATGGCAGTTGGAACAAATTTCCACTTTCAGTTCTTTTTTAATGGAGCTAACCTCATAAGTGGAACCACAGGCACAGGTAATTGTGCTTTTTACATATTCCGGGTGTATTCCTTTTTTCATTTCTTTCACCTCCACTCTAAAACAGCCGCATCGCTAACACTCCCGCGAAACAGTAACCTTTGTCCAAAAAATGGCTTCCGAGCTCTTTTGGATACGTTAAATTATATTGTCGGAACTTACAAGACAAAATTAATAATAACACAAAAAGGCGGCTTTTGGCAAGATTAAAAGCCGCCTTTTCCACGAATACTTATATTGGAATTATATTGCCATCCTTCGGGATATAACCTGCGGCTTATTATCTTTTATCTGGGGAGGTAAAGCCCGGATAACCGTATTGCAGCACAAACCAGTCTTTGTAACCGCCACCCTGGGTTAACTGTTTTTACCGGCTCGGCCCAGCCTGTAAACGGTTAGCTTGGCCAGTTCCGTGGCGATATTTTATATTATCGTGGCAAGTACAGTAAAGGGTCAAGCTTCCGGCCGTTATAGATAATCTCCAGGTGAAGATGCGGGCCCGTTGCGTTTCCTGATGCCCCGACCAGGGCTACGGGCTGCCCTGCGCTTACCTTATCGTTATCTTCTACCAGTAGCTGCGAATTATGGGCATAGAGCGTGCTCCAGCCCCCGCCGTGGTTGATCATCAGCACAAGGCCGTAGCCCTGTTGAAAACCGGTACCAAATACCACGCCGGGAGCGGCGGCGCCGACATAACTTCCCAGAGGGACGGCAATATCAAGGCCATAATGAAAACTGCCGTTGCGCGGGCCAAAACGTGACGTTATTCTTCCCTGAACCGGCCATCTAAATGAAGGTCTTGTCGCCTCGCTACCTGCGGGAGGAGTGTTTCTCTCTCCGTAGCGAGAGGCCAAAAGGGTCGCCTGTACAGCTTTTCTTTCTTCCGGAGGCATGACACCTCCCGGTATAATTAGTGTCTCGCCCACTTTAAGCTGTGCAGGATCATCCAGGAGGTTAAAAGTTGCGATCGACTGCGCGTCCGCTTTATAACGGGCGGCTATGGAATAAATGGTATCGCCTTTGTTTATTTTATGCAGCGTACCCTTTATAGTAAGGATATTAAGATATTGTCCCGGGAAAATCAGATGGGGATTAGAGATCTCATTCCAGGAGATGATCGATTCGATATCTGTCCGAAAAAGAGCGGCTATTTTCGTTAAAGTATCCCCTCGTTTGACTTCATAGCGCAGCAGTGCTTTCGCTAAAGCTTCTTCCCTCCGGAGCCTTTCTTCCCTGAAACGTACGATTTCAGCACTGTAGTTTTCAAGTTGCTCAAGATACGCCGGTCTTGGAAGGCCTTTAACTGTAACTGCTGCCTGTACTACCGGGGGGAATAAAAATAATATTCCTGTGCCTACCACCGCTGCCAGTACCGCTGTAACAGTGATATGCTTCATGCATGTAGGAAATGCTCTTTTGCAAAGATTTAACCAATCACGAACATTGGGGTAAAAATTAGACATTTCATGCCACCCTTCCTGTTTATACAACTGTTATTCTTTACCTTGTACAAAATAAATATTCACTGGTAAATTATGGATACAGGAAAAGGGTGGTTTTTTATAGATTTTTATAAATTATGAAGGTTTGCCAGGAAAGAGGCATTGTTTTTTGTTTTCTTCAACCGCTCCACCAGTGCTTCCAGGAATTCCGTTGAGGAGGTAGTGTTCATAGTGCGCCGCAAGGTCCACATAAGCTCAATGGTATTGTTATCCAGCAACAGCTCTTCGCGCCGCGTACCGGAACGCGGGATATCGATAGCGGGAAAATAGCGCCGTTCGGCCAATTTACGGTCCAGGTGCAGCTCCATGTTGCCGGTGCCTTTAAACTCTTCATAGATAACATCGTCCATGCGGCTGCCTGTCTCAATCAAAGCAGTGGCCAGGATGGTAAGACTTCCACCTTCTTCAATATTACGGGCGGCGCCAAAAAAGCGCTTTGGTTTATGAAAGGCTGCAGGATCGATCCCGCCTGAAAGAGTCCTGCCACTGGGAGGGATGACCAGGTTATAAGCCCTGGTAAGCCTGGTAATGCTGTCCAGAAGAATTACAACATCCAGCCCCTGCTCCACCAGGCGCTGGGCTCTTTCCAAAACCAGCTCTGCCAGGCGAATATGGTTGTCCGGCTTCTCATCAAAAGTAGAACTCAACACTTCTCCCCTGACCGACCTGCGCATATCGGTAACTTCCTCCGGCCTCTCATCGATTAACAGGACAATAAGCACCAGGTCGGGATAATTTTCTGTTAAACTATTGGCGATCTTTTTTAACAGGATTGTTTTCCCTGCCTTGGGAGGGGATACGATCAGACCGCGCTGACCTTTCCCGATGGGAATGAGCAGATCGATAATCCGTGTAGCGAAATCATCCGGGTCCCTTTCCAGTACCAACTGCTCCTGAGGGTGTATTGGTGTAAGTTCTGAAAAAAACGGGCGGCTGGAGGCCTTTTCCGGGTTTTCATTATTTACCGCTTCTACATGAAGAAGGGCATAGTAGCGTTCATTTTCTTTGGGAGGGCGTACCTTTCCGGAAACAAGATCCCCGGTCCGCAGGCCAAAACGCCGGATTTGCGAAGCAGAGATATAGATATCATCTTCGTGAGGAAGATAGTTCACTCGCCGTAGAAAACCGTAACCCTCCGGCATTATTTCTAAAACACCCTGGGTAAAAATAAGACCCTCAGCTTCAGCCTCCTGTTTTAAAATAGCAAAAATCAAATCCTTTTTTTTCATCGTGCTGGATCCTTTAATATCGGTTTCCCTGGCGATACGGTGCAATTCCTCCAAATTCATCTCTTCCATTTCACTTAAATGCATAATTCTACCTCTCACTTTCCTTCTTTATTGATTTGTGGATGACCACGGACAGAAATTTTGTGGGATGTTGCCGTAGATCCGCAATGAACCATAGTTTCAAGGGAAGCTCAAGGAAGCTTAACCCTCAAACCGCGCATTGATACCAGCTGCAACCAGTTTGGGTAAGATGACAAAAGGGGTCTTTTGGAAGAAAATATCTGTAAAGAAGTAGACAGTAAAACAAGGTAATACCTAAGCGGCAGGAATATCCTTTTCCCTGACCATTAATATTATACCCCGGTTACTATCGACTCATAATCCCGGTTCGGACTGAAACATGGAACTTTGCCGGCGAAATTATCCCGTATCTAAGAAAAACGCGGCGTTTTTTGAGTAACAGAGCATTCCCTGGCTACAAAATGGGGCTTTAAATCCAGGCGGTGGGTGGCACGAATAAAACGGATGGTTCCGGTCAACCCCCTCATCACAACAGAATGTGTAGTGGCGGTGTTTCCTGCGTACCTGACTCCCTGCAGAAGGTCGCCGTCAGTAATACCGGTGGCAGCAAATATGATGTCGTCCCCCTTAATAAAATCCTGCATTAAAAGCAACTGTCCCGGATCCTGCAAACCCATTTCTTTAATCCTTTCTCTGTCATGTTCATCCTCCGGCATCAGCCTTCCCTGGATTTCCCCGCCGAGGCACTTCAATGCCGCTGCAGCCAGGACTCCTTCCGGAGCCCCTCCTATTCCAAAAAGAATGTCGACACCCGTCCAGTCTACAGCCGTCGCTATCGCCGCAGAGACATCGCCGTCGCTGATAAGCTTTACGCGGACGCCCAGGCGTCTTAGTTCCTTTATGATATGTTCATGACGTGGCCTGTCAAGCAGAATGGCAACAATATCTTCTACTTTCTTCTCCAGGGCCCGGGCAACGTTCCTAACGTTTTCTTCAACTGGTGCATCCAGGTTAATACTTCCGGCAGCCCGGGGTCCGACAGCAATTTTATCCATATATATGTCAGGTGCATGCAGCAAACAGTTTCGGGGAGCAACAGCCAAAACAGAAAGAGCATTAGGCAGCCCTTTGGCTACCAGATTTGTTCCCTCCAGCGGATCGACGGCCACATCCACCTGAGGAGGAGTTCCGGCACCAACCTTTTCGCCAATATAAAGCATTGGCGCCTCATCCATTTCACCTTCGCCGATCACAACAACACCGTCGATGTATACCGTATCGAAAGCCATGCGCATAGCTTCGACAGCGGCATTATCAGCGGCAATTTTATCTCCCCGTCCCATCAATCTACCGGTTGCCAGCGCTGCGGCTTCAGTAACCCGCACAAACTCCAAAGCAAGCTCCCTCTCCATGGTTTCCCCTCTCCCTTGTATATTTTAATTAAGGAGCAATCTTTTCTTCCCGGCGAGTATTGGCCCAATCGGAAAGGAAACGCTCCACACCAATATCCGTAAGAGGGTGCCGCGTCATTTGTTTTAAAACACTGAAGGGAACAGTGGCAATATGCGCTCCGGCAACAGCCACCTCGTGAACATGGCGGGGATGCCTGATGCTGGCGGCGATAATACGCGTCCCGACAATCCTCTGCCGGGAAAAAAGCTCCACCATTTCACGGACAAGAGCGACACCGTCCCAACCTATATCATCCAGGCGCCCGATAAAGGGGCTGACATAAGCCGCTCCCGCACGAGCGGCAAGAAGGGCCTGGTTTAAAGAGAAAACCAGTGTAACATTGCATAATATTTTCTCTTTCCCCTGGTTAAGCCGGTAAACAGCCTTCAAGCCATCAATCCCCATCGGTATTTTTACCGTGATATTAGACGCAAGGCTGACCAAATGACGGGCTTCCCTGACCATTTCATCTGCTGACGTGCTCAATACTTCCACGCTTACCGGATAGCCGTCCATCAGGCTGCAGATCTTTTTAACCAGAAGCTCAAAGGGTTCCGATTCTCTGGACATTAACGAGGGATTCGTTGTCAGGCCGGAGATCACTCCCCAGGAAAGAGCTTCTTCTATCTCCTGCAGGTTCGCTGAATCAAGGAATATCTGTACCATTCCTCTCCCCCGCTTTCAGGTATACTTAAGCCCTCCGGAGGTTTAAGCTTTTCCGGCACAACCAAAAAGACGCATTTTTTCCTTTACTTTTTTCTTCATTTCTGCTTTGGCCGGGGCAAGCATTTTGCGCGGATCAATGTTGTCAGGGTTTTTCTTGATAAATTCGGTAATTCCTTTAGTAAAAGCCTGCCTTATATCCGTATCAATGTTAATCTTACTTACGCCAAGGGAGATGGCTTTACGGATAGCATCGTCAGGCACTCCGGAGGAACCATGCAGCACAATCGGGGCGCCGGTAAGCTCTTTGATCCTTTTTAAACGGGGGAAATCCAACCTTGGCTCACCTTTATAAGGCCCATGGGCTGTTCCAATGGCTATAGCCAGTGCGTCAACCCCGGTCTCCTTAACAAAACGCTCCGCCTCCACAGGATCAGTAAATAGGGCCTCCCGCTCCTCAACGGAAATATCATCCTCGGTCCCCCCGATTTTGCCCAACTCCGCTTCCACAGAAACGCCTACAGCCCTGGCAATCTCCACCACCCGGCGGGTCATGGCGATGTTTTCTTCCAGAGGCAGCCTGGAACCATCGAACATCACTGAGCTGAATCCAGAGCGTATGCAGCGCATCACCTGCTCAAAATCCGTTCCATGGTCCAGATGCAGGACAACTGGCACATCAGTTCCCTGGGCGGCTGCTTTAACCAGGGCGACAATATAATCCAGTCCGGCATAATTGATCGCTCCCTGGCTGGCCTGGAGTATCACCGGGGAACGCTCTTCTGCAGCGGATTCAATAATCGCCTGGACAATTTCCATATTGTTGGCATTAAAGGCACCAACTGCGTAACCGCCCTTTTCTGCTGGTTCCAGAACATCCTTTAAACTTACCAGGTTCATTTTCTTTCTCCTTTCTTAAGGATGTTTTTTAAAAAAGACCTCTCCGGAATCGATAGCCCGGAAGTAAAGATTACAAACTTACAACTTTTATCTTTATTTAAAAGGAAAGGGACGGCGGGAAGCTCTCCATAAATTGCATAAGCAGCGGGAGCAAAAAAACAATCGACAGCAGTATAAAAAGAAGAATTGCGGCTACAACGGCTATTAAAGGCATAAAATAAATCAGCGTGGCCCGGCCCCAGGAAAAATCGGAAACGATTTTTAAACCTGCTATTTTAAGAAACAGTGACCACAACAAAGCGGCCAAGGCCAGTATGCTCATTACGTTAAAGGCCGTAAAACGTGTAAACAGGCCGCCCAAAGCTACTATTAGGTATGGGTAGTGGCTATAACCGAGGACGGCTCCCAGTTTGGATACCCCACCCTGGCCGCCAAATAATTCAGAAACCAGATGAACCAGGCTAACAACAAGTAAGAAATAAAGGGGGCCAAAAACCAACTGTACCAATATGGTTGCCAAAGGTAGAAGATGTAATACGCCTGTCACGGCCTCCTGAGGAAAATAAGCAGAGATTTCTGGTGGGAAAGAAGAATTATTTATTACCACAGAGGAGCTGTTAACTGTAGCAACTGACACGACCAGGTTTACCAGCAAATAAATTACCATTCCGCTCCATATATTCCTGTTCTGTGCGATTCTCAACAGGCCTTTTCGGTAGTTGAATAGTATATCGTAAAAATCGTCAAGCCATTCCTTTAACATGACCTCTCCTTTCTACCGGATCCTTACTTTCGCTCTTTGATAAAAAGGAGCAAAAGAAGAAAAATCCGGTTGGGAACCGAAAAACCGGCTCCGGAGGACCGCGGCGGCCATAGCAGTAGTCATGCGTTCACACCAATCCCAGCTAGCTGTTTCGTGCCAAAAAAACAGTCACCCCCGGGGTATCTTTCATAGTTTTTATTTACTTTACAATACTATTAATATACTTATTTCTACCTATTTCAAATCATTCCTGCCCGGCTGTTGAAAAATAAAGAGCCTTTACATGAAGAAGGAGCGTTAGATATTGTAGTTTCTAAAGCATCTCTTTCCCCTGTTTCAGACGCAGGGAGGCAGCAATTAAATCCCGGAAAAGAGGATGGGGTTTATTGGGCCGTGATTTAAACTCGGGATGAAACTGGGTGGCGATAAACCAGGGATGGTCTCTCAGTTCAATAATTTCTACCAGCCGGTTATCGGGCGATGTACCGCTGAATACCATTCCCGTGTTTTGCAACTCTTCCCGGAAAAAATTATTGAATTCATAGCGGTGTCGGTGCCTTTCATAAATAATCTCCTCACCGTAAGCGGAAAAGGCCTTGGTATGGCCGGCAAGCTTACAAGGGTAGAGCCCGAGCCTCATTGTGCCGCCCTTGGCAGAAACCTCTTTTTGCTCCGGCAAAAGATCGATAACAGGGAAAGGGGAATGCTTGTCAAACTCTGTGGAATGAGCCCCTTTGAGACCGCAGACATTTCTGGCGAATTCAATCACGGAGCAGTGCATCCCCAGGCAAAGGCCCAGGAACGGAACCCTGTTTTCGCGCGCATAGCGGATCGCTTCAATTTTGCCCTCTATCCCCCGCTCGCCAAACCCCCCGGGAACAACCATCCCGTGAATATTTTCAAAGAAATTGTGGAGCATATCCCTGTCCTGGCCGGAGACATTCTCAATTTGTTCCGCGTCAATCCAGCGTATTTCCACCTGGACACCGTTATGAACCCCGGCATGTCTCAGGGCTTCGGTTACACTCAAATAGGCATCCTTAAGGGCAATGTATTTGCCCACCAGGGCAACGGTAACCTTTTCCTGCAAATTGTTAATTTTTTCTACCATCTTTTCCCATTCGCGTAAGTTTGGCTCTCTCTGGGGCAGTCCAAGCTTTTCCAGGACAATTTTATCCAGCCCTTCTTCCTTGAGCGTCAAGGGAACCTGGTAAATGTTATCGGAATTTTTATTTTCAATTACTTCCCGGGAATTTATATCACAAAAAAGAGCGATTTTATCCCTCAGGTCTTGGGTTAAAGGTTTTTCAGTCCGGCAGACAATTAAATCCGGCTGTATCCCGATACTGCGGAGTTCTTTTACACTGTGCTGCGTTGGTTTTGTTTTAAGCTCTTCTGCAGGGGTTAAGAAAGGAACCAGGGTTACATGTATATAGCACACATTTTCCTTCCCCAGGTCGGTTTTCATCTGGCGAATAGCTTCCAGAAAAGGGAGTCCTTCAATATCGCCGACTGTGCCGCCGATTTCCGTAATAACCACATCCACCCTGGTATCATGCGCAACACGCATGATACTTGCCTTTATTTCATTGGTTATATGGGGGATTACCTGCACTGTTCCTCCCAGGTATTCTCCGCGGCGCTCCTTCTGGATAACCGACCAGTAAATTTTTCCTGTTGTTACATTATTGTGTTTAGTCAGGTTGGAGTCGATAAAACGCTCGTAATGCCCCAGGTCCAAATCTGTTTCGGCTCCATCATCGGTTACGAAGACCTCCCCGTGCTGGTAAGGGCTCATTGTCCCCGGATCCACATTTATATAAGGATCGAGCTTTTGAATGCTCACCCTGAACCCGCGACTTTTTAAGAGGCATCCCAGGGAAGCGGCTGTAATGCCTTTACCCAGAGAAGACACTACCCCCCCCGTAATAAAAACATACTTGACGTCCATTCCTCTCCACTCCCTTCTCTTCTTCAAATTCGACCCGGATTTATAACAGCTATAGAAAGGAGAGCAACGCTTCGCGCAAGATTTTTGCCCCGAGGAGAGCTGTTACCTGGGACGGGTCATGCGGCGGGCAAATTTCTACAAGATCGAAAGCAATCACCCGCTCCTTCAAAGGCTCCAAATAGTTAAATATTTCCAGCAACTCCCGCGAAGAGACTCCTCCCGGTTCAGGAGCAGTTACCCCCGGCGCAAAAGCAGGATCTACAACATCAATATCAAGGGTTATATAGAGGTGAGGGTCCTTAAGGTGCCGAAGAGTAGCTGCCAAAGGTTCGAGCAGGGAAAAGGGAAGGGCCCCTTCCCCCCTGAGCAAAGCCGTCTCCTCCCTGTCAGCGGAACGTATGCCAAACTGGTACAGGTTTACACCCTTTAGCTGCAGCAGTGAATAAGCCACGGAAGCATGTGAAATGCTTACGCCCTGATAGGAGGGGCGCAGATCGGCATGGGCATCTATGAAGATAACAGCAAGCTGGCTGTACTGTTCCAAACAGCCCCTTACAGCGCCCAAGGTTATCGTATGTTCTCCGCCGATTAAAAAGGGTTTTTTCCCCATTTTGAGAAGGCTCGCAACAGAGCTGGCAATCGTGTCGAGGGAGGAGCCGGCATCACCGGGTGGCAGGATAAGGTCCCCCGCATCATAAAAGGCAATATCCCTTAAATCCTTCCGGCGGTGAAGGCTGTACTCTTCCAGTACCCTGGACATCGCCCTGACCGAGGATGGCGCAAAACGGCTACCCGGCCGGAAGGAGCTTGTATCGTCCAGTGGAGCACCCAAAATAACCCCTCCGGCTTTACTTAAATCGGTTCCGGCGGCCAGATAAATGCCAGGATTTTCAGTAGGAGGAAGTAGGGAAGCCGTCATATTGATACCTGCCTGCTTAATTAACTATCATGCTCACAATGCTCGTCTGCCAGCAATTCAAGGACAAAACGGGGAAGAGTAAAAGAGCTGCGATGCAACCCTGCAGTATAATACCTGGTGTCCTGGGGAATATTTTTCCCTTCCGGTTCCAGCGGATTATACTTTTTTGACCCCAGAGTAAAACTCCAGAGGCCGCTCGGGTAGGTTGGTACAGAAGCGAGATAGAGATAGGCCCGGGGGAAAACAGTTTTAATGCGCCGAAAAACGGTCCGGATTAGATCGGCGTTAAAAAAGGGAGATTCGGTTTGAGCCACAAAAATGCCATCGGGTTTTAAAGCTCTAAACACCCCTTCATAAAAAGGTGAGCCGAAAAGACCGACCGCCGGACCCACAGGTTCTGTAGAATCAACGATAATAACGTCACAGGCGCTCTCCAGTGAGCGCACGTATTCTATACCATCGGCAATCTTAATTTCTACTCTGGGATCACCGAAGGCAGAGCTGATTTCAGGGAAAAAACGCCTTGCTGCTTCGATAACCTGAGCATCGATCTCCACCAGTGTAACTTTCTCCACCTGGGGGTACTTGATAATTTCCCTTACGGCGCCTCCGTCACCACCCCCGACAACCAGAACATTGCGGGGACATGGATGCGTGGCCAAAGGAATATGTGAAATCATTTCATGATAAACAAACTCGTCAGCCATAGTCGTCTGAACCATACCGTCAAGGACCAGCATACGGCCAAATTGAATTGTATCCAGCACTGCCATTTCCTGGTAATCGGTTTTGGCAAAATAAAGCGTTTCTTTTACTTTACAACTCAGGCCGAGATTAGGAGTCTGTTTTTCTGTATACCATAATTCGGTCTGCACCTCTTATCACCACTTTGCCCTAAAATTAAACAGGTTGTTTACCAGAGAGCTACTGCGGCTATGACAGCACCGGCTTTTTCAACCCTGTGCTCCACGCTTTTAATCTTGATGCCTTTCAACTCAAGGCCGCGAAGGGCAAATGCCTCCTTGATCATCTCCTCTACTTTTTCCCGGGCAGCTTCTGCATTACAACTGCCGGAATGTTCCATAATAACTCCGAAACTGTCTTCGGAGAAACCGATACCAACTGCAGCAGCTATCAACTCTCCTTTTTTTTCGCTGCAGATGGACCCGTAAGCCGTAGGGACGAAAGCCCCGGGAGGAAAATCAATACCGTTCTTTTCTTCTTTACATCCGGGCGGAAGAATACTGCTCAATCTTACCAGATTAACATTGCCCAGGCCAGCTTTCAGAAGAGCGGCATCAAAAGCTGTCAGTGTATGGTTCGCCTCTGCTTTGGAGGCAACTATAATAAAATGCTCGGGTTTAGCAATCATTTTTTTGGCACCTCTTTTAACTAATTTCCCTAATAAGTGTCAACGTACACTGTTGTTAATTATACCAAAATGTATACTAAAAATAAATAATTTTCCCCTGGTTTTTATCCGTTACTTCAACCACAGTAGTCAAAGAATTTAGGTTAAAAAGGGATTGTAGAGGCGCTCATCCCCCACCGAAGTAGGAGGCCCATGCCCTGGGAAAACACGTGTGTCATCGGGATATGACAAAAGCTTATCCTTAATGCTCTTTATTATCTGCCGAAAGGAGCCGCCCGGAAAATCCGTCCGCCCGATGGAACAGGCAAAAAGGGTGTCTCCGGTAAAAAGAACCCCATTAATATCAAGAGATATCCCTCCGGGAGTATGACCGGGTGTTTCCAGCACTTTGATTCTCAGAGTGCCTGCTTCCAGTACATCACCCTCCTGCAGGGTCCAGTCCGGGGGTGTTACTTTACCCTGACCCATAAAAAGGGCTATACTGGCCTGGGGGCTGCGTAACAGGGGGGCGTCAGCGGCATGAACAAGGACCGGAGCATTAAAAGCTTCTTTGACCTCTGCGTTTGCGCCGACATGATCTATGTGGCCATGAGTATTGATTATGTATTTAACCTTTAATCCCAGCTCACGAACCCGTTTGATAATACGCCTCCCCTCGGCTCCGGGGTCGATAACAACAGCCTCCTTGGTTTCCCCACAGGCCACCAAATAACAATTGGCGGCAAAAGGGCCCACTTCCAATCTCTCCAAGATCAAAACAACGCCTTTCCATCAGCAACTCAACTGCCGGAAAGGCATCCCTCCTTTCCGTCCACTTTCATCCGTTCTCCTTAAAGAATGACTATTAAGCTTTTCCCTTCCCCCAAAATCACCTTATTATAACATATAATCGGATTTTTTAAAGATCATTTTTCCCTGTGTGTGTTTAATTCCCTGCAGGTTTTCTTTTAAAGCATAAAACTTTTTGGGAATTAATTAAAGGATCTCAGAACTTTTTTTACTCAGATCTAAAAATACCTCAAAAAATACCACGGAGGTATGTTATAATAATGATAATTGGTTACAAAGTTAATCATTTTATCAACAGGGGGCGTATTTTCCTTGCTTGAAAATTTACTGGAAGCGATCGGCCGTACTCCTTTAGTAAAAATTAATAGGCTGAACCCTAACCCCCGTGTAACCATGGCCGTAAAACTGGAGGGGGCCAATCCCGGAGGCAGTGTAAAGGACAGAATTGCTTACTACATGATAACTATGGCTGAAAAAACAGGCGAGCTAACCAAGGACAAAATAATACTGGAGCCTACCAGCGGAAATACCGGTATCGGGCTGGCAATGGTTGCCGCAGTGAAAGGGTACCGCCTGCTGGTAACCATGTCCGAATGGATGAGTGAGGAGCGCCGCAAGATGCTGGAAGCATTTGGCGCAGAAATTATCCTGACTCCCGGTGAAAAGGGAACAGACGGCGCCATTGAAAAAGCCCGGGAGTTGTACAACCAAAATCCTGAACGCTATTTCATGCCCAACCAGTTCAGCAACATCAACAATACTCTCGCTCATTACGAAACGACAGCGGTGGAAATTTGGGAGCAAACCGAGGGGAAAATTACCCATCTAGTTGCAGGCATGGGTACAACAGGAACACTTATGGGCTGTTCCAAACGTCTTAAAGAATTTAATCCCAATATCACTGTAATCGGTGTGGAACCGTTCAAATGTCATAAAATCCAGGGATTAAAAAATATGGAAGAAGCCATTGTGCCGGAAATCTACAACCCGGCCTTACTCGATGAAAAGATAAACGTTTTTGATGAAGACGCTTTTGCCATGGCCAAAAAACTGGCCAGGGAAGAGGGAATCTTTTCGGGTATGAGCGCCGGTGCGGCTTTCCATGTTGCCGTGGAACTCGCTAAAAAACTGGATAAAGGAACCATTGTCACCATCTTGCCTGACCGGGGTGAGAAATACATGTCTACCCCCCTGTACTGTCTCGAACCCTGCGAATACAGGAGCGAACATTGTATCATTAAGGATCTGGTTGAATTATAAAATTTAGTTGATTATCTTTCATAAATAAAGTAGAATATTATTGTCTAATAAACGATACTGGCTTTGGGACAGGATGAAATCAGGCCTAAACCTTGAAACCTCCGGAACTAAGCCATTTTCGTAGGGACTAATTTTTAGTGAAGGAGGTTTTTATAATGTACCAGGATAAGGCTATAACCTGTCGTGACTGTGGAAACGAGTTTGTTTTCTCGGCCAGTGAACAGGAGTTTTACGCCTCCAAGGGTTTTGACAACGACCCATCCCGGTGTCCTTCGTGCCGCAAGATCTATAAACAACAGCGGCGCGGCGGTGGCAGGTTCGAAAGGCAGCCGCGTGAAACTTACAGAACCACATGCGCACGTTGCGGAAAAACTGCCGAAGTGCCCTTCAAACCTACCGGCGATAAACCTGTTTACTGTAAAGATTGTTTTCAGGCTGCCAGATCACGCTTTTAAAGAACCTCTGTTTAAAAGCGATTGCACCCTGATGCAGGCTGCAAAAACCAAAAATGAACTAAACGGAAGCAAATATGTTATTTATTGCTTCCGTTTTTTTATTAAAGAAGCTTATATCCCTTTTTAAGATATAGAAATATGCAACGTACAACCCAGGATTATTTACAATTATTTTTCTCCTGCGCTTTTTTGAAAAGACAGCAATATCTAAAATTTGACAGGTTTTTGCCGATAACTCTTGTAAACCGGCATGATCCTAAGTATAATTAATTTACAAACATTTGCTCTAGTAAAAATTTTATTTTTCTAAAATTAATTTTTTTGGAGGATAAAAATGCAAGAATCAACCGGTAATAATAACCTGCAAAACGCTGGGATCGACGGGGACACTCTGTTGAAAACTCTGGTAAAAGTGGGTCCACTAATTCAAAAACTTATTCCGTTCGACTGTACTTTTGGCGTAGCGGATACTGAAAAATTCCTAATTCACCTTTCAGGAGAAGAATTAGACCTGGGGAAATTGGACGGTCAACCCCTATCTAAACGGGGGACACTCTATCAAGCGCTTCAAAGCGGGGAATTTGTGAGTGCACTAATTCCCAAAGAAGCATACGGCGTCCCCTTCAAAGCAACAGCTATACCTGTAAAAGACGACGACGGAGTTATCATCGGCGCTATTACCATAGGACTTAATCTTAAAAACCAGGAGAAACTGACAACAATGGCTCAAAATTTTGCCTCTACCTGCGAGCAGGTTGCGGCTTCAACAGAGGAGCTGGCGGCGTCGGCGGAAGAACTGGCAAACGAGATGGATGTCCTTAATCTACTCTACAAAGAGCTGAATGAGCATGTGGCCAAAACAGAAAATATACTTGAATTCATCAGAAAAATTGCCGTTAATTCCAATCTGTTGGGTCTTAATGCTGCTATTGAGGCGGCGCGGGTGGGGCATGAAGGCCGCGGCTTTGCCGTAGTGGCTGAAGAAATACGAAAAATGGCCGAGAACAGTGCCAAATCCGTTGAAGAGATCAAAGAAACAATCGAAACGATTAAACAAAAAGTAACAACTATCAACGCCAAAACGGACAAAGTCCTGGATATAGCAAACCACCAGGCTGCAGCTACACAGGAAATTTCATCCGCCATCCAGGAGCTTACCGGACATGCCGGGGACCTGGAAGATATTGCCCGGGTAATTTAATCTATTGGCAATACAATTTACTTTCTACGGTAGAGTATAGTCCTCATCAGCAAAAAGTAAAAGGATGCTTCGTCCTTCCTGAGACAAAGCATCCTTTTTAAAAAGCGATTTACAGAGAAAACCGTCAAGTTGCCGACAAAAGGCAGTGTTCAGCAGTTAACCGGTTACTTTGACAATAAGCCCGGCGCCTGTATCTCCGGCCGCACATCCGGTAAACAGCCCATAACCGCCGCCCCGTATTACCAACTCCTCAATCATCTCGATAATACAGCGTCCAGCAGTGGGAGCTTGCGGATGACCAAAAATCATGGAACTGCCGTAGTTGTTGAAGTCTTCGGGTTTTAAGCCCATTTTTTTGCACATGTTTAGATCATTGGCCGCAAAGGGATTATGCGTTTTGATAACTTTAATATCTTTGAGGGTAAGACCCGCGTTTTCCAGAGTTTTCTCCGCTGCCGGCACAGGTGCGGCAGCCATAAAACCTTTGTCCACTCTGGTGAAGCCGTAAGAGATAATCTGAATTTCTATGTTCTTGTCCGCACTCAGTTCCCGTGCCTTTTCCCGGGTAGTAACGATGAAGGCGCAGTTGCCGTCAGCCGGATGGGTCTGGGCTAAGGAACTGTGAACTCCACCACGGATAAATGGTTTTTTAGCAGCGAGATCTTCTTTTGTTCTTGGTGTAATACCCTCGTCGGTTTCCAGGAGGGCTGTTTTATTACGCCCGACCTTGTACTCAATGGGGAACATATAGCGCTTCTGGAATTCCCGGTCATTGGCAAGGGACTGTAGGTACTGCTCGTAGCGCAGACGGGCGAGTTCGTCGCAGTCCTCTTTGGTAATCCCTCCGATTGCAGCGGCCGTATTTTCCGCCGTCTGAACCATAGGAAGCCCTACCCAGGGGTCGGCATTGAAATTATCCATCATCCAGTTTTCGGAGATTACCTCGCCGCCCGGTCCTGCGGGATTGGGCCAGACTGTATGCGGCCCATTGGAACAGCGGTCCGTCATCAGGCAGAAAGCCAGACCAAAGTTTCCTGTTTCCACGCCCATCGCCGCGAGATTCAGGCATGTGGTAGAAGTAGAACACGCCTGGGAGATATGGATCCCCGGCACCTTTTCTGCCCCCAGCATGGCAGCTGCCCAGGGGGATGCATAAAATGTGTGGAGCTGTCCTATCGTTTTCCCAAAAATGACGTACTCAATCATTGCCGGGTCAAAATTCTTGTGGGCAAGCCAGCGCTTGGCCGTAGCGGCTCCCAGTTCAATGGCATTCTCGTTCTGCAGACTTCCCTGCCAGCGTGCAAAGGGCGAACTGTAATAACCGCGGAATGGAATAAATGCTTTGGTGTACATAAACTGAAACCTCCTTAAAAATTGGCATAAAATTAAATGTTTAATACTCTGGACATAGCTTTAACGCTGTAGTAATAATGTAAATGCAATCCCTCCAAAACATGCCTGATGAACAGTAATGCTGACAAGTTAAACGTCATTCCTTAAGCTTACTATTAATAATTAGCCATCAAGGGCTGTTTTCCCTTGTTAAATTAAAAATATCTTAAAAAATTTGTGTAGGTGAGAGGGGATGGTTCTGGCTGTATCGTCTGGATCCACCCATAACCTATCTGCCCATATGTCACTTGTGATACGGTTCACCTCTGATGATCTTAAAACAGCGATAAAGC
This sequence comes from Bacillota bacterium, assembly GCA_029778075.1. GTDB lineage: Bacteria > Bacillota > Dethiobacteria > DTU022 > UBA8154 > UBA9862. The sequence continues at coordinate 2,002 of JAKORA010000014.1, read as the reverse complement.
TGTTCCAGTAAAATCAACCTGGCCAGCCGGTGCGGAAAAGTTAGCGAAGAAAGCGAAAGACAGAAGTCTCCCTTTTGTTTTATACTTTCCGCTAAGCCTGTCGGACCGCCGATAACAAAATCGACCTTGCTTTTTCCCTCTATAAGCAGCCGCTCCAGGTAGCCGGCAAACTCTTCGGAGCTTACCTTTTGTCCTTCAACGGCTAAAACGATTATATGGGAATCGTCCCTTAAATTTTTCATTACTGCCAATGCTTCTTCTTCCAGGTTTTTCTGCAGTAACCAGTTCTTCTTTTCACTCAATCGGTCACTCAACCCGGCTTCCGGCAGTTCGATGACTTTTACTTTAGCATAAGGCTGCAGCCTTATTAAATAATGTTCGATAGCTCTTTTGAAAAAATCTTCCTTTAATTTTCCAACGGCAATAATGCGAATATTGATTGCCCACACCCCGCCTGATAAATTTAAAAGTAAAACTTTTTCTTTAGGCTTAAAAAGTTGCCGACAAGGTCGGAATAATGTCGGCAACACGAATCGCCGGCAAATAACCAGAACCGTCACGATGGGCTATCAGCATTGCCGGCCCCGTGTCCGTGCTCCCTTGTCGCAGAGAGCGTCCCCAGTATCGCCGGTAAAACACCGGTAATATCCTGTCTGCCGGCAAGCAGCGAAACAAGCTTATGGCGTTGCTTGCCCATCACGAGGGCGGGAACCGGGTTGAAGGTATGTATTTTGCTGCTCATATCCTCCAGGTTGCCATGGTCGCTGCTTACCAGAAGGATATCCCTTTGCAGATCCATATGTTCCGCCACCGACTCCAGGAAAGAATCCAGAGTTACTACAACCTCTGCCGCCGTATTGTAATCACCGCTATGACCGGCTAGATCAGTGAAGAAATGCTCAAAAAAAGTAAGATCAAAACCACGGGAAATGTTTACCAGGGTTTTCCCGGCTTCATAAGGGGATATCTGGGGAACCTTAAACCCTTTTTCCTGTAAAAATTTATTCGTAATATCCATATAGACGGCCTGGCCATTCCTGAGATCATCGAGATTCCGGAAGTCCAGGCCGCCGTAATACGTTATTAATGTGCTGCAGGAAAACCTTTTGACAAGGCCTTCCTTTAATGCCTGGAAGAAATCGGGCCTGTAGGCATTGGCAAAGGTACCTGTGAAAGATCTTGACTTTAGCTGCAAAAACATGCCTTTCTCAGCCAAGAGTTTCCTTAAAATCCGGTTTGGGAACCCATGGAGGTGCCGTCCCAGGACTGCTGCAGCATTTACACCGGTAAAAAGACTGGCCTGTCCGGTAGCACTCTGTGGACGACCTTCTACTCCCAGCACAGCGTCCAGCGCCAGCAGGGTAGCCCCGGCATAATCCTTTCCTGAGGCTTCTCTGGTTAAGGATTTTCCTCCGAAAAGAGAGGTGAGAAATGGTGTTTTAACGTTAAAGAAAGGATTGCTCTGTTCCTCCAAACCAAGCCCCACACCATCCAGGAAAATAAATATGAGCGACATTTATCCAACACCGCCAGGCACATCCGCCCCGCCTATGGTAATGCCTCCAAGGTAACATCCAGCGTTAGCTCCTGTTTATCTCTGATTAAAGTCACCTTTATTGTTTGGCCAACTTTATATTGGTATAACGTATCCTGCAGCTCCGAGCTGTCTGTTACCTTCTTCCCTTCAAGGGCGATGATTACATCCATGGGTTTTATTCCGGCCTTGGAGGCCGGGCCTCCCGCTTCAATATCCACCACCAGCACACCGTAATCCACAGTAAGACCCAAGCGCTGGGCTTCCAGGGATGTCAAATTTCTGATATAAATGCCCATCCAGGGTCTAATAACCTTCCCCTCGCTAATCAGCTCGGAGATTATTTCCCTGACCATGTTACTGGGAATGGCGAATCCCATTCCTTCAACCCCGGCTACCTTTATTTTGGCGGTATTGATACCGACAACTTTTCCCTTGATATTTACCAGCGCTCCCCCGCTGTTGCCG
>JAKORA010000196.1 GCA_029778075.1 Bacillota bacterium | reverse complement strand
TCGTCTGCGCCTCTATCAGCCCCCGCCTTTCTGCAAGCTGCTGTTCCGATTCCCCGTACTGCTGAGTAGCAAGGGAACGCTGGCTTGCTATGTCCCGCAGGTAAGCTGCAAGCTCGGCAGCCTGCCTCTCTGCTGCCCCGATAATAGGCTGTTGACGCTGTTCCCTGGCCCAGTCCAATAGCCCTGCCCTGCCCCCGCCTCTGGCAATAGCCTGTTCCTGTGCTATTTTCGCCGCCTCGCTTAACGCTCTTGCAACATCGGATTCGTACCCTGCGTGTGCGGCCCTGGCCTGTTCTTCCCTTGCGGTTAGCCCCTGCATAGCCTGTTGATATGCTTTCTGCAATGCCTGTAACTGCGGGTCTATCTGCAGCGAAGCCTGTCTCTGCGCTTCGCTAAGAAGCTCGTCCTGACTGCGGGGAGTGTATTTCGGTATAGAAGCTAGCGTATCCCGCATAAGCTGTTCGTAGGGGTAGGAATACTCCTGCAGCGATTGGGTAAGCTGTGAATAAATGTCCCGCGTGTCTCTTCTCGGTTCCGGTTCCCGGTATCTTCTCGGTTCCGGTTCCCGGTATATTGTTCCTGTGGACGAATATACTGGATCTTGTGCTTTAGGGGTAAATTTTCCATCAGCAGTGTAAGTACCTGAAGGAGGCATTGGAGAAGGAGAGCTTGTTCGTGGTTCGGACAAAGAATACCCTACACGGGCGGCATCCGCTTTCAGCCGGTTGATAAGGTCAGTATCGCCTTTTCGGACAGCTTCTTCGTACCTTTTCTGCTGGCTGGCGACGTATCCGCTTTTACCTCCCCATTGATCCCAATATGCCATTATTACCACCTCCTGTATTTTATTCAAAGTTATATTTTAGTAAAAACGGGGAAAGTAACAATCAAGCAGGGTCTTTAACCGGCCCTGCTTGATTTTCAATTTCCTCCAGTATCCCCGCTTGTTTCCTGAGAAACTATAATCTCAATATTGTTTTTCTGTTGCTGTATCCTGTTAATGATTTTTGAAATCTCTGCTCTTACCTTCTCCTTTTCCCTGTATGTTTTTTTATCTTTTAATTCAGATTTTACTTTTTCAGCTTCAGCC
>JAKORA010000195.1 GCA_029778075.1 Bacillota bacterium | reverse complement strand
GACTTTTTGCGGAAGTTTAAACCTTTTAACCTTCTGGATGACGCCTTATTATTTAAGGTAGCCGCTTCTCTGGGAGAGGAGATATATCCGGCGGGCGCCTATATCGGCAGGCAGGGAGAAACGTCCAAGCATGTCCTGTTTCTGGTTGTGGATGGAAAAGTCGAGATAACGGTAAGCGACAAAAGCGGCCATGAATTTGTAACAGGCTATCGCGGCCCTTATGAGTTTATGGGTGAGGCCGTTTTTCTTTCTGGTGAAGAGTACCCTGCTTCTGCCAGGGCTGTTACCGATACCCGCTGTTTTCTTCTGCCCCAGGAAGTATTTGAGGAAATTATTATTGAAAACCCTGATTTCGCTGCTTTTTTTACCCGGTTGTTATCCGAGCGTATTAAAATTCTGTACCAAAAATTTTTTAATGAGGACGAATATTTACCGGACCAGGACCAGGGGTTCAGAAAACGTGTCTCTGATATTATGTCCAGTAAAGTGGTTACCTGCCTGCCTGGCGATAACGTTAGGCGGATAGCAGAGATTATGGTCAGTAAAGGGGTCAGCTCCGTCGTTGTTGTGGAGCAGGATACCCCACTGGGAATTATTACGGAAAAGGATCTTGTTGCCAAGGTAGTGCTTGAAGCAGATCCGCAGAGTTATGCCAGGATTACTGCCGGGGAAATAATGAGCAAGGCTATAAAAACTGTTAAACCGCAGGACTTCTCCTACCGCGCCTTTCTGCTCATGGTAAAGCACCGTATCAAGCACGTAGTAGCAGTAGATGGAGAAGGGCGCCTGGTTGGGATTGTCTCTATGCGCGATGTCATTAAATCAAGAAGAACCGGCTCACTTGCCGTCGTAAACAGAATCGAATCCAGCAACACAATCGAAGAGCTGTGCGGTCTCAGCCCTGAGGTTGACCAGGTCTTGCAGGCTCTTCTGGTGGAAAGGGCGACGGTAGCAGAAATAACTTCCCTCATCACCGAGTTTTACGACCGCATTACCCGTAAGATAATACATATTTCCGAACAGGCTATGATTGAAGAAGGATACGGCCCTCCGCCGGTAGGTTACTGCTGGATAACGATGGGCAGCAGCGGCAGAAAGGAGCAGTATTCCCGTACCGACCAGGATAATGGAATTATTTATGAAGATGTCCCCAAAGAGAAGGACGAAATGGTAAAAAAATATTTTCTTACGCTTGGCGAAAAGGTTGTTGCCGGGTTGGAGCAGTACGGTTTTCGGCGCTGCAAGGGAGGAGTTATGGCCAATAACGAGTCGTGGTGCCGTTCCTTTCGCAGTTGGCGCCAGACTATTAATGAGTGGATAAGCAACCTTCAGCCCCAGAATGTCCGCTTGATGACCATCTTTCTTGATTTCAGATACCTATACGGCAAAAAAAGCCTTTACGATCTTTTGCGTAACTTTGTTGTCCGAAATTTTCGCAATTCTTTCGTGGTACTGAATTTTCTGGTACAGGACAATCTGTGGAAAAAAGTGCCCATTAGCATCTTCCGTCACGTTCAGACGGAGCGTACGGGGGAGCACCGGAATGAATTAAATCTTAAAAGCTCGGCCTGTGTTCATATCGTGGACTGCACCAGGGTTTTCGCCCTGAGAGAAGGTTTGCTTGTTACAAATACATTTGAGAGATTGGAGGAAATAGGTAAACGCGGCATCTTGAAGGAGAAGGATATCGAATATATCGCCTCGGCGTATGAAACACTGATGATGTTAAGGATCAGGGATGCCATGGCTAAAATGAGGAAAGGCCTTCAACCGGATAATTATATAAATCCCCGGTTATTAACTAACCGGGAATATTCCCTGCTCCGGGAGGCTCTTATTATGGTCAGCCGCCTGCAGGGGATTACAGAAAACCATTTTAAAATTATTCGCTAAAGTTGCCCCCTCCATTTTAAGTAAGCCTCGTGAGTCTGACTGGCGGACAAGAAACGAGAGAGTTGATTCAAAGTATAAATACCTTTTTCCTCTAGTATTTCCAAAAGCTTGATAAATAGTTGCGCCGTCAACAGCGCATCGCCCCGCGATGTATGCCTTCCTTTAATTTCCAGGTTAAAGCTTTTCAGCAGATTGTCGAGCGAATAGTTTTTCATATGAGGAAGAATCTTTTGAGCCAGCAGGCGAGTATCAATAACCGGGTTCATAATGCGCGATGCTAAATGCTGCCCCAGTTCAATATTTAAAAAAGCCAGATCAAACGACGCGCAGTGGGCAACGAGGATCCTGCTGCCGATAAAATTCAGAAATTCGGGGAGCGCCTCTAAGAGGGTCGGCGCATCGGATATCATGGCATTGGTTATACCTGTAATTTCAGTGGAGCGGGGAGGAATGGAGCGGAGGGGGTTGATAAGTTCATCAAAAATTGCCTCTGTCTTAATAACACCTTCCTCCACGATAACCGCCGACAGTGATATAATTTTATCTCCCCAGAAAGGTTGCAGGCCGGTCGTCTCGCTGTCAAAAACCACAAAGGAAGCATTGAAGAGACTCTGCTCCCAATTAATGGTTTTTTTGATGGTGTCCAGTCTGGCCTGTATATTTTTAATTATTTCTTTTTTCTCCAGGTCGTTTGCGGATTGATTACCCGGGCTGGAATAAAAAAACCTTCTAAAAAAATCGGCCAGCTGATAGGGAAAAGGATAATACAGGTGCGCTTTTCGATTTAAATTAAAACAGTCGACTTCATAAAAATACCTGACAGTCATCATAAATATTATTCTTCCCAATCGTATAAAAAGATATATTATTCATTATATTTATAAGATTATTTTACTAGAAACAGCTATAAAAAACAAGGGATTTGCTCTCCAAAAAAGCGCCTGGACAACTTTAATTTAATATTATATTGTATAAAAAGAGGAGGGTAATAAGGTTGAACAATAAAATACGTTCTAAACTTGACGGGCGTACATGGACAAAATACAGTATAAGCGTGTGGAACGATATTCAAAAAAATCCCCAGGAGAAACGGTTAAAACATCCGGCCCTTTTCCCTACTGCTCTGGTGGAAAGGCTTTTGGAAATTTACGCTCATAGAGGGGAAATGATACTGGACCCTTTTTTAGGAAGCGGAAGCACCTTAATAGCGGCACAGCGTTTGGGGATGAAAGGGATTGGTCTGGATATATCAAAGGATTATATCAGGCTTTTTCACAAGCGCCTGCTGGATGAAAAAGCAGATTCCTATACTGTACAGGCCATAAACGATGATGCCCGTTATTTGTCTAAATATGTGGCTCCCGGCACAGTGGATCTATGTCTAACCTCTCCTCCCTACTGGAATGTGTTAAGAGCAAGGCGCAGTGCGGACTTTAAGCCCGGCAGGTATTATAGTGACGACATAAATGATCTTGGTAATATCGGAAATTATGATCTTTTTCTGGATGAGCTTAAATGTGTTTTCTCCGAAGTATATACCGCTTTAAAAAAGGGGAGATACTGCCTGGCAATAGTGATGGATATCAGGAAGAAAAACAGGTTCTATCCCCTGCACATGGATCTTACCCGAAACCTTACCGACCTGGGCTTTATCCTGGACGATATTATCATCTGGGACCGCCGCATGGAGTATAACAACTTGCGTCCTTTGGGCTTTCCTTATGTGTTCCGTGTCAATAAAGTTCACGAGTATATACTGATTTTCCAGAAACCGGACCGGGAGGTGCAGAATGAACATTAGAATAGACTTTGATTTTTCTTCTTTAACGGATATTTTCCAAAGACCGGAGCCTCTTAATTCTTTTGCCCTGGAGAGAATGGAGCAGGCAAGGCGCCTTATCGGCGGTTATGAAAAGTACAATTGCCCCT
>JAKORA010000194.1 GCA_029778075.1 Bacillota bacterium | reverse complement strand
GGCAACGTAGGATCATGACCTTGGGGAAAGACGAAAAATCCACCGAAACAGCTTTTCCGGTGGAGATTAGCGATGGTCGGGCTGAGAGGATTTGAACCTCCGACCTCTTGACCCCCAGTTTTATTTGGGTGTTTTCCACAGAGTTCCGTATCCTTCCCAAACCTTCCAAAATGCCTATGATATAAGGGTTTATTTCGCTTGGCAAATTCCACCAGCTTCCGCTTTTTTAACAGGTTTCCATTCTATTGGCTACAGAATGGCTACAAAATGCTTATTGTAAATTATCAAAGAAGGCATCCACTTCTTCAGCAGCTGCCTCATCTTTGCCGGGGAACAGGTGGCCGTAAACCTGGAGGGTGAAAGCCACGTCCGTATGACCCAGGCGGGCGCTGATAGTTTTTGGATCTACGCCTTGAAAAATTAAAATGCTTGCGTGAGTGTGACGCAGGGTGTGGGGTGTAACCCCGGTGAGGCCGGCTTTCTTGTTTACCCGGTCAAAGAGGCGCTTTATTGCGCTGCTCCGGTAAAGGGGGCCACCATACTCATTCGTAAAGACAAGATTATATTTGTTCTCCCAGGGAGGGAGTTCTTTTCCCTTTTCAGCTGCTTTCTTTACTCTCCCCCTGTGCTTTAACTCTTCTTCTAACTGACGCTTCTTTTGCCGCTTGAGCGCTGCCAGGGCTGCATCAGACAGGCTGATGGTGCGCCGGCCAGCTTCCGTTTTAACATCGTCAATCCAGACCTGACCTTCATCCTCGACAAGCGCTTGTGTTACAGATAGCTTCTTATTTTTCCAGTCAATAGCACTCCAGGGGAGACCGAACAATTCTCCAGGGCGAAGGCCAGTATGAAGAGCAAGGATTAAGGCGTCCTCCAGGCGTTCACCTTTGGCCGCTTTAAGGAACTTCTTAATCTCCTCTTGATTCATAAAACGCGCCTCTTTTTCTTTTTGCCGGCGGCTGGCAGCGAGTTTGGCCTGATTATTTGGAACTAAGCCTTTCCTGGTAGCGTCCTCCAGGGCGGACCGAAGAAGAATAGCAACCATGCTGACTGTCCTGGTGAGGCCCTTTTCCTCTAAATGTTCATACAAGGCGTTAATCCGTCGGTAGTCTAAATCTTTAAGCTTGACATGGCCTATATGAGGCTTAATGTTGGCGTTATAAACATTTTTGTAATTGGAAAGCGTTGTCCTTTTTACCTCCCCGGCCTTTACCCGAAACCAGTCCTCAAAGTGCTGGTCCACCGTCAAGTTTTCTGGTTTTACAGGAAGACCGGTCAGGGCATCCTGTTGAAGAGCCAGCAGCTTTAACTGAACCTCTTTCTTTGTTTTACCATAAACCGTTTTCCGTATCCTCTTGCCTTGGGCATCATATCCAAGAGAAATTGCTGCAGCCCAGAGGCCATCATTCCGCCGGTATATACTTCCCTCATTCCTGCCCCTTCTGGCCATTGGCTTTCGCCCCCCCGCTTTCTTTTTCGAGGTGTGATTGAATGATCTGCACCATACCAGAAGTACGATACCACAGTGGCGGCGAAGGCAAACCGTTTTCAAGAGCTTTTTTCCAGCGGGCAGAGTTTTCGGTTGAGCGCCACGGTGCAAAAGCTAAAAAGCCGTCAAGATCATCGGTGCTGTCTCCTGCTTCACGTCTGACAAGATAGTCGGTTGCCAGCACCAGGGCGACTGCTGGATCAAGATCAGGCCATCCCCTGAGGAGCCAGGCCAGCCATTTGGCCCGGTCATTGCTAATCCGCAAGGGTCGGCTATCTTTCCATCGGCTTTGACATTCTGCTAATGCTTTTAACACTAAAACAGCCTCTTCTGGATCAGTATCGGGCCCCGGGAGCCATTGCCCTGATGCATTAGACGGCGTTAGCTCCCTTACGATGTCCCTGACGGTGCGCTCACTTGGTGCGCTGTCAGGGAATTGTCTTTGTAATTCTCGATGCAATTCTGCCGCATTGGTAAACGAGCCTTCACGAACCCGGCGGTGGATTTCATCATAAACATTTGGATCGATGCGGCGTGACCTTCGCTTGACCATGTCCGACGCCATTGCTGATAAGCACCCCCCTACATTATTGCCGAATATTGCCGTGATATTGCCGAATAACGTATATACAATGTCTAAATACCCTATTACTATTATAATTGACAGCATAACAATTGCAAGCACAATTTGGGAGGGTATGGCGATGAACATAAAAGAGCGAATCCGAGCGTCGGGCGTTTATCAGTGGGAAATCGCGGAGGCCCTAGGTGTTGCCGAGAGCACCATGTGCAAGTGGCTGCGACGACCAGAGAAATTGGAACCGGGGAAAATTTCTCGTATCGAAAAAGCAATCCAAGAGATCACAGTGCAGAAAGCGGGTGCAAAGAATGCAGAAAGCTGCTGAGTTGTTAACAGAAGGGCTACTGACTATTCGCGAGGCTGAACAGTTTTCGGGCTGGAAGAAGAGTTCCTTATATAGATTTATGGAGCGCGGTGATCTGCCTTATGTAAAAATCGGAGCAGCGCGGCGCATCCCCAAAAGGGCGTTGATTGAGTTCTTGGCCAAGAATCTAGTGATGCGGCAAGAGACATGAGCGGTTACGAAACAAAAACCCGGCAGCTTGGCGCAACCGGGAGTAGGTGGATTAGACGGAGGTGGCACTCCTTATGACAATTATACCGGAAAACAAGTTACAGGAAAAGCGCCTAAAAAAACTGTTGGGCGAAGACTACTACACTAAACCGGCATTGCGGTATATTCTTAGCAGGTTGCAAGGCGTTCAGGCAGTTGACGAAATGGACAATGGGCGGCCCGTTGAGTGGGATGACCTGCAAGTGGAACGAGAAAGAAAAATAGCAATGGTTTACTTTTGGAAAGGCGTTGAACAAGCCCGGCAATGGATGAAGGAGGGGATTTTGTAATGCGCGTTACCGAATTTCTCTCCCTCCTCAAAGGTGTTAAGCCCTGTGGTGATGGCTGGCAGGCTTATTGTCCTTCCCATGATGACCAGAGACGCAGCCTTCACGTTTCCGAAGGAGAGGACGGGCGTATTTTAGCCTATTGCCATGCTGGCTGTTCTGTCAATAACATTTGCCAAGCGCTGAGGATTGAGCTTAAAGACTTGTTTCCGCAAAAACCTAAAGTCTATGAAGGCGGCAAAAGCCCGGTTGTCGCTACTTATGACTACAGAGACGCAAACGGGAAGCTGCTTTTTCAAGTATGCAGGACGGCGGACAAGCGTTTCTTCCAGCGCCGGCCCGATGGCAAAGGCTGCTGGATAAACGGCCTGGGCGGTATTAAGCCTGTCTTATACCGGCTGCCGGAAGTCCTGCAAGCTGTTGAGCGTGGCGAAACTGTTTTTATTCCTGAAGGAGAGAAAGACGTTGACAACCTGGCCCGGCTGGGGCTTGCAGCTACAACTTCGCCTATGGGGGCGGGAAAGTGGAGAAAAGATTATAGCGATTGGCTGAAAGACGCAAACGTGGTTATCCTCCCGGACAATGACGGCCCTGGCCGTAAACATGCCCAGCAAGTGGCTAAAAGCCTTCAGGAAAAAGCAAAGTTAATCAAATTGCTGGAACTGCCGAACTTGCCAGAGAAGGGCGACGTGAGTGATTGGCTGGCGGCTGGCGGGACGAAGGAAGAACTATTGCAACTAGTGGAAGACTGCCCGGAGTGGGAGCCATCAAAGCCGGCAAGGCGCGGGAAGACGAAAAAAGAGGAAGACGAGTGTAAAACCCGACAGGTTAGTTTTTTTACCATTGATAATACATTGTTCGAACAAATATGCGTGGGTAGCAATAGCACTTTTTTGGCATTTAATACAGCAACTGGCGAAAGAAAATTTGCACCATTCTTAAAGCTTGAGGATGAAATAATCGAACCAATCAAGGGCGAGGACGTGGAACTGGGGGCGGTAAAACTGCCTTCCGGTGTCGAGGAATACGGTGACACCCTGACCCTGCTGGCTGAAATTGAGGCCCACATTCACCGTTACCTGGACGTTTCGCCAAATTACTTAAAGTTTGCAGCGTATTACATCCTTCTATCGTGGTTGTACGACCGATTTCACACCCTGCCCTACCTGCGGGCGCTGGGGGATACCGGTTGCGGCAAAAGCCGTTTTCTTGACGTTATTGGCGGCCTTTGCTACAAACCGATCAGCGCAAGTGGCTGCGTGACCCCTGCGCCTATATACCGAATGCTACGCAAGTGGCAGGGAACCTTAGTTTTGGACGAGGCTGACATGAAGAATTCGGACGAATACAACGAGGTTGTGACTATCCTGAACTGCGGTTTTGAACGGGGAAGGCCTGTAATACGGGCGACAAAGGACAACCCCGACAAGGTGCAAATACTCCCTGTTTACGGCCCCAAGGTGTTTGCCACAAGGCGACGTTTTCGGGACGCTGCACTAGAGGCCAGGTGCTTGACGGAAATAATGGAGGAAACTAGCAGGGACGACATTCCCCCAGTGCTAGGGAAAAAATTCTTTGATGAGCAGCAAAAGTTGCGGAACAAACTGCTTTTGTTTAGGGTGCGAAACTACTTCAAAATAGACCCGGAAGCGGGGGCAGCCCTGAACCTGGGCGACATAGAACCCAGATTGCGGCAAATATCCGAAGCTTTTGTTTCTCTGTTCGCTAATGAACCAAAAGTTTTAGAGAGCTATCGGCAGTTTATCCAGGCCCATCAGAAAGAACTAATAGAACAGCGGGCAGCAACCCCAACTGGCCGGGTGGTAGAGTCGTTGTTCAATTTAATTGAGTACGATACTCTTGAAACCTTTGAAACCCATGAAACCGGGGAAAGGGTATTATTAATCAGCGCCAACGACATAGCGAGGCGGATTGATATGGATTACCGAACGGTGGGTTCAATATTGAAAGGACTGGGCCTAAGAACAAAGCCAGTCAAAGTTTCCGGGGGTGTGAAGCGGTGTATTATCTATGATGAAAACAAGTTGAAGATTATCAAAAGACGCTACATTTTGCCTGGTGATGACCCGGAAGAAAGCGAAGCGGTTTCAAAGGTTGCAACGGTTTCAAGGGTTACGGTAGACAGCGATAAAGACGGCACGGATTTCCTGAAAGAGGTGCAGGACCCCGAAGCAGTGACTGAGTCCGAACGATTGTTCGGCGACTAGTTGACTGGAGCTGAAAACCTAACAGCCCTGCACCCGCTTACACTCTCCCCCTAGGGGGGATAAGAAATTTTTTTGTCGTTCTTCCCAAGACCGGCGGCGCACCCCCGCGAGAAATTTCGCGAATTACCATAGGGGGGGAGCAACAAAGTTTCATTCTGCTATCATTATTACTTCCGGGCGTCAGCCACTTGGTGAGGGCTTCACCTTGTCAGTCCCGGTTCGGAGACGCTCTTCGGCCTTCTCCCGTCGCTGGCGCTCCTCTCTTGCCATTTTTTCTGGTTCAACGCTATGGGCACTGCCTGTCGGGGCATCTCCTCACCTCCCGTATTCCGATTTCGCCGAAAAGGGCAGTTTGTGCGCAGAGTGTTGCCCGCCCGGTCTCTTTTGCGTCACTCAAATATTTCCAACCCCCCCTACCCCATTAGCTAAAGCTTTCCAAGCTAAACTTGCATTTGTCATGACAATGTGCTAGAATAGTAGTACAATAGTCCATGGGTTCATTACACAGTACGCGGGGGGTAGTCCGAATTGAAAAGAGACAGGTTGCTTCAGGTGAGGTTGACGGAAGAAGAGCTAGAGACAATTCAAGCCCTGGTAAGCGAGTTGCGAGAAAAGAACTATCAGCCCGGCATTACCATATCTGAACTTGTCAGACGGGCCATTGAGAGATGGGAGAGCATCTATCGGGACATTGAGGCCGGCAATTATCCAGTTGTGCTGAAGACAGGCCAGCTGGGGAAAGACGGTTTGCAGGAACTATTAAACGGCCTGGCAGACTTGCAGAACAGTGCCCAGAATCCGGCCCTAAAACAGCTGCTTGATGATTTGAGGACGGGGCTGTTCCTTCATGCCGGCGAAATCTTAAAAATCAGCAAAAAGCACAATCTGTTGAAAGAACTTGATGGAGGCGATGAATGATGAATAGACATTTGAGAGGGCTACTCATTGAGAGGGAAAACCTTCGCGAGGAGTGTAAAGCCATTCTTGCCAGAGCTGACAACGAAGGCCGTGGCCTGACAGACGAGGAAAAAGAGGCGATTGACAAAAAGATGGCCAAGATTAAGCACCTCGACATTGACATTTACGAAGAAGAGCAAGAAATGCGCAAGTGGGAGGCGGATACTGTAGGCGGCATTTGCCTCACCCACCCCAACCAGCCTTCTGCACCTAAGAATTACGAAAACTGCCGGATCTATGCTAAGGGACAACGGGTGTCCGATGTTCACAGAATGGTAGAGGACGAGCAGCTGGACCTGGGCAAATATGTCCGGGGGGCTTTAACAGGCAACTGGCATAAGGCACCTAGGGAAAAAGAAGTATTCGCAGCTCTATCCACCGGTACCGGTAAAGTGCTGATTCCTGCTCCACTTTCTGCAACAATTATTGACCTGGCCCGAAATAAGAGCGTGTTGTTTAACTCGGGGGTTCCGTTGGTGGAGATGCAGACCAACAACCTGACCATGGCAAAGGTAGCAAGTGATCCGCAGTTTGGCTTTAAAGAAGAACTTGCAGCCGTCGAGCCAGTTGACATGACCTTTGAAGGCGTGGAGCTTAGGGCCAAGACCGCCTATGGTTTGATGCAAATATCCCTGGAGCTGCTCCACTCTGCAGACAACCTGGAAGAGGTTTTAAGGAACTCAATGGCCGCAAGCATAGCCAACACTATTGACCAAAAATGCCTATTTGGATCGGGTGGAGTGGAACCCAAGGGTGTATTGACCTATGACACCATTAACGTAATAGAAGTAACGGAAGCTCTTTCAAGCTACAGCCCGTTTGTCAAGGCCGTGGGTGCTATTCGCAAGAAAAACGGCGAGCCTAACTCCTTTGTGGTTAATGCTGCTATCGACGAGAAGTTAAACAACCTGACCGACACCACCGGGCAGCCCCTTAACCCTCCAAAAGTGCTGGAAGGCTTGCAGCGGCAGGTATCAAACCAGTTGCCGGCCGATACCGGCGCAGGAGAGGACGAAAGCATAGCCATGATTTATGATTCCCGGGCTATGGCTATAGGTATGCAAGTACCTATTGTCATACAGGCGTCTGATACGGCACACGATGCCTACACAAAGGGAGCAGTCTATATTCGAGTTTACAGCATGTTAGATATTTGCCTGCTTCAGCCGGAGCATGTAACCATGATAACTGGCTTGAAATGAAAAAGGAAAGGAGGAGAAATGCTCCTTTAAGGGTTACTTCAGGTTCCGAATGGTTGGGTTGGGGTTTAATAAGGCACGCATTCCTTGGTCACTGATCCCTTCAAAAAAAGCCGGTTGACGGATAAGTCAATCGGCTTTTTCCTGTTCAAAGAGATGAACAGTCTTCATTATTCTTTTTTAGAATACGGTTTAATTCTGATTCGGAGATGCGCCAGAAGCGCCCTATTTTGACGGCCTCAACTCTATTTTCTCGTATCCATAGATGGCAGAGGCCGAAGAGCTTGAGGCCGTTGAGCGGGAGCGGGCGAGGCGGCGTATGTCCGAAGCTGCCAAGGCGCAGAGGCAGGGTGTGGAAATATTTCCACGCCCTGACGCAGGCAAGACTCGTGACAAAGTAGCCGCCGCCGTGGGCCTTGGTTCCGGGTACACACCTGGGCCTTCAATTAAACATATACTTTGAGGTCGG
>JAKORA010000193.1 GCA_029778075.1 Bacillota bacterium | reverse complement strand
GGTCACCCGGCTCCTGGTGCGCTCTTACCGCACCGTTGCACCCTTACCTCTCCAGGGAGTGGAGGGCGGTTTTTTTCTGTGGCACTTTCCTTAGGGTCACCCCCACTGGGCGTTACCCAGCACCCTGCCCTGCGGAGCTCGGACTTTCCTCGAAAGCAGTACACTTCCGCGGCTGCCCAGTTTACTCATGTTTATTATCTTGTAAGCATAGTTTATCACAGAATTTATTCCCTGTCAAAAAACGCTTTGCCCTTCTTTAGGTAGGTCCTGCCCTAAACTGCTGCCACGGTAAATTCATTTTAGATACAAAAAGAAAAAGTACCCTGGCGCATTACGTCAGCTCGCCGTCCGTAACCGGCAGTTCTCTCCAAGCTCTGTAAAAAAACCAGGGCTTCATCCAGATCTCTTACGGAGACAACATTAATGCGACCGGCGGCCTGCACGGCCTCCCCGTAATTCTCCTCGGGGACCAGGATATAATCAATCTCCGCCTGTTCGGCAGCAATCACTTTTTGCTTTATTCCACCGATACCGCCCACTTTTCCATCAATAGTAATTGTTCCCGTGCCGGCAACCCTGTAGCCGCCAGTCAGGTTCTCCGGGAGCAGTCTGTCAAGTATTTCCAGCACAAACATCATCCCCGCCGAGGGTCCAATCACCGGACCTGTTTCAATATCGATCTTCAGGGGCAGTAGTGGATGCCAGTTTAATGTACGCACATAGATTCCCAGAGCGGCTTTACCAGGTTCGTCCCGGTTTGCGATCGTCGGAATTTTATATTCCTTAATCTCTTCACCCTTTTGTATAGTAATCAAAACTTCCTCCCCAACTTCTTTCGCCTGAATATACTTCACGACTTCCTCCACCAGGGTAACTTCTTTCCCTTCAATAGCCTTGATAATGTCTCCTGCCTGCAATATGCCTTGAGCAGGGCTGCCGTCCATGAACTCAACGATTTCTACGCCATCGCTGACAATAGAAACCTCATAGCCTGCCCTGCGCAGGGCAATTATCTGCGCCAGATACTTGCTTTCCTGCATCCAGTTCTGCATTAACTGATTATATTCCTCCTGAGACATATCCGGTGGAATAACTCTGGAAATTGGGCGTACATCCACAAAAGGATGGCATATGCCATACAGGTAGCTCCATAGGCTGGCCCGGTGTTGAGAAACAGTAACCATGAAAAACTGACCATCCTCTTGCCTTTCCTTGCCTTCGACCAGGATTATATTACCGAGCTCATCTACTGAACCGGGTTTAATCAATAGATAATCCGTTTGGATAGCAAAGCCCAGGAAAATAATAACCGGCAAGATAAAAAGATAGTTTAAAAATTTACGCAAAATAACCCCTGCCTCCAACATTTCTCTATTTATCTATGTTCCTGCTCGGCAATTACATTATAGCTGAAGAAATTTCTAAGAACAAGCGGCATCTCCCAAAGCCTGCGAATTTCCTGTATACAAGTGGTTATGCATAAAAGCAGTCAGATGGCATTTTTTTCCTTTAGGGCTTCCTGCAAATAACCAAGAAACTCGCCTGCTTTCTCTAAAGGAGGTTTCGTCAGCAAACTGACAACGATGAAAAGGACTGCGGACACTATACCGCTCCAGATACCGGGCCACCATCCCAAAGGAAAAAGATTACCGAACTGAAAGTAGAAGGCAACTATCCCCCCTGCCAGAATGCTGGTAACTGCCCCGGCTGCCGTACCTCTTTTCCAGAAGAAGGCGCCGAAGAGAGCGGGGACCATCACCAGCAGACCCGCCGACGAGGCCACGGATAAAACGGCGATCAGCCCCGGGCGCAGACTGGCAAAGAAAAAAATGACTGCAGTAAACACGGGTACAAAAAGCTTGCCGACAAAAAGCTCCTGCTTTTCCTCTGCCTCTGGCTTGAATTTTTTGAAAACGTCACGAGAAATCATGGAGGAAAGCGTCAAAATAATAGAGTTGACCGTGGATATGGCTGCAGCTGTAATCCCCAGCATAACAATAAGGGCGACACCCTTGGGAACTATATCCAGGGCCAGCAGATGCGGTGTGGCAGCATCGACATTTTCCAGGTTAGGAAGCAGCACGCGTGCGGAAAAGCCCCAGATAATTGAGATAAGAGTGTAAATAAAACCGAATACCAGAAAGCCCATTACCATAGTCCTCATGTGTTTCAGCGACTTGGGAATAAAAAGGCGCTGGCTGACCTGGGGGTTGGAGAGGCAGAAAAAGAACCAGGGCATGCTTAAACCCACAAACCTGTAGGGGTTAAAATATCCCGGCGTCCCCGGGCCGGGTACAGTCAGCCACCGGGGATAATTTGCTTCCAGGGCTTCAAAAAGCCCCCCGAATCCGCCGAATCCGCGGTAAACAATCAGCACAACAGAAAACAAGGCAATAGTAATCATAACCAGCGCCTGCAGGGAATCGGTCCAGGCTACTGCTCTCATACCTCCCATCCACGCCCAGGTAACGGCAAAAACGGTGGCCACAACAAGACCGGCCATAAAAGGGACATTTCCGCCGGAAAGCCCCTCCATGAGGGTTCCGATGCCAACCAACTGCACTGCGCTGTACGGTATAAGAAAAACAACGGCAGCTATGGCAGCAATAACTCCCAGAGGTTTGCTCTGGTAGCGGTCCGCCAGCATTTCTGTGGGGGTAAGATAATTATACCTCTTGCCCGCCAGCCAAAAGCGCGGCCCAAAAAAGGCCACCAGCACCAGGCCGGAGAGGTAGATCAGCTCAAAACCAAGGGCGCCGACCCCGCCGGCATAGGTAAGGCCGGCCAAACCAACCAGCAT
>JAKORA010000192.1 GCA_029778075.1 Bacillota bacterium | reverse complement strand
ACATCGCCCTGGAAGTCAAACTTTATGGTAACACTGTTCAACTGGCCCAGATCGGAGAGGTATTTTTTGACCTCCTCTACAAAGGGCTCCGCCTTGTTTTTCAGTGTGCTCATACTGTAAATTGCGGCTCTGAGGTCTCTCAGGCTTTGCTGGGCTGTTTTCTGGAGGAGGCGGAGCTGCTGCTGTACGGGTTCGCTGAGGGGCTCGTTTTTAATCAGGTTATCAAGGCCGTAAATCAGGCCGAAGATATTCTGGGTCACGCTGTCGTGTATCTCGCTGGCAATGCGATCTTTTTCCTCCACCAGCAAAAATTGCTCGATCAGGGTTTCCTGTGAGCGTTTTTCCAGGGCTACGGCGCACAGATCCGCAAGGAAAGTCAGGGTTTGCTGGACCTCTTCGATATTTTCCCTGTTCCCCATGAAAAAAGCGGAAAGCAGGCCGAAGATGTTGGATCTGGACTTGACCCTGACCGTAACGAGGACCCCCGGGGGGTAATCCAGGCCGGCGGGGAATCTCTGGATTTCCACATCGCGTCCCCCCTCTTTCTCTTCAAAGATCCTCTTGATATAGGGGTACCAGCTCTCCTCGGCGAGCACATCCCTGGGGCCCCTGACAGCGTAAAAGACCTGTTTCGATGAAGAAGGCTGGAAGCCAAACTGTGTCTCAACCCAGACAATAACCTTGTTTGCGCCTGTAAGGGCTCTCCCGTAGGAGGCAAAGAGGTTGATAATCTCCTGGGGATCGGTATGGTGCGAAAAAACTTCGATGGCCTCGTAAAGAGATTTGATATGCTGAATTTTTTTCTCCATGGAGCGGGCCTGCCGGGAGAGCTTCATGATTAGATAGCTGAAAAGCTGCGCTCCGGGTGTGACGAGCAGGAAGACAGCGATAAAGTAAGAGCGCTCCGGCCAGATCAGGAAAGGTGTTTCGGGCCCGTAAATATTAAACCTTTGTAAAAAAGAGGCAGAAAAGATAAAGACTGCGAGCATGACCCAGCAAAAGTATACAGGTGCAAGGGTGATGGCCAGGAGGATAGGATTGATGGCGTACCACAGGAAGGGGCTGTCCAGGCCGCCGGTTATGATGAGTATAAAGGCCAGCCCAATGGTCTCGATAAATATTAACAGTTTCCTGGCGCTGACGGTCCCGCTTTCTGCGTTATAAACCCTGATAAAGGCGAAGGCTTCCAAAAACAGGCATAGAGAAACCCCTACTTTAAGGTACAGGGGCGAGGGTGGAGGCCCGAGCAGATAAAGAACAGATGTTATTAAAAGGGAAACATAACGATAATAGCTAAGCAGTGATGCAAAATCCAGGCTTTCCCAGGAAAGCTGTTTTTTCAGGGAGAAATATATTTTTTGCAGAGAAAACATGCACCTCACTACCTCGGTACCGAATTAAACCTAAAAATTCCGGCAAGCATAGCTCGAAAAGCAGCGACCATTCTATCCGTCGCCCATCCTGTAAAAATAAAGGATTTCCCCGTCCACGACATAATAGTGGACGATTTTTTCCTCCTGGTTTTTCGGCAAAACCTGCAGAACCGGCCTTTCTCTTTCGTCGGCAATCCTGAGGAGTTCTTTGAAGCTCTCCATGCCAATTTTGCAAGCTCCTTCAGGGAATTCCAGTTCCCCGGCTTTGACAATCCTGCTGGCATAACGCTTGTTGAAGCGTTTAAGCTTTAAAGTCCACTCGTCAGCGAGGGAACGATGGCACTTTTTGTGCCAGTAAAACAGGGATATGCCCGTCGCCGCCAAAAACAGCAACAAAAGCGAGAGGAACAGAACCCTGGCACGGGGGATCTCCAGGGCTGAGCCCCAGAAGCTTATATAATTGACCTGTGTAATGGTCTTGTTGGCATTTTCGGCCTCCTGGAAAAGAAGCTCCCCCTGCGGCTCAATGACACTGCCTTTCAGGAGAAAGCTGTATTCGGCCACCAGTTCGTCGGGGGAAAAACAGTCGGTCTGCGGGAAACTGCTCAGCAGGGTACATGCGATAACGAAGCTGGTCTCGCGCGGATGTACCCCCAACTCTTCGGAAATGGCCTCTGCCAACTCCTCAGCTTCCTGCAGGGGCAGTGTAAAAACAGAGCTAAACTTAACAACCCCGCTTTCCGGCTGCAGGACGGTTACCGGCGGAACAAAAGCCAGTTCCTTTTCCCACAACCCTTCGGAACGGACAAGAAGCCTGACCTCCAAATCTCCCTGCGGTTCTTCGACTGCCGGGTCAACAGACAGTTCTCCGTTTATTGTAAATTCGATTTTCTCCGTAACATTGGCAAAATAACCCGCCATACCGGGCGTCAGAGGCTCTGTACCCTCAGGATAGAGGAGCGAGGGCACAGTATATACGCGGTAATCGAAAGCAATGCTTTGATTCTTGGCGGCCTCCAGGGCATCTTGCTGCAATACCGGGGCCGCCCGTAAAGCGCTCACCGCAAGTACGGCGAAATAGAGCGCAAGGACTGCAAAAACAGCGATTAAAACGATTAAAAGAATGTTATCAGGTCTATTATTTTTCAAAAAGTCCTCCGTCCTATCTGTCTGCGTATTGGGTGAGAATAATTTCATCTCCTGAAAAAAGCTCGCATCTTCCCGGGCTAAGAGCGTTTTACTCTGCAGGAGTACCGTCCGAAGCGCCGATGGCATCATCAGCGCTGTCTGCACTGCCTGTGCCGCTTACATTGTCACCTGTGCCACTATTATCTATATTGTTTTCACCTGGTATATCTTCATCTGTAGCTTCTTCGTTTACAGCATCTTCATTTGGAGTTACATCATCACTACTTTCGCCTGTGCCTGCACCGTCTTCGTTGCTGCCGCCTTCATTGTCACCGGTGCCGTCGCCGCCCGGACCGTCTGCTCCTTCAGTGTCGCCTGTTACGCCTTCATCAGTTTTTTCTTCGTCTGTCTTTTCATCACTTTTTTCTTTACCAGGGTTAGCGCTCGTCGCCTGTAACGTTTCTGTTTCCCGGAACGTATCCTGCTCCGGCTCCGCTACGGTTACATTAAGTTCGGTTTTAATCCTGGCATTTCCACTGCTGTCTTCGAACCAGGCGTTGATGTAGGCAGTAAGCAAATAATCCCCGGGTGAACAACTTGAACTTGCCGCCAGCGAAATTCCGGCTGCCCCTCCAGGCCAGAGGTACCCGGAGGCAGGAGCGAATGAAAAACCGTCCGGCGTGCCGGGAGCAAATTCTAAGTGGTAGCTGATACCAACGCCCATGTTATTGGTAACGATTAGCTGGGAAGAGCCGGCGTCCTGCAAATCGGCAGTGGTTAACCCGTTAGCGTCCGATTTCGTTACTGCTATAAGCTCAGGTATATCAATAGAGATCAGGGAGTTTTCCGGATCCGTAATGGTAAGCGAAACGTTATTTCCCACCGATGCGCTGGAATAACTTAAAACACCGTAAAGACATAACAGCGACAAAACAACCAGAGAGGCGACGACCAGCATTCTTTTCATTATGATTTACCTACCCCTCATAAATTTAAATTGGGCTTATACAAAGGTAATTGCCAACGCTTATCTTGGTATATATAGAAAATAGCCAACCAATAAGTTGTCTGGTGCAGATAATTTTTATTTTTCCAGCTTTTTCTCTTTAGCAATTATGGTAATTTCGACCCGCGCTTGAAATACCTGGAATGTCTATAAAATTGTATTCGACATGAACAAAGATTTTCCTTCCTGAAAGGATGTGAGGCGGAAAAAAAGTGTACATGCATTAAAAAGGCATTGCTGGAATTTCTTTTATTTTCTAAAATTCTATCATATTTGCGGCACAGGGCCATAATTCTTGAAGACCATTTTTTTATGGGCCTAAAAGCTACTTTTTTATTACCTTAAAGTAGTATAACTTCAGGTGAAAAGCTCCTCTCCCCTGTTCCCGGGGAAACCCTGGTTAAGAAAACGGGACATGGTAGCGCGATCTGTGGCGTTTTCCAGGGCGTCCTCGGCGCGAATCAGGCCTTTTTCAAAGAGCTGCTGCAGGTGGTTGTCCATGGTCCTCATGCCTGACCTTACGCCGGTCTGCATGCTCGTATAGATCTGCTGGAGCCTGCCTTCCCTGAGCAGGTTGCGTATCACGGGTGTTACGGCCAGAAATTCCACGGCAGCCACTCTGCCTTT
>JAKORA010000191.1 GCA_029778075.1 Bacillota bacterium | reverse complement strand
GGAAATGAACTTCATATTCAAAAAGGTTTGGAATGGGGGAACGACCTCACTTGTGTAGAAGATGGAGAAATGGGAACATATACGCCACTATCAGCAGAAGAACACATAAAAAGAGGATATGTAGAAATATCCTTTGACGAAGCTTGTGAAATGGCGGAGATCGCTGGGTATGATCTGAGGGAAAATTAAGGAGGTTTTAAAATGAAAACAAGAATCAAAGGGGAACAAAGAGGAGGTCTTAAAATGATAAAGGCTTATAAAAGAAATTTCTTTGATGAGATTGTCCTTGTTGATGAATCTCGGCGGGTTATCGATCCGGAGGTAGGTTATGTTGTGTCCGCTGCTTACCCGGCTGTCGGGGTTTCAGTTGCCGGGGAAATTCGGGAGTTTGTTCTGCCGATCGATGATGAATTCTGGTCGGCTGCTGAAGAAATCCGAAACCAGGCAGTTATTTCCACCGCAATTGCAAATTGCGGTGGAAAGGAAAGCCTAGACAGGATTTTCTCAAGGTTGGAAAAGAAAATTCGTGGTTAGCTTCTCCCCTGCCTGCCCGGTCCTCGCCAGAGGGCCGGAAAGGGAGCGGAGAAGCTCCGGATAGAAAAAAGGGGGTTAAAAAATGAAAAGGTTGGTCTTAGCCAAGTGTATAGGCAAAAAACAAAAAGAATTCATCGAGTTGGCATTTAGTGAAGGTGCTCCTGCCAACATGCTCTCAAAAGGGAGCAGGGAAAACCTTGTTTGGCGCGTAAATCGCGCCTTTGAGGAAAACTGGCAGACTCGTTACGACTATGAGATAGGGTCAGACGAACCGCAGCTCGACAGACTCAAAACCTGTCCCTGTTTGCGGCAAGGGCCTGATGGCCTTTTTAGGATCTACCACGACAAAACACCAAACGGCTGGTGGCTAACTTGCGTGGGGCAGTGAAGTTATCACTTAACTTCTCCCCTGCTTTCTCCCCTTTCTATATGAGAGGGGAGGCGGGAGCGGAGAAGCTCCGGAAAATCTACCCCACCGCGCCGGGGGTAAGGGCGCGGGAAAGGAGGTCTAAATGGATAGGTATTACCAGTGTCCTCAGTGCCAGTATTTGGACACTGAGTGGGAAGAGCGAGCTGGAAAACTCATCCACACTCGCTGTGGATGGGTGGCTGGGACCAAGCCAGAAGGACACCCCGTTATCGGGGATGTCATTGGTCGCGGTCCTGGATATTGGCGTTGTCGCGGCGATCGTTTTTTTATACACCCTGAAACGCGGATTGCGATCCTGGGTGTACATAATGCCGTCACCGGTACATGTGGCGGCTTTGGGGAAGATGCTTTATCATCGGAAGAATTGGCAGCCTTGGGTTATGAGACGGTGATCTATGCTGCCGACATTGATCGGCAGCCGTGGTCGGAAAAGTACGCGTACGCTAATTGCCTTGTTGTCGGCTTACCGAAGATTTGGAAGCCGGTAGCGTACTATTACACAACAATGTTGACGGATATTCGTCATACGGAGGAGGCCGTTTACGTTCCGGAGGAGCCTCCGGATTACGATTGTTGGGACTAAAACAAAAAAATAAAAAAGAAAGAAAGGATGGGTAAAAAGGATCGTCCTGTGGGAGCAGGGAACAGAACCAAGCAGCCGGGTAAACACAGTATAACAAAAACTAACCCCTTGCGAAAGGGGTTTTTGTTTTTATATTTTATCTGCTATGGCTTCCAGTATATTCTCCAACTTTGCGTTCTCCCTCTCCATTCCACTTTTTCATAATCTTTAAAGCGACTTCAAAATGTTTCTGTTGTTCTGTCAATTCCTTTTGCAACTTCTCACTGCATTCAGCTATAATCTCATCACTTTCTTTTATTGCATCCTCAAAATATGCTATTGCGTGTTCAAGTTTTTTCATTCCAACCCCTCACTTTCCTCCGACTCTAACTTATCCATCTTTTCTAACTTCTGATGTCCACAGTATATGCACCCATCCGCTGTGTCCGCTGACGTG
>JAKORA010000190.1 GCA_029778075.1 Bacillota bacterium | reverse complement strand
GGTATGATCAGCCCAAAAACCCCGGGGAATAGCCGGCGTCCTGTTGGCATTGGCCATAACGATCGGCGTCCTGGCACCGGAGGCGAAATGAAGCAGTTCATGCATAAGCAGGAGCCCCTGTGAAGAGGTGGCTGTAAAGACGCGGACACCGGTTAAAGAGGCTGAAATACAGGCCGCCATAGCGGAATGTTCAGATTCAGGAGTAATAAATTCGGCATTAAGCAATCCCTGGAGTTGTAGCTCTGTAAGTTTCTCCGCAATAGGAGTCTGGGGGGTAATAGGGTAAATGGGGATTACCTTCGGACTGGCCAGCATAGCTCCATAAGCTGCAGCATGGTTGCCGGTAAGGAGCATAGTAGCGCCGTTAAATCTCATTTGAGCTCCTCCTTTAAAACGATTGCGCCCCGTGGACATTCCTTAACACATAGGCCGCAGCCCTTGCAGTATTGTTCCAAGACGATGTATTCTTTTTCTCCTTCTCCGGAATTACCTTTCTTAATTGCCATATCGGGGCAAAAATAAAAACAGTTATCGCATTGTACGCACAGGCCGCAGTTAAAGCAGCGTGCTGCCTCGTTAAGAGCTTGTCCTTCGGAGATCCCCAGTTGGACTTCCTGAAAATTTTGCACCCTTTCTGTAGCCTGGAGCAGGTTGTTTTTAACCGCCTGGCTCCGTGAAAAGTAAAATGTATTTACTTCTTTATAAGTCACTGCTTCTTCTCCGTAATTATCACTATTATCATTCCTGAGCGAACCTGCCCAGAGCCGGTCAATATGTTTCGCGGCTTTTTTACCGGCGCCCAGGGCCGAAGAGACAAACCTTTCGTTGCTGGTTAAATCTCCGCCGGCAAACATTCCCTCCACGGAAGTTTCCTGCTTTTCATCCACTTTCAAGAGAGAGCCGTTTAACGCCGGCTGTTCGCTTATGTCGGGAATAACGGCGTCAGAGCCGATAGCCATAATGATTTGGTCTGCCTCCAGGGGAAAGTAAGCTTGCGGCACGGCTTCAGGCCTGGGCCTTCCGGAGGCGTCTTTTTCCCCCAGCCGCATTTTCTGGCAGATCAGCCTGTATCCATTATCAGCTTCCTTTTCAATCCTGACAGGGGAGGCCAGAAACAAAAACTCTACCCCTTCTTCCCTGGCCTCGAGGATCTCGCTTTTTTGAGAAGGCATTTCTGCCTCTGTTCTCCTATACACTATTGTTACCTGCTCTGCCCCAAGCCTCCTGGCCACCCTGGCTGCGTCCACAGCGGTATTGCCGCCGCCAATGACGATAACTTTTTTCTCTATTTTAGGGGCCAAGCCGTTGTTGACCTGGAAAAGAAAATCAAGGCCGTCTTTTACTATGCCGAAATCGCTCCCC
Organism: Bacillota bacterium; assembly: GCA_029778075.1. Lineage (GTDB taxonomy): Bacteria > Bacillota > Dethiobacteria > DTU022 > UBA8154 > UBA9862. The sequence goes on along the minus strand of JAKORA010000190.1, from coordinate 6,545 downwards.
GATAGATGTAGCTTCCTGGGACGCTGGGCTCCCGTAGCGATGAACAGGGCGTCATAATCTTTCTGCAGCCGCCTGTATTCTTCGTCGACGTTTATGGCGCTTCCGGTATGGACTTGAATTCCCAGTTGCAGCAGCCGGTCAATTTCACCGTCCAATACTTCCCGGGGAAGGCGATAGGGCGGGATTCCATAGCGCAGCAGTCCGCCCGGCATTTGCTTGGCTTCGAATATTTCCACCCTGTAACCCCTGAGCGTTAGCTGGTAGGCGGCCGAAAGACCGGCTGGACCGCCCCCGATAATGGCAACCCTCTGTTTTTTGGCTAAGCCTTTCTCAGGGAGGGACCACCCTTTTTCCAGGGCGAGATCGCCCAGGTAGCGTTCCAGCAGTTTAATCGACACTTTTTCATCAAATTGGCTCCGGTTACACGCACTCTCGCAAGGATGATGGCAGACTCTTCCGGTAACAGCGGGGAAGGGATTGTTCGCAACGATCTCTGACCAGGCTTCATAAAATTCGCCGTTCCGAAGCTTATCGGCCCAAACAGGAATAGTGCCGCCTACAGGGCAGGACAGCCGGCAGGGGGACAGCCGGTGCCGGTAAACAGGAATAGCCATGCGCCATGTCCCTGTATTATTGGCATCGCTCCATAAAGTTGTCCATATTGTTGGTATCACTTCTGCTGCTTTTGGCATGATTATACCCCACCCTCTTTCTTTATCAAATCATAACCATCCCGACAGGAAGCGACATTTTCTTCCGCTTTGGCGGGACTCATCTCTTTTACTACTGCTAAAAGGCTTTCAATAGCGGGAGCCTCCAGTAGAGCCGCAAAGGCCCCTATTAAGGCGGAGTTTACGATCCTGCCCAGATTGTTATGGCTGGCAATCTTTTTCGCATCCACAGTAATAATGTTGAAATCGCCCAGGTGAAGGAAATCGTCAGGGCTTTTGGAAGAGTTGACCATGATCCTGGTTCGAGATGTCGCACCTTTCAAGAGTGCCTTATCCAGGAGGCTGGAATCAAAACATAAAAGGGCATCGGGCTCTTCAATATCGCAGCGAAGGTTAATTGGTTTATCATCTACTCTTAGAAAAGCACTCACAGGAGTCCCCCGCCTTGCACCCCCGTAACTGGCAAATGACTGTATGTACTTTCCTTCACGGAAAAACGCTGTCGCCAGCAGTTGGCCGGCTACCTGAGCTCCCTGCCCGCCTCGACCTTGTATTCTGATTTGCAGCATATTAGCACCTCGTAATTATAAATTATTAAATATAAATTCTACAATATATACAAATTCTACAATGCATAATTTAATTCTAATATACATATTTCTTTAGGTAAATTATACTTTATGTCTTTCAATTTGTAAAGTATTTTCTATAAACATATTTGGATTAATTTAAATGTATTTGTTAAACTTGCTTTTTTAGATTTTTACATAAAATGGCATTTAATTGACTTTTACTTACGCTTGTTATATAATAACTTACAACTTTATATTTTTTGGAGAGTTCAATGAACCAAATAAACAGTGCAACTGAAAAAAAAAGCAGATATCTTATTAAATCTGTCATTAAAGCTTTTCAAATCCTGGAGACTATGTCCAGGTATAATGACGAAATACGTATTAAAGACTTAACAAAAATAATGAATATGGAACAGAGCACTGTTCACCGTTTTTTGCTAACGCTGGAGCACCTGGGCTATGTGGAACAAACAGAAAAAAACGGCAAATACCGGTTAAGCCTAAAGCTCTTCGAAATAGGAAACAACCTGATCCAATCGCTGGATTTGCATTCTCAATCTTTACCCGTGCTCCACGAATTGAATAAAAAAATCGGCGAAACAGTGCATCTTGTTGTCCTAGACAAGGGTGAAGCCGTCTTCGTCAATAAGCTGGCAACTTATCCCACTCTGGTAACCTATTCCTATATCGGCAAGCGTGCTTATGCTCATTGTATAGCTTCAGGGAAAGTATTGCTGGCCTACCTTCCTCAGGATGAACTGGACAACATTATCAGAAAAAAAGGACTGCCGCGATTTACCGGCAATACTATCACAAATGTGGAAAAACTTAAAGAACAACTGGCTGAAATAAGAGCAGAAGGACTGGCCTATGATTTTGGAGAGTTGGAACCCCTTGTCAACTGTGTTGCCGCCCCCGTAAAAAATCACGCCGGCGAGGTAATCGCTGCGGTCAGCGTTTCAGGCCCGGCAAACCGGTTGGATTTACACAGGTTAAAGGAAATCAGCAACGAAGTAAAAGAAGCGGTAAAGATCATTTCGGAAAAATTTGGTTACAAAGGAAATTAACTAAAGCTCCTTAAGATTAAAAGCATCATTTTATATTGCTCATATCTGTAAAATTAACGCACTTTAAAACGGCCTGAAGCCTCTCTTTCTGCATTAAGAGAGGCTTCAGGCGCGTTTAACAATCAACGAGCTCGCAGCGTCTATTCCGGCGACCTAACCAGGCAGCCATAATGTTTCAGCCAGCAATCTCCACATGGACGTAGGCGTAAAAATAGCGCCCATCTATCCAACAAGGTGGGCTTAGGGGTATAATATTTTAATGCTCATTTTTTCTGCAGGCTTTGGCCTTCTCATTTCGGCCACTCGGGCTTTATTATCGGCGGTGCGGTCCGGTTTTCGCCGGGATCAATGATTTCAAAGATACCGTTTTGCCACTGGCCCATCTCGCCTAAATGCCCTCTGAAAAGCCCCCCCTCATACGAAAAGGGCCCTATACATGTGTCGTAGGTTTTCGTGGCCAGAAGCTCTCTTATCCGCGCCTGGTCAAGGGTTCCGGCCTCTTCTATAGCCTGCTGAAGGTGCTGGAGTGAAGCATACACATCAGCCCCGCCCCAGTAAGTGGGTTCCTGTCCGGTGAATGCGATGTATTTTTCAATGAATTCTGCAGCCCCGGGAGAACTTTTCTTGTTATAGGAAGCGGGGCCCATAACTCCCTCCACCACCTCTGCCCCGAAGGCATCTTTATAAAAGCCGAAACAGGGACCAACGCTGAGGTGAAAAACATCGAAGTTAATGTCAAGCTCCATGGCCTGAGTGGTAATAAGCATGGTTTCTTCGGGATAGGTAAAGCCGATAAAAGCATCGACGTCCAGCATCTTGGCCTCCTTCAACATCGGAGACATATCCTGAATTCCGGGTGAATAGCTCTTAATCATTTTTACTTCAATGCCCCTCAACTCAAATTCCGGGACCGCCGCCCCCGAGTACTCCACTCCATGGAGATCTCCGATGAAGATAATCGCTACCGACTTGACGCCAAGTTCCTCAAGAATGTCGGCCAGGGCCGGTATTTGGGTTTCGGCAAAATTATAGACGGAAAAGAAGTAAGGCAGGCCGGAAATAATCTCCTTTAGCTTGGCCGCACCCCCAGGACCGCCGATCAGGATATAGCCGTGCTTGTTGGCGATCGGAGCAGCAGCATAAAGGAAAGCAGTGCCCCACGGCGGAAGCAAAAAATCAACCTGATCCTCCAGGATTAATTTTTCCAACAACCTCGTCATCGTGCCCATGTCGGATTTGTCATCATACTTGATATACTCTATTGGCAATTTTTTACCGTATTCCTCTACATAAATACCGCCCTGATCGTTGATCTCCTTTACCCACATTTCATAAACCGGACCGTTGGAGACTGCTACACCGCTGGCAAGCGAACCGGAGAGAGAGGTCGCCTGACCGATAACAATTTTATCTTTTGTTGGTTCCTGCGCTGTTTCCGGAACGGTCTGTTCAGGAGACGGAGATGGAGTTGAGGACGGCTGAGCACAGCCGGCAGCGATCCCCAAAACAATTAGCAGACAAACCGCAATCTGTATCTTGCTTTTTTTCTTCATCCTCCACGTTCCTCCTTAAAGCGATTTTTATAATGATGTCTAAAATAATAAATAATTACATAATTTTAACCCTATACATCTTTAACCCCCTTAGTTCAGAAAGTTCATTTAATTTAAATATTCTATAAAGATCTATAAATTTCCTTTTTTCATTAAACAAACCTCCCCGCCCACAAATTTTGTTTGGCCCAACGGCTACGAAAGGGAGATAAGAACGTGCAAAGGGTGTTGTTCTTTACATTGTTTCCTGGCAGTAAAGTCACACTTACAACGGCATGGTCCAAACAGGGTCATTTGCATACGTCTTTGTGGCTTGCATGCCGCTGCTTTTTCTTAAACAGCCGGAGGTAATAGCCATATCCCTCTTTCTCCAGATTTTCCTTTGGAATGAAGCGAAGGGCTGCGGAATTGATACAGTAGCGCCGCCCCCCGGGGGCCGGCCCATCATTAAAAACGTGGCCCAAGTGGGAATCCGCCTCCCTGCTCCGGACCTCTGTACGAACCATCCCATGGCTGTAATCAGGCTTTTCTTTTATATTTTCCGGATGCAGAGGTCTGGTAAAACTGGGCCAGCCGCAGCCCGCATCATACTTATCCAGCGAGCTGAAAAGGGGCTCGCCTGAGACGATATCAACATAGATGCCTTCTCTGTTATTGTCCCAGTATTCGTTATCAAAAGGCGGCTCTGTGGCATTTTTTTGCGTGACCTCAAATTGCCTTTGCGTAAGCTTCTTTTTCAACTCCTCCCAGTTTTTCTCCCGCCCCCAGTGTTTGGCTAGAAAAGCGTCACGCCCCGAGCCGCGGCGGTACTGATTATAGTGCAGAGGATTTTTCTTGTAGTAATCCTGATGGTACTCTTCGGCAGGATAAAAGGGGCCGGCGGGCAGGATCCTGGTGGCGATCGGTTTGGCGAAGCGGCCGCTTTGCGAAAGTGCTCTCTTCGATGCCTCGGCCTTTTGCTTTTGCTCCTCATTATGATAAAAGATGGCTGTCCGGTACGTTTCTCCGCGATCAAAAAACTGGCCGTCGGGGTCGGTGGGGTCTATCTGCCGCCAGAATACCTCCAGAAGCTCATCATAAGAAATCTCCTCGGGATCAAAAGTTACCTGCACCGCTTCACAGTGGCCGGTTTTCTGCGAACAGACCTGCTCATACGTCGGATCCGCCTTATGACCGCCCGTATAGCCGGACACTACCTTTATTACGCCGGGCAAATTGTCAAAGGGTGGAACCATGCACCAGAAACAGCCTCCGGCAAAAGTTGCCAATTCCTCTCTTTTCATATGCTTATTCAAACCTCCAGTTACAATAAGGCAGTTATAATATGGGCAAGCATAATTATATGCGCTTTTCTTTTTTAGTTTTTACTACTGCTCCAAAAATATTAAACAGTATTCCTTATGCAATACCACTTTAAATCGGAAACGGCTGCAGTAAAAAGCTACGGCAAAAACAAGACACCACGGGTTTACGTCCGTGGTGTCCAATCATGCCTTGGAAAGCCTTATTCTAGTATTACGGCCAGAGCGCCCCAACCACATCGGTCAGCCCCAGCTCCTCCAGCTTGGACCTGCCGGGTTTGGCCGTTACGGGGTCCCAGCCCATAGCCGCAAGATATTCGCCGTCTATGGTTTCCTCATCCAGTGTAATACCCTTCAGCGGGCCTTCTTCCTGGGGCGGTTTTCCGAGTATTCGGTCGGGAATATGGAACTGCAGAGCATTTAAGCCCTCGCGAACATTGAAAGCCTGCCGCATGTTGGTAATCCGCTCTCCCGTTTTAAACAGCTCGTCAAAGGTGACCTCCCAGCCGGTGACCGCTTTAATGGATTCCATCAGCGGATCGATATGCGGCAACGCCCAGTAAACAAATATACATAACCCCAGAGACTGCACTACATGGCTGAAGCTGTGTGCCAACTTATAGCCGGGCTGCATACCGGACTGTGAATTCCTGTCGTACTCGGGTATTGGAAGTCCTCGGGGCGGTCTCCCCGGTCCCTGGGTATGACGCGCCGGGGTGGGGTCCATCCGGTAACCGAGGGCCCAGTGGAACCCAAACCTCGGATTGTGGGCCGGCAACTCCTGCCCCTGGATATGCATAGCAAATTGGTCTGCGCCTTTGCCGATCCTCTCCGCCGCGACTTTGGCGCCATCGGCCAGAACCGCCCCGAAGCCTTCCCGCTTCGCGATTCTTTCGGTCATGGCGACAATAGCCTGGTGGTTGCCCCAGCTCATTTCCAGGCCATCGGTGTCTTCTTTGCTGATAATGCCATTCTCATAGCATTCGATAGCCATGGCGATGACAGCCCCCGTGGAGATCGTATCAAGCCCGTAACGGTTGCAAATATCGTTTACTTTGATAATCGATTCCAGATTGCAGTTGAGACAACTGCTGCCGAACATGGCCAGTGTTTCGTACTCCGGCTTATGGGCTCCGGCTTCGTATTGATATTCACCGGATCCTTCCTTCATGTGGCCACCGCATCCGATGGGGCAGCGGTAACAGGCATATCTCCTTTCCTGCTGCGCGACCACGGCTTCTCCTCCGATAAGCTCTAGTTCAGCCTCAGAAAAATCCTTCCCTGCTATTCCGGCCCAGTTTTTAATCGGCGCATCGCCGGCCATACCCAGGGGGACCATAAGAGCGGGCGTGCCAAACTGCCTTAACATGTTGAAATT
>JAKORA010000189.1 GCA_029778075.1 Bacillota bacterium | reverse complement strand
TACCGGAGCAAACCTTTATGGAAAAGGTGTCTGCCTGCCACCAGGAAGATCTGGAAGCCTGGTTGAGGGCCACTATGCCGGCCTTATATGGGCCCTTCGCCGGCAGGCCTTGGATCAAATATGTGCTTAAAGAAATCGCCTCAGTGCAATGGCCGGCTTAAAAAAATGCGGGAGTTTCACCTACTAAGTCTTGACACAGTCAAGGGTTCCCGTCCCCTTTACTTTTCGGACTCAACCTATTATAATGGATCATGTTGAAAAACGAACAGGGGCGAATGGCGCAGCGGGAGCGCACCTGCCTTACAAGCAGGGGGTCGGGGGTTCAAATCCCTCTTCGCCCACCAAAAAACCTTACAAAACCCTGTAAGTAAAGGACTTGCAGGGTTTTTTATGTTGTGTAAAAAAGTTGTAAATAGGTATCAAATGCTGTTTTTCGGTATTAATAAATGGTGTAATTATGGTGAAATGAAATCAGTCTAAAGCCAACTTTTCCGCGCCGATGCTCTGTTCAACCTACGTAATGATGTTAAAGGAAAGGAGAACTAGGCTAGTTGCCCACAAAAGTAGATGAGTAAGCGTAAAATAATGCCCACCTTCTAAGAGGCGGGCTTTTCATCACTTTCTTTTTTGGTTCGCCACTTGGCTGGCAAGCTTTTGGACCAGGGGAGCAATTCGTCTAAGTCTTTCTGATCTTTGACATCTAAATTTGGCATCTGCTCAAACAAGTACGTCAGGTACTAATAGGGGTTAATCCCATTTTCTTTTGCTGTTTCGACGATACTGTAAATTGTCGCACTGGCTTTCACTCCACGGGGGATGTTCGAGAACAGCCACCCTTTTCGCCCGATAACAAAAGGCTTGATTGAGCGTTCGGCCCGGTTATTATCGAGCTCCAGGCGGCCGTCAGCAGGTAAGTCAAAAGCTTATCCCACTGATTTAGGCAATAGCTGACCGCCTGCCCGAAAGCACTTTTCGGCAGCACCCGCGGCTTTTGATAATCAAGCCAAGCTTTAAATTCATCGATGATCGGCTGGCCGCGTTTTAACCTCTCCAGGTAACGTGTCTCATCGGAAACATTTTTCAATTCCCTTTCCAGGGCAAAAAGGCGGTTACAAAACTCAAGGCCATGCCTGGCAGCAACATCGGCATTTTGTTTTTCTTTCGGCAGCGCCGCTAAAGCTTCGGTAAATTTACGCCGTGCATGAGCCCAGCAGCCGACCAGGGTAATGCCGGGCAGTCCGTTGTAACCGGTATAACCGTCAACATGCATATAGCCTTCGAACCCTTTCAGGAAGCGCTCGGGGTGCTTGCTCGCCCGGGTGGTTTGATAATCGTAAAGAACAATCGCCGGCTCTTCCCGGCCGGTGCGGTAAAGCCACGCATGCTTAATGTTTTTACTACTGTGATGAAAAGCTCTGGGTCGAAGCCGTTTTGTATTTCGATTGTCGCCGGACCGACTCTGACCATCAGGGCGGGCTCAGGATCGCTAAAGTTCACGGGCAGCCAGCGGACTGCTGTTGGGGCTGGTGCCGGAGCTTCAATTTTTTTAAGCCAGTACCTGAGCTGGTGGATCTTAAGTCCGTTGGCAGCGCACCACTGCGTGGCGCTAAGGCCACTGGCTCGAAAGTCAGCGATTCTCTTTGCCCAGGCCGCCCGATTGGCTTCGCGTTCGTCTTTGGTCATGAAAAACCCTCCTTAGCCTAACTCTATTTACGATAGAGTATGGCATAATGAGGGAATGATGTTTAGGTGGTGACAATTGTACGCTTACCAACTTTTTCTGGCCGCTACCGTGTGACAGTGGGGACGGGGCAATTTTGTCACATTCTCCCGGCAGGAACTGAACATGATCCGGACAACTGAAAAAAACAGGCAAACGGCTCCGCTTTACGAGACATAGATTTTTCGGACGGCCAATACTTATGGCTGAAGCTAGTTCTCACAACAACCAGCCCCGGCGTTACCCCGCGGCTCCATGAAAACCCTACAAACAAAGGATTTG
>JAKORA010000188.1 GCA_029778075.1 Bacillota bacterium | reverse complement strand
TTTTTGGTATGTCCCTGTGGCTGCGCCTAAAGTGGCTAGCCGTGGGGTATTCTATTCAGAATATTTCTGCCACCTCCCTTTCCTCCCAGGTGGCGGACAATAGTTGCCCGTCCCTGAAGAGGTAGTAGTGCTCGGGAGGCTCACCGTACAACCTCCCGCTGTAACCAGTCCTGAAGACTATACCTGCCGGCATGACGGCAACGATTTGGCTGCCGCTGCCCATCCGGCCGGCGTCGCCCTGTGCGACAATCCCTTCGCACAGGACCTCCCCCGGGAATGGAAGGAACGTGGGGTGTTCTGCGCCCCAGAAGTCTTTTTCCGTTCCTCCATCTCGGTCCCCGGTGTGCTCATTCGCACCCCGGTAACCGATCCGGGTCCGGAATACACAGATACATTTTTCTGTATCCGCTATTCCCGAAGATTCTATCAATTTTGGCTTCCCAGCTCTGGTCTCTCCGACCTCGGCTGAGTGAATCGAAACTGTCCCCTCCTCCTGCCATTCTTTGTATTTTTCCGGCAGGAGTTGCACAGGGAGGACCCCCAGTCTCCTGCCCCTGCCCTCCTCGCCTACAAGGATAGCAGGGATGGTAGCGCCTGCCCCTTTCAGTGTGAAGGAGTCAACCTTGGCCCCTTCTATAACGTTCCCGCTTTCAACAGTGTATATCTTCATTTTTTCCTCCTTTCTCGGGCTCCCGGTCTTTTGACCTTCCGCCCGTGCGGCTGATTCTCCCCGCCGCCGGGAAGTTTTGTTCAGATGTGGGCCAGCGCCCTACATCCGATGATGCGCCCCTGGTCGTCACGAACGGCGTCGTCCGTGATGAACACATCTTCCCGATCAGGCACGGCCTGAGCGGTCAGGGCAGACACAACATATATTGTGCCTTCTTCCGGTTCAGGGAGGTTTTCCACTTCCCCGAACTTGGATTTGTTAACCGGGATACCGTTGATATCCCCGATTTTTTCCCGGGTAACGCTGCACCGGGCTATTTGTCCCGACGGTTCGACCGTCAGGACTGCGTTCCCTGCAGCATCGAAAAAAGTAATGCTGTGGGGAGTAAGGTTTACTATTTTCATGTTATCCCCTCCTTCCTTCTCCGGCTGAATTTACTTTTTTTGTGCCGGGATTGACCGCTCCCGGCAGGCGGTATTTCACCACGTGGCGTCTTCTAAAGTGGTGAGAAGACCGTCGAAATCTTCGTTCTTTCCCAGCATATTCGCTGCTATAAAGACTACCCTTTTCGGAAGGCCAAATTCTAAAGCTAGGCTTTCCAAATAATCTTTCCTGTCTTTATACCCATGCTTCTGGTAAATATCCATTACTAACCCTCCTTTTTTTCTTATTGTAGCGGAAGGGCCCGAAGGCCCCGCCGGGGATTCTCCGGCATCTTCCTAGCCCTGCTTTGCCACTTTGAGAAGAGTTGCAAGCTCTTCAGTCTGGATGTCGTTGTAGTCATCTTCTGCCCAACGTGGCTCATTATTGAGATGCTGGGCATCTTTTCCGACGAAATACACAATTTCGTTTTCGTCGAAGTAGATGTCTACAAGATATTCGCCGTTTTGGAAGGCTTCAAGTCCCTCCTCTGCGGCTTCGTTGCTCGGGTCCGCTGCGAACCCTTTAAACGTTTCTGCAAAGTACTCATACACCAGGGGCATTATGTCCTGAAGATTCTTTGAATCGACAGTCACTATCCCAATTTCCTTTAATGCTTCAATTAACTCTGACCTTGTTAATTTTTCGGCTAGGAGATAGTCTGCTGACGGGTCTAATTTGCATTTGTAGCCCAAGTTTTCTATTTCGTTTTTCAGTTGCTCCAAATCCCCGTCATCGATGCACCGTACGGGGATTTTCCCCGTTTCCTGGATTAACTCCAGGACGTTGCTATACTTACTCCCTAACAGTTTTTTCATTTTTCCAACCTCCTGATTTTTTTTGTGCCGGGATACGCTCCCGGCTCGGCGTTTTAAAATTCGATATTGTATTCTTCTGCCATTTGCTCAAACGTCTCTGCAAAATCGCAGGCGACGTTTAAAGCAGTGCCGTCGTTGTCGTCTTCGT
>JAKORA010000187.1 GCA_029778075.1 Bacillota bacterium | reverse complement strand
GAATCAAGACTAATGGAAGCAGTATTAGACGGCCTGGCCAATGTTAATGATAAGTCTTTGCAGGAAACGTTGCGGGGCAGGTTGCTCAAGGATATGATACTGATGCTTATAAAACTTGCGTAGAGTATACTAAAAGGAGGAAGAAGTTATGCTTTGTGAGAAATGCGGGAAAAGAGCTGCCTCTGTACATGTAACCAAAATTATCAATGGACATAAAACAGAGCTTTATCTGTGCAATGCTTGTGCCAGGGAGAAGGGCGGGGAGCTTTCCTTTGAAGGAAAATTCCCTCTGCATCAATTCTTTTCAGAATTGATGGGCTTTGTCCCCTCAGGGGATCCTGAAGCGGTTGCGCCGACCGGTTACAGCGGCTTGCAGTGCACGGGGTGCGGGCTGACTTATACCCAATTTGGCCAGATTGGCCGTTTCGGATGTGACCAGTGTTATACAGTTTTCGACAAAAACTTGGCTCCACTGCTCCGCCGTCTTCATGGCAACCAGAAACATATGGGAAAAATTCCGGCCAGGGCGGGTTCTTTTGTTAGGATAAAGAAAGAAGTGGAGAAGCTAAGGGAAGAGTTGCAAAGAAAAGTTGCCGAGGAGGCTTTTGAAGAAGCAGCCGAGCTCCGGGACAAAATTCGTAAACTTGAAGGAAAGCTTCCTTTTAGAGGTGATAATCATGAGTGAAAAAGAAAAATCTGCCTCGAGCAATCCTAAAGATAAAAATAATCCTCTGGAAGAAATATATAAGGAGAGCATGGAGGAAGAACAATTGCAACAAGAAAGAAGAGTAGAGATTGCCAGCAAGTGGATGGAAGGGAGCGGGCCGGACGCTGATATTGTGATCAGCAGCCGCATAAGACTGGCACGGAATGTTCGAAAATTACCCTTTCCTCCCCTGGCATCCGATGAACAAAGGGAAAAAGTGCTTAGGCTGGCTGAAAAAGTTATGGAAAACCAGGGAGATGCCAATATGCGGCTGCAGTTGTTGAGCATTAGTAGCCTACCGCAGATATCCCGCCAGGTACTGGTAGAAAAACATTTAATCAGCCCCCTTCTGGCCAGGGAAAGCCGTTTTAGCGCTTTGATGCTCAGGGATGATGAAGTTATCAGCATTATGGTAAATGAGGAAGACCATTTCCGGATACAATGTCTTTTGCCGGGGTTACAACTGGAAAAAGCGTGGCAGGAAGCTTCACGATACGATGATTTCCTGGAATCGCAGGTAGACTATGCGTTTGACGAGGAAAAGGGGTATCTTACAGCATGCCCAACCAACGTAGGTACCGGATTACGAGCTTCCGTGATGCTGCATCTCCCGGCTTTGGTTATTACCCAGCAGATAAACCGGATCCTGGCAGCGGTTAACCAGGTCGGCCTCGCTGTAAGGGGACTTTATGGAGAAGGAACGGAAATAACGGGCAATCTATTACAAATATCCAACCAGATTACGCTGGGCCAATCCGAGGAAGAAATATGGCATAACCTTTACAGTGTGACCAGGCAGCTCATCAATCAGGAGAAAAATGCCAGGGAGCACCTTCTGAATGAAGGAAGAGAAAAGCTGGCTGATAGAGCCGGAAGGGCCTATGGCCTGCTAAAATACTCAAGGCTGATCGATTCCAACGAAGCCATGCAGCTTATTTCCGATGTTCGGTTGGGTGTGGATCTGGGTTTAATAACAAACGTTCCTGTAAAAGTATTAAACGAGCTTCTGGTTCTGGTTCGTCCGGGATGTCTGCAGTATCTTAAAGGAAGGACTTTGAGCGCTTATGAAAGGGATTTGGAAAGGGCAGTACAGATTCAGAAGTATTTACCGTAATCCATATTAAAAGAAAGGAGTGTAATAAAAATGTTTATGTTCGGAAGATTTACGGAAAGAGCACAACAGGTCCTTGTACTGGCTCAGGAAGAAGCCAAAAGGTTAAACCATAACTTCATAGGGACTGAACATATTCTCCTGGGCTTGGTGCGTGAAGGTTCGGGTATTGCGGCACGCAGCCTGCAAAACCTCGGTGTGGAACTGTCACGTGTCCGTTTTGAAGTAGAGAAGATTGCCGGTAAAGGTGAAAAGACACTGGCGCAGGGGATCAGTTACACCCCCAGAGCCAAAAAGGTAATAGAACTGGCCATTGAAGAGGGGCAGAACCTCGGACACAATTATGTGGGGACGGAACATCTTTTACTTGGCCTTCTAAGAGAAGGTGAAGGTATTGCAGCCCAGGTGTTAACGATTTTAGGAGTAGATTTGAAAAAAGCGCGACGGGAGGTAATTCAGCTGCTGGGCGGAGAAACCCAGATAGGCGGCGGGCCGGGCGGCAAAAATGTTCCCCAGACACCGACAGTGGACGCTTTCGGTCGCGATCTTACCAGAATGGCACGGGAGGGTAAACTTGATCCTGTCATCGGCCGGGAAAAAGAAATTGAAAGGGTTATCCAAATTTTAAGCCGCAGGACAAAAAACAACCCCTGCCTGATCGGTGAACCCGGTGTAGGTAAGACAGCTATCGCGGAGGGGCTGGCTCAACGCATTGCCGAAGGCGACGTCCCTGATATACTGAGGGACAAAAGAGTTGTAACCCTGGAGTTGGCCGCTGTTGTGGCGGGAACGAAGTACCGCGGTGAATTCGAAGAACGCCTGCGCAAGTTAATGCTGGAGCTTCAGCAGGCAGGAAACGTAATTATTTTTATTGACGAGTTGCATACGATTATCGGCGCCGGAGCAGCAGAGGGGGCAATTGACGCCTCCAATATACTCAAGCCGGCGCTGGCCAAAGGTGAACTGCAGGCTATTGGGGCTACAACACTTGATGAGTACCGGAAATATATTGAACGGGATCCGGCTTTGGAAAGGCGTTTTCAGCCGATCATGGTCGGAGAGCCTACCAAAGAGGAGAGCCTGGAGATTCTGAAAGGTCTCCGTGACCGCTATGAAGCTCATCACCGTGTCAAAATTACCGACGAAGCGCTGGAAGCCGCTGTTAAACTGGCGGACCGTTATATCCAGGATCGTTTTCTTCCCGATAAGGCCATCGACCTTATCGATGAAGCGGCTTCCCGTGTCAGGCTTCGCAATTATACTGCTCCTCCCGATTTAAAGGAAATGGAAGAGAAAATGGAAGCTCTTCGTCAGGAAAAAGAGGCAGCCGTTAGGAACCAGGAGTTTGAGCACGCTGCCCGGCTGAGAGATAAAGAGCAGCAGCTCAGGGCTCGCTTTAATGAACTCAAAAAGGAATGGGAGCAGAAAAAGGTAGTAGCCGATCAGGCTGTAGTAACTGATGAGGACATTGCCCATATTGTTTCCAGCTGGACAGGAGTTCCGGTGAAAAAGCTGGCGGAGGAGGAATCGGCTCGCTTGCTGCGTATGGAGGAGATCCTGCACGAGAGAGTTATCGGGCAGCATGAAGCTGTGCAGGCTGTTTCACGAGCGATCCGCCGCGGGCGGGCGGGTTTAAAAGACCCCAAAAGGCCTATCGGTTCCTTTATTTTCCTGGGACCTACCGGCGTTGGAAAAACAGAACTGGCCCGCAGTCTGGCGGAGGCAATTTTTGGGGATGAGGAAAATATTATCCGCCTGGATATGTCCGAATATATGGAGAAACATACTACGGCCCGTCTTATCGGTGCCCCTCCGGGGTATGTGGGTTACGAGGAAGGCGGACAGTTGACGGAAAAAGTACGGCGTCAGCCTTACAGTGTCATTCTCCTGGACGAAATAGAAAAAGCCCATCCTGATGTTTTTAACATTCTCCTGCAAATCCTGGAGGATGGGCGTTTAACGGACGGTAAAGGGCGGACAGTCAATTTTCGCAATACAGTGATAATCATGACCTCCAACGTGGGGGCGAACTTTATCAAAAAGCAGCAGGTAATGGGCTTTAGGCCTGCGGATGCTGAGAGAACTTATGAGCAGATGAAAAACAGGCTGCTTGATGAACTCAAGCGCACTTTCCGACCGGAATTTTTAAACAGAGTAGACGATGTCATCGTTTTTAAATCGCTTACTGAGGAAGATATCGCTCAGATAGTCGACCTGATGTTGAACGAGCTGTCGAAACGTATTGCGGAGTACGGACTGCATTTGGAAGTTACACCGGAGGCGAAAGCGCTGCTGGCTAAAGAGGGGTTTGACCCCACCTACGGCGCCCGTCCATTAAGGCGTGTTATCCAAAAAAGACTGGAGGACGGGATTTCCGAAGAGATGCTGCGGGGTACTTTTACTGCGGGGGATACCATTATCGTTGATAAAGAAAAAGACGAGGAAAAGCTCCTCTTTACTAAAAAATCCGGAGAAGAAGTTCTTCCCGGTCCCAAAGAAAAGGAATAGCTCTTATAGGCCCTGCTTTTAAAAGCGGGGCTTTTTCTTATTCTAAATTAAGAAAATTCTTGTGCAGGAATAAGGATAAAGGGTAGCGAAGTAGCAAAAAGCATAATTTATGCTCTTCTGTCTTTTTAAAAAAGGATTTCCGCTTTTATTTGTAGAACTAATGTTACTGTTGTAATGCTATCTGTACTTTACTGTTTTCCATGGAGTTGGGGTAAGCAAGCAGCCTATCATCTGGATTATTCTGAATATTGAACTACCGCTTGAAACTTAATTCATAGGAGGAATGTGTTTGTGAAAATAGCTGTATCAGGCAAGGGCGGGGTAGGAAAAACCACTGTTGCCGCCAATTTAATTTATCTTTTTGCCAAAAACGGCTTTAATGTTTTTGCCGTTGATGCCGATCCTGATGCCAGCCTGGGGCTTACCCTGGGGATAGAGCAGGAAAGACTGGCTTCACTGACGCCTTTGGTGGATATGAAGGAAGTGATCGAAGAAAAAACTGGTGGCAAAGGAGCTTTTTACAACCTTGATCCGTATGTGGAAGACGTTATCGATAACTACAGCCTGCAGCTGGGCAGGATCAGATTTCTGATTATGGGCGGTATCAAGCAAGGAGGCTCGGCCTGCTATTGCAGGGAGAACTCCTTTCTTAATGCTATTTTGAACTCCTTGCTGCTCGATAAGCAAGAAGTGGTTGTCCTGGATATGAGCGCCGGCATCGAACATCTTACTCGGGGGACAGCCCGGGGGGTGGATTTTATGCTGGTGGTCACCGAACCCACCAGAACGAGCATTAAAACCGCCGGTCTGGTAAAGCGCTTATCGGCGGAGCTGGGTATCAAAAACGTTAAAATCCTGGGGAACAAGGTTCGTAAGGAGGAAGAAATAAAGTATTTACAGGATAATTTCTCCCCCGGTGAAATTATTGGTGTTCTGCCTTTTGAAGAAAAAGTATGGGAAAGGTCAATGGCGGATTCGCCTAATAATTTGGTGGAGGAAAGCTTGTTAACCGGGATGGAAGATGTTTACCTTCAGATCATAAGGGGAGTTGAGGAGGTGACGGGAACCAGGTAAATTCAGGGAAACGGCTATCATTAATTTTTAAATAACCAAAGAGGAGGTTTGGAAAAACATTATGGCCGATAAAGATGAAAAGAAAAAAGACCGCAACAGAAGCGTTGACCCGGCTGTTCTGGAAGTACTCGCTAAGACTGAAGGCAGCGGTTTGGAGAGTGCTTACGATCGTTATTTAAAGATGCAGCCGCAGTGTAATTTCGGTGAAACAGGTGTTTGCTGCCATGTCTGCATCCAGGGGCCCTGCCGCATTACCAAAAAAGCGGATAAAGGGATCTGCGGCGCTACAGCCTATACCATTGTCGCCCGTAACCTGGTGCGCCATGCCCTGGGAGGCTGTGCCGCGCATTCGGATCACGGACTGCATGCTTCACTGCTGGCCAGGGAAGTATCAGAAGGTCATGCTCCCGATTATGAAATTAAGGATACAAAGAAGCTATATGCTGTGGCTGAACGGCTCGGCGTTTCCACCGAAGGCAAGGATGACAAAGCCATCTTGAAGGAACTGGTGGCTATTGCCCTGGAGGATTTCAACCGCCTGGATGGTAAGGACAGCAGGTGGCTTTCTCAAGTAATAATTCCGGAGAGGGTAGAAAGACTTAAAGAGTGCAATATTCTGCCCAGCAGTATTCACCGCACCATTGCCGAAGCCATGGCGCAAACACATATGGGTATGGATGCCGACCCCGTCAACCTGGTTTTTAAAGCCCTGGAGGTTGCTCTGGCGGATTATATCGGCGAACATATTGCTACCAGTTTATCTGATATTTTATTCGGGACTCCCAAGCCCGTGGTCTCCGAAGCCAATATGGGCGTTCTGGATCCGGATTATGTGAACATTGCTGTTCATGGCCATAACCCCATCTTAAGCGAAATGATCGTCCAGGCTGCCCGGGATATGAAAGGAGAAGCCGAAGCAGTCGGCGCCAAGGGTATTAAATGCATGGGTATCTGCTGCACCGGCAATGAGATCCTGATGAGACAGGGTGTGCCGATCCTGACCAACTTCGCTTCCCAGGAGCTGGCCATTATGACCGGAGCCGTCGATGCCATGGTCGTTGATATCCAATGTATCATGCCCGGCATCCAGGCCGTAGCGGAGTGTTTCCATACGCGTATCGTGACGACTATGCCTTCAGCTAAAATTCCCGGTTCCTATTATGTGGATTTCGATGATTCACGGGCCATGGAAAAAGCCCGCGAGGTTATCGAGATTGCCATCGGCGCCTTCAAGGAAAGGAATAAAGAGATCAGCATTCCGCAGGTTAAAAACAAAGTTGTGGCCGGTTTCAGTTTAGAAGCTCTGCTGGATATTTTTGCCGCAGTGAACCCCGAAAAGCCGATCAAAGTTTTAACCGATGCCATTGAGTCCGGGGAGTTGCGCGGGGTTTGCCTGCTGGCCGGCTGCAACAACCTGAAGCGCATCCATGATCAAAACCATTCTGTGATTGCCCAGGAACTGGCCAAAAATAACGTTTTTCTGGTAGCGACAGGCTGCGCGGCGCAGACTTATGCCAAATTTGGCATGCTTAACTCCGATGCAGTGGATAAATATGCCGGAGATGGGTTAAAAGCGTTCCTTAACCGCCTTAATGAGGCCAACAAGGGTAAGTTGACCGAAAAGCTCCCACTGGTATTCCATATGGGTTCTTGTGTGGATAACTCCCGTGCTTATGATCTGATGACCTGTATGGCCGAGGAGTTGCAGATGGATACTCCCAAGATCCCCTATGCGGCCAGCGCTCCGGAAGCCATGAGCGAAAAAGCGATCGCTATTGGTTGCTGGGCCGTTTCTCTGGGTATGCCCGTGCACGTAGGAGTCGTTCCGCCAGTTCCCGGCAGCCCGCTGGTTGACGGCATTGCCCTGCAAATCGCGCAGGATGTTTACGGCGGTTACTTTATCTGGGAAACTGATCCCCTGGAAAGTGCGAAAAAGATTCTGGCAGCTCTGGATGAAAGAACCTGGAAGCTGAAAGTACACAAGATGGCTAAAGAGCAGTACGAAACGGAAGCTCTTTCTAAGACCTGGTAATTAGTAATACCTGTAAAAAAAGGAGGTAAGAACTCATATGGCAGAGAGTGGTGTATTATCCAGAGAATGGGAGAAATCCTTTGAAGAGATATATGAAGGCGCAGTCGATGAGTCCAGGCCACCGCTGGCTTTGTTCAAGAAAGCCTACGATGGCGCCGTTATAGCCACCAGCTACGCCGAAATCCTGCTGAACCAGGCCATCAGGCGCTACGGGCCGGAGCATCCCATCGGCTACCCCGATACAGGGTACTACCTTCCCGTGATTATGAATTTGAGCGGGGAAAAAGTTACCAAGCTGGGTGAACTGGTGCCCATTTTAAACCGTATGCGCAACCAGATCAAGGAAGAGTTGAACTTTTACAATGCCAGGCTCTGCGGGGAGTCAACGGCTTATGCCGCGGAGATAATCGAGGCGTTGCGCTACCTCAAGGGTGAGGATCTCCATGTCCCCCCCTGGACGGGATTTCTGGGTGACCCCGTAGTACGGCGCTACGGCATCCTGCTGGTTGACTGGACTATCCCCGGCCAGGCCGTCCTTGTCGGTAAGGCCAAGTCCACAGAAGCTCTGGCCAAGATCGTAAGCGACCTGCAAGCCAAAGGTTTTATGATTTTTATGGCTTATGAAGTGGTGGATCAGGCTATTGAAGCCGGATTGAAACTCGGCATTGACTTTATTACCTTCCCTCTGGGGAACTTTACACAGGTTATCCATGCCGTGAACTACGCTTTGCGCGCTGGTCTTGCTTTCGGCGGGATTACCCCGGGGCTCAGGGAAGAGCAGCGGGATTACCAGCGGCGCCGTGTCCGTGCCTTTGTCCTGCATTTCGGAGAAAGGGACGAAGTCCAGGTCGCAGCACACTTTGCCGCCATCTTCCTGGGGTTCCCGGTTCTGGTAGACCACGAGCTCCCCGAAGACGAGCAGATTCCCAACTGGTACATTTCCCATCCCGACTACGACACCATGGTTAAGGTGGCGCTGGAAGTCCGCGGGATCAAGCTCAAGATCTTGGAGATCCCCGTGCCCTTTACCGTTGCTCCCGCCTTTGAAGGGGAAGCCATCCGTAAGAAGGATATGTATCTGGAGTTTGGCGGCGGCCGTACCCCCTCCTTCGAGCTGGTAAAGATGGTTGGGGAAAATGAGATCGAGGACGGTAAAGTGGAAGTGATCGGCCCCGATGTGGATGAAATCCCCGAAGGCTCCGCCATCAGCGGAGGTATTTATGTTAAAATTTACGGGCGCAAGATGCAGGAAGACTTTGAGGGTGTTCTGGAGCGCCGTATTCATGACTTCATAAACTACGGCGAGGGACTCTGGCACACCGGCCAGCGGAATATTTGCTGGTACCGGGTCAGCAAGGACTGCGTGAAAAAGGGCTTTAAATTCCGTCACTACGGTGATCTACTTATCGCCAAGTTCAAAGACGATTTCCCCGCTATCGTGGACCGTGTCCAGGTAACGATTTATACGGATCCCAAAATCGTGGAAGAAAAACTGGAAGAGGCCAAGGAAGTTTACGCACGGCGTGATGCCCGTCTGGCCGGCATGACAGATGAATCAGTCGATGTCTTTTACTCCTGTACCCTCTGCCAGTCCTTTGCTCCCAACCACGTCTGTGTGGTAACACCGGAGCGCCTGGGTCTCTGTGGCGCCGTGAGCTGGCTGGATGCCAAGGCCTCTAACGAAATCGATCCCACCGGCCCGAACCAGCCCATCAAGAAGGAAGGCGTCATCGATGAAGAGAAGGGTATCTGGCAATCGGTCAACGAATTTGTTTATAACCATTCCAACCGTAATGTCGAAGAATGCTCCATGTACTCCTTTATTGATCGCCCCATGACCTCCTGTGGTTGCTTCGAATGTATTATGGGTATCGTCCCCGAAGTCAACGGGGTAATGATTACCACCCGTGAACACGGAGGGATGACTCCCTGCGGAATGAACTTCTCCACACTGGCCGGTTCCGTAGGCGGCGGTGTCCAGACTCCCGGATTTATGGGACACGGGCGCGGTTTTGTTCTCAGCAAGAAATTTATCAGGGCGGACGGCGGCCTGGCCCGTCTGGTATGGATGCCTAAGGAGCTCAAGGACTGGCTAGGGGACGATTTGCGTAAAGTAGCTGAAGAGCTTGGACTGGGAGCCGATTTCCCCGACAAGATTGCGGACGAGACCATCGGCACCACCGTAGAAGAAATTTTGCCCTTCCTGGAAGAAAAAGGGCACCCGGCCCTGACCATGGATCCGTTGATGTAGAGCAAAAAGCGTTTACAGGAGCCCGTAGACGGAGCGAAAGCGATGATGTCCAGAGGGCTTCATTATAATGAGAATATATAAAAGGAAGGAGTCTGAATAATGGGTTTAACAGGATTGGAGATTTTTAAACATTTGCCGAAAACCAACTGTAAAAAATGCGGCTTCCCCACCTGCCTGGCATTTGCCATGGCACTGGCAAATGGTAAGGCATCTCTGGATGCCTGTCCTGATGTGTCGGAAGCGGCAAAGGAGGCTCTTTCTTCTGCTGCTGCTCCGCCTATCCGCCTGGTGAAAATAGGTGCCGGTGACAATGTACTGGAAATGGGCGACGAAACAGAACTCTTCCGCCACGATAAGCGCTTTAACCACCCAACGGTGATTGCCATTACCGTCAACGATAATGAAGACGTGGAAGCTAAAGTAGAAGAGATCAACGGGCTGGCTTTTGATCGGGTCGGCCAGCACTACGAAGTCGAAGCAGTGGCTTTGATCAATGCCTCCGGTGACGCCGCTGCCTTTAAAGCTGCCGCCGAGAAAGCCGCCGCCAAAACAAACAAAAACTTCGTCCTTGTTTCTGCTGATGTGGGCGCTATGGAAGCGGCGCTCCAGGTTTTGGCAGCCCGTAAACCTTTGCTTTATGCTGCAGACAAGGACAACTATGAAAAAATGACTGAACTGGCCAAAGCCAACGGTTGCCCTCTTGCTGTCAAGGGCGAGAACCTGGACACCCTGGCCGAACTGGTAGACAAGATTGTCGCCCTGGGCTACCGTGAACTGGTGCTTGATTCCGGTTCCCGGGAAACAAGCAAGGTTATCGCTGATTTGACCCAGTTCCGCCGCCAGGCAGTCCGGAAAAAATTCCGCACCTTTGGCTATCCGGCACTCGCTTTTACCTCCAAGGATGATCCGCGGGAGGAACTCCTGCAGGCTACGGCTTACATTGCTAAGTATGCCTCGCTGATTGTGATGAAGACTACTAAAAAAGAAGCTTTGCTGCCGCTATTAAGCTGGCGGGCAAATATCTACACGGATCCTCAAAAACCGGTTGCCGTGGAACCCGGCCTGCATGTGATCGGAGATGTAACCGAGAATTCCCCGGTTTATTGCACTACCAACTTCTCCCTGACCTACTTCCTGGTAGAAGGTGAAGTGGAGGCCACCCGCATACCGAGCTATATTATCTCTGTTGATACCGGTGGCATATCGGTGCTCACCGCCTACGCCGACAACAAATTCACAGCGGAAAAAATTGCCGCAGCCATTAAAGACTGCGGTATGGAACAAAAAGTCTCCCACAAGAAAATAGTAATCCCAGGAGCTGTTGCCGTCCTCAAAGGAAAGCTGGAGGATGAATCCGGCTGGGATGTCCTTGTCGGGCCGCGTGAAGCCTCAGGAATTCCAAAATTTGCCAAGGAGCAGTTTGCCTGATTCTTTGCTAATTAATTGAAGGAAAGGAGAAAAGCGATGGCTGTCGAGATTTATAAAGAAAAATATAGAAGTCAGGTTCGCGAGGTTGTTCTGGGCGCCACCAAAGAGGAAGGGGGTACCCGGAGCCATACTGTTAAAGTCGGCGGGGAAACGGCGTTGCCCTTCCTGCATTTTGAGGGCGAGATTCCCAACCGCCCTGTGGTGGCCATGGAAATATGGGACATTGTTCCCGAGGAATGGCCGGCCAGTTTAAAGAGTTATTTTGAAGATGTTTATAATGATCCCGGCGCCTGGGCCAAAAAATGCGTCGAGCAGTACGGTGCGGATCTTATTGCCATTCGTTTTAAGAGCGCCGACCCCGATATCAAGGATGCTTCTGCCGAGGAATGTGTCGCCACACTCAAGAAAGTGCTGGAAGCGGTAGGGGTTCCCCTTATTGTTTACGGCTGTGGCAAGGCGGAAAAGGATAATGCCATTATCGGTCCCCTCGCTGAAGCCGCTGCAGGCGAAAATCTTTTGTTGGGCGTTGCCGAACAGGATAACTATAAAGCCGTTGCCAGTGCGGCCATGGCTCATAAACACTCCATCATTGCCCAGTCCCCTATTGATATCAATATTGCCAAACAGTTAAACATCCTTATTGCGGAAATGAGTACTCCCCTTTTAGATCGCATTATTATTGACCCAACTGTTGCCGCTCTGGGATACGGTCTTGAATACAGCTACTCCATTATGGAAAGAGCTCGCTTTGGCGCCCTGCAGGGTGACAGGATGCTGGCTATGCCCACTATTGCCAACGTAGGGCACGAGGTATGGAGCAAAAAAGAGGCCAACATCTCTGCAGAAGAACAGCCGGGCTGGGGGGATCAGGCCGAGCGTTCCCTTACCTGGGAAGCGACAACTGCCGCCGCTCTGCTGCAGGCCGGAATGGATATCCTGGTTATGCGCCATCCCGAAGCTGTTCAATTAATTAAGAAACAGATAGACGAATTGATGCAGGATAACAGCTAACAATACCAAAACCAGTCTTTTGCCTTTGAGAAGTTGTCAGCTGTCCCCCCAAAAAAACACAAGGGAGGTAAAACAATGATCATTATTGGTGAAAGAATTAACGGGATGTTCCGTGATATAGCCAGGGCCATCCGGGAAAAAGATCCCGGACCGGTCCAGGAGTGGGCCAGAAAACAAGAGGCGATGGGAGCCGGTTACCTAGATATTAACGTAGGGCCGGCGGTGGCCGACCGCGTCTCAGCGATGAGATGGCTCGTGGAGGTTACCCAGGAAGCTACCAAACTGCCTTTATGTTTGGATTCCACTGATTATGATGCTATTGAAGCAGGGTTGGAAATTTGCAAACAACCGGCCATGATCAACTCTGTGCCGGCTATTGCCGAAAAAATGGACAGGATTTTTACAATGGCCAGCAAGTACAATGCCGAAGTAATCGGCCTGGCCATGAACGAGGAAGGTATTCCCAAAGATGCGGAAAGCCGTGTGGCCCTGGCGATGGAACTCGTCGCCAACTGTGACGCCTACGGGGTACCCATTGACAGCCTTTATATCGACCCACTGGTTTTACCGTGTAACGTGGGCCAGGCTCATGGGCCCGAGGTCTTTGAAACCCTGCGGCAGATTAAACTGCTATCCGATCCACCTCCCAAAACGGTGGTCGGCTTAAGCAATATTTCCCAGGGTACGAAAAATCGCGAATTAATCAACCGTACTTTTGCCGTCATGGCGATGGCCTGCGGGTTGGACGCCGCTATTGCCGACGCATGCGATGAAGAACTGATTGCTGCCATAGCTACAGCCAGGGTCCTTCTCAACATGGATATTTACTGCGATTCATATGTAGATGTGTTCAAATCACAAAATCAATAGTTTAAGGTTTGGGGCCGGAAATGTTATGGCTTTGCTGGCGTCGCAATAATATTCGTGAAAAATATAATTTGCCTCTTTTTAAGTAATTTACATCACCACAATTTTATCAAGTATCTATCAACTATATAGGTTAGGTTTGACATTTTTATAAAGAAATTCAGCAGAACCTGTTCCGGCCTCATTTAATTTTAGAGGATTAAAGAGAAGGTGAGTAAAAATGATCGTAGGTGAAAGAAAACCGTTGGCAGAAATAGCCGAAATGCTGGAGCCTTTCCGTAAAATATGCATCCTGGGCTGCGGGACATGTGTTACCGTCTGCCTGTCGGGAGGCGAGAAAGAGGCGGTTGAAACAGCGGCAGCCCTTTCTTTATGGCGACAAAAAGAAGGGAAGGATGTAGAGATAACTACCCATACCCTGCTGCGGCAGTGCGAATACGAGTATATAGATGATTTTGCCCAAAAGATGCCGGAATGCGATGCCATTCTCTCCCTGGCCTGCGGTGTGGGTGTGCAAACCATGGTTGCCAGGCTTCCGGAAAAAATTATTCTGCCGGGTTTAAATACACAGTTTATGGGGTATCCCCTGGAACAGGGTGTCTGGACTGAAAACTGCCTGGGGTGCGGGAACTGTGTCCTGCATTTAACGATGGGTATCTGCCCTATCACCCGCTGTTCCAAGAGCATGCTGAACGGACCCTGCGGAGGGTCTCAGTACGGCAAGTGTGAGGTTAGTAAGGACGTGGACTGTGCCTGGCACCTTATTTATGAGCGCCTCTCGAAGCTGGGGCTTCTCGAAAGGATGGAAGCTATCCAGCCACCGAAGGATTGGTCAACTTCTCACCATGGAGGTCCAAGAACAATTGTAAGGGAGGATGTCAGGCTTGAAACCGGAAAGTAAACTTGAAAAAATACTGAGCAGCGGACATTTTGCCGTTACAGGAGAGCTGGGACCGCCGAAGAGTGCCAATCTGGAAACTTTGAAACATCATGCCGAGGCCATGCGCAATTATGTTGATGCGTACAATATTACGGACAACCAGACAGCGATTGTGCGAACCTCCAGCATTGGTGTGGCTGCCACCCTTATTCAGATGGGCCTGGAGCCTAATGTGCAGATGACCGTCCGGGACAGGAACAGAATTTGCCTGCAGAGCGATCTGCTGGGGGCAGTTAGTTTTGGTGTCAGGAATTTTCTTTGCCTGCAGGGTGACCACGCCAAGTTTGGCAATGAACCCCAGAGTAAAAATGTCTATGATCTGGACTCCATGCAGCTTCTCCAGGCTGTAAGAAAAATGAGAGATGAAGGGGTTTTTATCGGCGGTGAGAAGCTGGAGCATCCCTTGCCGAGAATTTTTATTGGCGCCGTGGCCAATCCCTTTGCCGATCCTTTTGAATACCGGCCCCTGCGCCTGGCTAAAAAAATTGCCGCCGGGGCACAGTTTATTCAGACGCAGTGCATCTTTGACATTGAACGTTTCGAAAAATGGATGGAGAAGGTCAGGGAACTCGGTTTGCATAAAAAAGTCTATATCTTAGGCGGCGTAACACCAATCAAGTCCATAGGTGCCGCGCGTTATATGCAAAACAATGTTTCCGGCATGATTGTTCCGGAGGCGCTGATCGATCGCCTTAAAGGCGCGCAGGACAAAAAGAAGGAAGGCATCAATATTGCCGTGGAAACTATTCAGCGCCTCAAAGAGATTGAAGGCGTTGCCGGTGTCCACGTAATGGCTATTGCGTGGGAGGAAATCGTCCCCGAAATAGTGGAAAGAGCGGGTCTTTATCCGCGTCCCAAGGTTGATTAGCAGTGAAAAGAGCCAAGAAATAAAGCGGGTTAACGAGCAAAGCGGGCTTTTTAAAAGCCTGCTTTGTTATTGGTGCGCCCAGGTATGGGTGATAAACTTGCAGTGCGGACATCTAAGTGAGCTCTGCCGGGGAACCAGGCATAGCCTGTAAACGGGCGTGAGGGCTGCATGGACGAACGCGTGAGCAAAGGCCGGCACTCCAACCATACTATTTTTATGGCTAGTTCTTTCAACCGGCAGGAATTATGCTCCAGAGAAACGAAATTCTCAAGGAAGGAGAGGAGAGGGGTTTTTTTGAGCAAACAATTTGTCAGTGACCTAAAGATTGGTACTTATGTACAATCACAATTTATGGTGATTGATATAAGGGAAGTAGCTTTTTCTTCACCGGCAAGAAACGGTGAGTATTTTTTAAAGTTGCTGCTTGGGGACATCAGTGGAACGATTAAAGGTATCATCTGGGATCGTTCCCTTATGGGGGAGAAGATAAAGGTAAACGATGTCCTTTTTGTAACGGGTGAAGTAAAAGAATACTATGGACTTCAGTTAATCATCAACAGCTACAGTAAGGTAGATAAAGAAACCATTAACCGTAGTCATTTCCAGGCCTGCTCGCCCAGGGACACAGAAGAAATGTGGCAGAAGCTTACGGGAATAGTTAAACAAGAGGTAACGGAAAAAAATTTAAGCCGGCTGATGGATATATTTTATAATGATGCCGAAATAGTCAATAAG
The DNA here is from genome assembly GCA_029778075.1 of Bacillota bacterium. Lineage (GTDB taxonomy): Bacteria > Bacillota > Dethiobacteria > DTU022 > UBA8154 > UBA9862. The sequence goes on along the minus strand of JAKORA010000187.1, from coordinate 14,732 downwards.
TTTAAGCTATCTCCTGCCGCCAAAATAATCCATCACAACTACCTTGGGGGCCTGTTGGAACATACGCTGGAAGTAGTGGAGATATGCAGGCATATTTGTGGCCTGTACCCCTCACAGGTTGATCGGTCCCTGCTTATCACAGCGGCAGTGTTTCATGATATTGGAAAAATTGAGGAGTACGATCCCGACAGCCTTACCTTTGAGCAAACCGATAAAGGGCGCTTATTGGGGCATATTTCTATCGGTATGGATATAATCAGAAGAATGCTGGAAAAACTGCCCTTATTCCCAGAGGATTTAAAAATGAAGCTGGAACACATGATTATCAGCCATCACGGTGAGAGGGAGTGGGGGTCACCGGAGGTACCGCAGACATTTAACGCCTTCATTTTGTTTCATGCCGACCTCCTAAGTGCACGGTTAAAGCAGTTCCAGCAGGCCATGGAAAAGAACCGGGGTGGCGGGGCCGGATGGACGGAATGGGACCGGTTTTTGGGACGCAGGATATATACAGGTAATCACTGCCCGGCTGAATGAGAAAAGCATAATCAGATAAAAATAACTGTTACCGGCAGGAAATTAATTCATCTCTAGAGAATTTAGAATAGTATCAAACAGTTAAAATAACAAGTGGTGAATAAATAATGCAAGGTAAAAAAACCACATCCAAGGTTATCCCATTTTTAAAAAATGCCGGTTATTACTATCAGAAGGGAAATCGTTATTACCAGCAGAACAAGCTGGAAAAAGCTCTTCTCTTCTTTAAAAAAACAATTGAAGTAGAACCTGAAAACTCTCTTAACCATTATAACCTGGCCTGCCTGCTTAGCAGGATGGGGCACCTTGACAAGGCCAATCAAATTTTTTCGTATATTGTTTGTCAAATGGATCCCACTTTAACCGAGTGCTATTTCCTGATGGCCGTAAACTACGGTCTTATGGATGACCTGGAGAAAGCGCGCCATTACCTTAATTTATATCTGCAGATTTCTCCTGACGGAGAAATGGTTGTTGACGCCGAGGAACTTTTATACGCTTTAAGTGAAGATGAAGAAGAAGAAGAAAGAAGAGAGCTGCCTGCCGGGATTAAAAGGGAGAGGTTGCTTTCTGGAAAAAGTAAAGAGGTGGAAGAAACCCTAAAAAATTACCAGGAAGACAAAGCTGTACAGCGGCTTCTATGGCAATCACTTTACCAGAAAAATGAACAGGTTGTCGAAAAGGCCATCCGGATGTATGGAATGATGCCGGAGGAGATCGGGGAAAAAGCTCTGAAAGAATTTGTCAGGAACCCCTGGGTAACGCAGCGTTTACGCTTACAGGCGCTGCTGGAGCTTAAAAATATGGGTATTAGAGGCACTGTAACTGTTTTTATGGAGGGATGCTTAAGGGAGATTGATCTTTTATACTATCCTCTTGTTGCGCCCCGGTGGCTTGGTAAATGGCAGGATGTGCTGGATTGCACACTAGTTAATATGCGTTCCAGCAAGGCCTACAGTGAACGATTTTACGAAGATGCGCAGGCTATCTGGATAGATTTTATCAACAACATTTATCCCCGTGTACCCATTATTAAAAAAGTCGAGACGTGGGCCGCCGGTCTGGAATATGCTACGGCCAAGTTCCACTTTTTGAGCGTTACGCAGCATAAACTGGCGCAGCAGTACAACATCTCCCCCTCCAGTGTTTCAGCTCGGTACAAGGAAATTAACAAAGTATTAAATTTAGAACACCGGGCATATCACAATATGCTGATGTACCTTACGCAGAGGGAGAAAGAATGAAATACCCTTATTAAATAATAAATATTGATAGCTTCTCTGTAAGCATTCATTAGAAGGGTATGCTTTACAACCGGCTATTTTTGCAGGACAAGTGTCCACAGTTCTCTTATCTCCTGTGGTGACAACCCTTCTCCCAGGTAGCTGTCACCGATCCAGATTTCAAAATGCAGGTGGTGGTTGGCGGTGCTTCCCTCGGCTCCTTCACTAGTACCGGAGTTGCCGACGGCACCTATAAAGTCTCCGGGTTCCACCAGATCGCCTTCCTGCAGGTGCTCAGCAACTTCGCTGAGATGGGCATAGCGTGTTATAATGTCATGTGAATGGACCAGCCAAACCTGCCTGCCCCTAAGCTTGTCCAGGATATCTTCAGGGGTATCCCCGTTTTCTGCACAGATTCTTAACAGCTCCTCTCTTTCTTCAGTAGATGGTTCCTGGTAATCATGGTCGATGCGGTAGACTACACCCGGCCCTGCCGCAAAAACTGGGTCGCCGAAATTTACATTTATGCCACATGCCCCCGAATAAAAGTCCAGGCCCTCATGGATACCGTTGCGATAAGGGCGGGGTGCCCCCGGCAGTTGAGAATCCCTGCTGCTGACGAGGGCTCCGGGAAGGGGGCTTTGCAGGAAAGAAATTTTCTCCAGCAAGGCATCATCCCATGTCGGTTTCACTCTATTGCCACTGGGAGGTAACTCAGGCGCAGAAGCTTCATTGGATTCCGTTACCGCTGAACTGCCCGGAGATTCTTGTTCCTGTTCCTTTTGGCTTTCCCTCTCTTCATTCCCAGCTCCCAATCCTGCTTCTATACTTTTTTCAATTTCCTTAACCTCTGCAGGAGAAGCGGCCGGTTCTGTTCCGGGAACCTCTCCGGAAAAGATCAGGGAGGAAAAGAGAAAAAAGCAGAGGATGATCAGGCAGATAGACACAAAAAAATAGAAAAACCGGCTTTTTTTTCGCAAAGAAAAAACCTCCAGTGCAGTTATGATACATATATTTTAGCATAATTTAGAGGAAAAAGTATAATTATTTTGCTGGAAAAAATTATAATGGAGGAAAAAGGATGTCTTTTGCCGAATAATTGCTCTTAACAAGTGGAGGGATTAAATTGTGCAGTAAAAATCAAAACGCATTTTTAAAAGCCATCAAAGAATTTGCCGCCCGTGATCCACAGGAGATGGCAGATCTAAGCGGTGCTGCTTTTAAAGAGAATATACTTAGCATCCAATATTGCGGATTGCCCCTTACTATATCTCACCCCAGTGGAGAGTTTAGTTTCCAGCAGGCAGGGAAAAATTTTAACATACCGGAGCTAACCCAGGAGGAAAAGGTTGTTATTTTACAGTATCTCACCTCCGCCAGCGGATTGCCGGTCCGTGGGCAGTGGCTTTCTTTTCTCGATTTAAGAGGAGGGCAGCTGCACTGGCACCCTTTTCAGAAAGAAGCATTGGAGCCCCTGGCAGAGGGCTATTTTAACCGGAAAGAAGAATTCCTGGCGCTGGGAAAACAGCACGGTGGAAAGGTTTATGAAAAGGGCGACGCCGGAATCATCGTTCCCGCGCTTCCACGCCTGCCCCTGGCTTTTATTATCTGGGAAGGGGGAGATGAGTTCCCCCCCCGCTCCATGATCCTTTTTGATACTGTTTCCGAGTCTTATCTAACCACGGCCGGTCTGTACGTCCTGGCTATCCAGGTGCTGATCCGCATCTGGTTTCCCGGTGATACCAGATTTGCCAACAGGCCTTGAAGCAATCCATGAGGAGGAATAAGCAGTTTGTTTCCCAAAGATATGCTAAGCCTTGAAGATTTTTCGCGGGAAGCTTTAGAGGATATTTTTCAGCGGGCAGCTTATTTTAAGCAAAAAAATCCGGATAATTTTTCCTCACTTAAAGGGAAAACTATTGCCCTTTCCTTCTGGGAACCGAGTACGCGCACGCGTCTTTCCTTTGAAATGGCAGTACATAAACTGGGCGGGAAGGTTGTTCACGTAACGCCGGAGCTCTCCAGCGAGCAAAAAGGCGAAAGTATCGATGATACTGTGAAAACGCTGCAATCCATCGGCGCAGACGCCTTGATTTTCCGCCACCGCACCCCCGGTCTTTTCAACAGGGTTGCCAGTTTAGTGGATATTCCCTTAATTAGCGGCGGTGAAGGCTGCTATCAGCACCCTACCCAGGCTCTTCTGGATATTTTTACCCTGAGGGAAAAGGGAATAGATCTGGCGGGGAAGCAGGTTGTAATGGTGGGAGATATACTGCACAGCCGTGTAGCACGCTCCCATTTTTATGCCTTCCCTCTTTTCGGGGCCGGACTTACGCTGGTTGGTCCACCCTCCCTGCTTCCGCAGGAGCTGGTCCCTCCGGGAGTGGATTACTCTTATCATCTTGAAGATGTTCTCCCTGGCGGTGATATAATCTATCTCTTAAGAGTGCAGAAAGAGCGACAGGAAAAGGGTCTCATCCCCTCGCTTAGTGAATATTCCGCTTTGTACGGATTAAATGAGGAAAGGATGTCCCTATTGAAACAAGAGGCCTGCCTGATGCATCCGGGGCCGGTAAACCAGGGAATAGAGATAAGTGCCATCGTAATAAAAAACTTGGAACAATTTTACCCGGATAGAATTCTTTTCCAGGATCAGGTACAGAACGGAGTTTTTGTTCGCATGGCCGTCCTGGATTTACTTTTAGCCGGGAGGTCGGTCTGAAGATGGATCTGCTTTTAAAAGGTGGAATTTTACATGACCCTGTCAACGGCTGGGAAGGCCCGGCAGAGATCCTGGTCAAAGGAAACCGGATCGAAGCTGTCTCTATATCCCTGGGGCCTGTGGAAGCTCCTGCCCTGGAACTGAAAGGGAAAATAATTCTTCCCGGGCTGGTGGATGCCCATGTACATCTCCGGGAACCGGGCGGAGAGAGCAAGGAAACCATTGCCAGCGGTTGCGCCGCTGCGGTAGCGGGAGGCTTTACAGCCGTGGCCTGTATGCCCAATACCGATCCCCCGGTAGACAGCAGGGAAATTGTCAGCTACATAAAGGAAAAGGCCCGGCATGCCGGCCTTGCCCGTGTTTACCCGCTGGGGGCACTGACGCGCGGGCAAAAAGGAGAGGAAATCGCCCCGCTGTGGGAGCTGGCAGAGGAAGGAGTAAGGGGCTTTTCCGACGACGGCAGGCCGGTTATGAACAGCGCACTGATGTTGAGAGCAATGCAGTTTGCGCTTGTCTTGGGATTGCCGGTTATCTCTCATTGTGAGAACCTTGCACTGTCGGGTGGTGGCGTTGTCCACGCCGGAGCTGCCGGGTACAGGCTGGGATTGCCGGGTATGCCCGGTGTAGCAGAGGCGGTAATGGTAGCCAGAGAAATCCTGCTACAGCAACAAGTTGGCGGAAAGCTCCACCTGGCCCACATCAGCGCAAAGGAGAGCGTAGATCTGCTGCGCTGGGCCAAGGAAAAAGGGGTTAACCTTACCTCGGAAGTCACCCCGCATCATTTGCTGTTGACCGAGGAGGCTGTAGAGGGCTTCAATACTAATGCCAAGGTAAATCCCCCGCTACGCGCTGCTGCCGATCGGGAGGCTTTACTGGAGGCCTTGCAGGAAGGGCTGATTGAAATTATCGCCACGGATCATGCTCCGCACAATCCACGGGAAAAGGAAGCGGATTTTTTAAACGCTCCCTTTGGTGTGATCGGGCTGGAGACAGCTTTTCCCCTGCTCTGGACAAAAATAGTGGAGCAGGGCATACTATCTTTAGCAGAACTTATAAAGTGCCTCTCTATTGCCCCGGCGAATCTTCTTGGCGTCCCCGGAGGCAACCTTGCTCCCGGAATGCCGGCTGATCTTGTTGTTATTGATCCACAAAAGGAAGGTCTCGTGCAACCGGATAAGTTCTACTCCCGGGGGCGGAATACACCTTTTGAGGGATGGCGTCTGAAAGGCTTCCCCGTGTTGACGATGGTTGATGGTGATATTAAAATGTGTGATGGTAAAGTTAAAGGATTCAGCCGCGATTTTCCCGCGGCATTGGAGAATTTGTTGAATAACGCCAAGGATTAAGGGATCACTGTATGATGTTATCCAGAGCACGCTTGATAGAGATTTCGGAGCCGGCTTCCCATTATTTTTCCCTGTTGCTGGAAGCCCCGGGGCCGGCGGTAAAGGCAGCCCCCGGGCAATTTATGCATATACGCATCAGGGAAAGCCTGGATCCTTTTCTACGGCGCCCTTTCAGTATAGCGTGTACTTCCCCGGAGGAGGGCACAATCACCATTCTCTTCCGGGTCACCGGTGAGGGGACCGGCATTCTCAGCAGAATGCAGCCGGGCGAGTATCTGGATTGCCTCGGCCCCCTGGGTTCAGGGTTTAAACTCCCCAAGGACTCCGCCTTTTCGGCTCTGGTAGCCGGTGGCGCCGGTATAGCTCCTTTATTGTTTCTGGCGCGGAGACTTGCCGAAGACCAAAAGGTCGCGCTGTTTTACGGCGCTTCTTCAAAAAACGAGCTCGTACCCATAGAGAAATTTTTACGCCCTGGCCAAATAGCAATATACATAGCCACCGAAGACGGCAGCACCGGTTTCCCGGGGAGGGTAACCGGGCTGTTTGAGGAGGCCTTAAAAAACGGCCTGAAACCTGACGAAATCTTTGCCTGCGGACCTCCTGCCATGCTGCGAACCCTAACGGAAAAAAATCGGCTATGGAACCGTCCCCTGCAGCTTTCCCTGGAAGAAAGGATGGCTTGCGGTATCGGTGCCTGCCGGGGTTGTGCCGTAAAGACAACAAACGGTAAAGAAACCGGCTACCGGACAGTATGCCGCGACGGCCCGGTTTTTTACTCTCACGAGGTGGTCTGGTAGATGATAAACATGGAGACGAAACTGGGTCCTTTAAAATTAATAAACCCGGTTTTGGCTGCGTCAGGGACCTTTGGTTTCGGGGAAGAATATGCCTCACTGGTTGCGCTGGAAAAAGTCGGAGCTCTGGTGGTCAAGGGACTCACCCTTAAACCCCGGCAGGGTAACCCGCCTCCCCGGACTATCGAGACACCGGCGGGCATGTTGAATTCTATAGGGCTGGAGAACCCCGGGCTGGAGGCTTTTTTGTCCAGGGAGCTTCCCCGCCTTAGAGACGCCGGAGTAGCGGTAATTGTCAATATTGCCGGTGACACGGAAGATGATTACATTACTCTGGCCCGCGAGCTCTCCGCAGAGGAGGGGATTTTGGCCGTAGAGCTCAACCTTTCCTGCCCCAACGTGGAAAAAGGGGGCATACTTTTTGGTACCTCGCCGGGAACGGTTGGCAGGCTGGTAAAAAAGGTGCGCCGGGCCTGCAGCCTCCCCTTAATCGTAAAGCTGACTCCCAACGTGACTGATATAACCGAACTGGCGCTGGCTGCGGAAAAAGGGGGGGCAGATATTATTTCCCTGATAAATACCCTGCGGGGAATGGTCATAGATATTCATGCAAGGCGGCCCTTTCTGGGCAACATAACCGGCGGACTTTCAGGGCCGGCTATCAGGCCGGTTGCGGTCGGCATGGTATACCAGGTCTACCGGGCTGTAAAAATTCCCCTTATCGGTATGGGCGGCATCATGACCGCTGCGGATGCCCTGCAATTTTTCATGGCCGGAGCCCGTGCCGTTGCCATAGGGACGGCCAATTTTATTGATCCTTTTACCATACCGCGTCTTATCTCCGACCTGTATGCATACCTGGAATCCCAGAATCTCAGCAGTATGGAAGAAATTATCGGGGCGGCCCATCAGCAGCTGTGAAAATAGGCAGCCTTTGCTGTAGGGGAAGCTGTAATATATGAAGGAGCGGGAGGTTTTTCATTGATGTTAGGAGAAGGGACGAAGATGGAGAGGGAAGAGGCGGCAGAAAAAATTATTGCTGCTCTTGATGTGGACACTGAAGAGGAAGCCTATGCTCTGGTAAAGCAGATTTACCCGCCGGTCAGTTTTTTTAAAGTGGGAATGAGGCTTTATGCCGCCTGTGGCCCCAAAATTATTACCGGGTTAAAAAAATTGGGGGTCCGGGTATTCCTCGATTTAAAGTTTCACGATATTCCCAATACGGTCGCCTCTACGGCTGAAGTAGTTACATCTTACGGAGTAGACATGTTCAATCTTCATTTAAGCGGTGGCAGCCAGATGATCCGGGCTGCGGTAGATGCGTCCGCAGAAGCTGCCCGAAAGCGGGGGATACCCGCTCCGCTGGTGATCGGCGTTACAGTTTTGACCTCCTTCGATGAAAAGGCCTTGAGAGAAGAAGTGGGAGTGGAAAAAAAACTGGAGCAGCATGTGTTGAACCTTTCTTTACTGGGATTGGAAAACGGGTTAAACGGCGTGGTAGCCTCTCCCCGTGAAGCAGAAATCATTCGTAAAGAGTGCGGGGATGATTTTCTGATTGTCACCCCCGGGATCCGGCCCCTGTGGTCTGTGCCCGACGACCAGCGACGGGTACTTTCCCCCCGCCAGGCTATCGCCGCCGGGGCCAGCTACCTTGTTATCGGAAGGCCCATTATCCGTCATCAATCTCCCCGTGAAGCTGTGGAAAAAATACTTGCTGAGCTAACCGGCGGTTAGCAGTCAGGAGATATAATTAGGAAGCGGTGAAGGCAATGCGATTTGGCATCCATATGCCCCAAAAAGGCGGATTTGCAAGGAATGTGCAGCGAGCAGCAGAGATTGGCTGCCAATCTTTGCAAATTTTTATTGGTAATCCTACGGGGTGGAATCCCCCGCAACTGGATTCCGGGGAGGCGGAAAGTCGCCGCCAGATGCTGCATGAACATGGCATCTATCCCCTTGTAGTTCATTCAGCATACCTGATAAACCTTGCGGCTAAAAATGAAGAGTTTTATCATAAATCGCGCCGGCTGCTGCAGAGAACCATGGAGAACGCTCAGCTCCTGGGTTCTCCCTATGTGGTTTTACACGTGGGCAGCCATGGAGGCAGGGGATACAGGGAAGGAATGGAGCTGTTTATCTCCACACTGGAGGCGGAGATGCCCAACTGGCCTTCCGGTGTGGAGCTTCTCCTGGAAAATACGGCCGGAGGGGGGACCTCGCTGGGAGGCACTTTCATCTCTGTCGGCAATATTTTAAAAGCCCTGGGGAGCGATGCTCCTCTGGGTGTATGCCTGGATACTGCCCATGCCTGGGCTGCCGGCTATGATCTCTCCACTCCGGAAGGCATAAAAAGAGCCATGGATGAGCTGTGCGAACATGTGGGGATGGAAAGGGTAAAAGTGATCCATGCCAATGATACCGCTACACCCCGGGGCTCACACCGGGACCGCCATTCCCATCTCGGAGAGGGATCGATTGGCGAAGAGGGGTTTACGGCCTTTTTCCAATATCCATGGCCGGAAGATATCCCTGTCATACTGGAAACCCCGGAAATGGGGAGCTGCTGGGATGCCATAAATATGGAGAGATTACGTTTTTACGCGGGCGAACAGGGGTCTAAGAGGTGATAAAATGCCGAAAAAAAAAGTGCTCTTTGTTTGCCAGCAATGCGGGTATGAAGCGCACAAATGGATGGGACGCTGCCCAAATTGCCAGAGCTGGAGCACCATGATAGAGGAAAGCATTCCGGATGTCGCCCCGGAAAACATCTACCGCCTGGGAGAGGCAGGAGAGGTTAAGCAACTGGATGAAATAGCGCCGCTTGATGAAGAGCGCTTTTTAACCGGAATTAAAGAACTGGACAGGGTTTTAGGCGGGGGTGCGGTTGCCGGTACCGTTATTCTCGTTGGCGGCGACCCCGGAATAGGAAAATCTACCCTTATGCTGCAAGCCGCCCTTGGACTTGCTTCCCGGGGCAGCAGAGCGCTCTATGTTTCCGGCGAGGAATCTTTGGGCCAGGTCAAAATGCGCGCCCAAAGACTCCGTTGCGCTCAAACACCCCTTATGGTTTTGGCGGAAACGGAGTACAACCGCATCGCTTCACAGATTCTGAAATATAATCCCCAGGTTGTCATTATTGATTCCATACAGACAATCATAAAAGGTGAGCTGGGCAATGTCCCGGGCAGTGTAGTCCAGATCAGAGAGGTAACAGCATCGCTGGTTCAACTGGCTAAAAGCAAGCAGATGATCATTTTTATCGTCGGGCATGTTACCAAAGAGGGTATTCTGGCCGGGCCCCGCCTGTTGGAACATATGGTAGACTGCGTGCTGTATTTTGAAGGAGAGCGCTACGAGAACTATCGCATTTTGCGCAGTATAAAGAACCGTTTTGGCGCTACCAATGAGATCGGCATCTTTACCATGGAATCCAGCGGGCTGCAGGAAGTGCAAAACCCGTCGGCACTTTTTCTTAGCCAGAGGCCTGATGGGGTGGCTGGTTCGGTAGTGGTCCCCTCCGTAGAAGGAAGCCGTCCCCTGCTGGTCGAAATTCAGGGTCTGGCAACACCCTCCTATTTTGGGGGCGCTCCCCGCCGCACTTCGACAGGGCTTGATTTTAACCGCGTGGCCATTATCATCGCTGTGCTGGAAAAGAGGGCCGGGCTGAAATTATTTAACCATGATATTTTTATCAATGTAGTGGGCGGTGTCAAAATTATGGAACCGGCAGCCGACCTGGGAGCGGCGCTCAGCATCGCTTCCAGTTTCATGGACAGGCCTGTCCGGAAGGGAGTAATGGTGGTGGGCGAAATCGGTCTGACAGGAGAGGTGCGCCCTGTCAGCCGTATGGAGGAACGGTTGAGGGAAGGAGTAAAGATGGGTTTCAACCGTTGTCTTTTACCGCGGGGCAATGTCAGCAGCAACCTTATCACGAATATAAAGGAACTGGAAAAGGACCTGGAGATGATCGATGTATCTACTCTCGCACAGGCCCTCAATCTGGCTTTTGACTGATATTATTAAGGATGCTGGTATTAAATCAGCGAGGCAAAAATCAGGAAAGATGATAGAAACCCAGGGCGTTGAGTCTTTCGTACTCCTGCTTGATAATATTTTCCAGTTTGAAGTCTAAAAGGTGACATAAAGCGGAGAGATAAAAAAGCTGATTTCCGATTTCCTCCTCAATTATTTCCCTGCAGTTTTCACAGAGAGAGCCTTCCAGATGTGAATCCATGTACTTTCGACATTCTTCAAGAGAAATTTCGGCCGGAAGCTGCTGTTTCCTGGCGTGAATGGAGATGCAGCCACAGTCGGTTACCGCTTTGGTAATTGCTCTATTGATACGCGTTGCCGATTCCGTATGTTTGGAGAGACTGTCTAGAATACTGCGGTGCTTGAGAAGCAGTTCGGCGACTTTATCCTGAAAAGAGCAGACTACATCATTGTTCCTGGTTTTCATGATTTTATGTCACCTCTTTTTTTTATAATCCTATTATACTTGTTTGCTCAGAAACTTGTCAACTTTAAGGAAACGCTTAAAAAAATTTTAAAAAGCCTCAAAAAAATCCGCCCAAAAAGTCCGGAATACATTGACTTTGGGTTCTACTTATGATAATATATTAAATTTTTGACATCCAGAATCATCTATGCTACAATAAAAATAGCATGTACAAACTATGTTTGTTTCTCGGAGCGGCTTTTTTTATTTTCTGGATCGCATGCCCGCTCTCACAAGTTTTAAGGAGGATATTTTGATGTTTAATATTGGGGATAAGGTTGTCTATCCTATGCACGGAGCCGGTATTATTGAGGCCATAGAGGAGAAGGAGATACTTGGCGATAAAAAGAAGTACTACGTAATGAACATTGCCGTCGGTGACATGAAGGTTATGATCCCCATGGACAATGTTCAAAAAGTAGGATTGCGGGATGTAATTGAAAAGGGAGCGGTGGACATCGTGTTCGAGATATTGACAGGCCCTGATGAGGCTCCGAATGCCAACTGGAACCGCCGTTACCGTGCTAATATGGATAAGATTAAAAGTGGGAATATTTTTAAAGTAGCTGAAGTCGTCCGCAGCTTGTTGCTCCGCGAAAAAAAGAAGGGTCTTTCCACAGGAGAGCGAAGGATGCTGGAGAGCGCCAAACAGATTTTAATGAGTGAGCTGGTTATGGTCCAGGGGATTGACACAAAGGAAGTTGTTGCTTCCCTCGAAAAAATTTTTCGTCACGAATTCTGAATTACCCGCCTCTTTTTCTGCATTTTTTTGCTGAACCGGTTGTTTTTGCTCATTATTTGGTATATCTGGTGTTTACAGGTATAATAATCCTTGAATTGGGACAAATATATAAGTTATAATAAATTTACTATATAAGTTTTAATAAATTGACTAAGTTCTAACTAAATTTAAAAAGAGGAAAGGAGGTGTGCAGGATAAGTGTTTAAAATAATTATGCGTATTCTTCTGACAATTACCGGCTTTGTGTGTGGTTTTGAGCTCTTTAAAGTGGCTTTTCCTTCCCTGATGGCAGCTACAGGTATAACCTTGCCTCTTCCCACAGGGACCTGGTTTCCGGTTATAGGGGGAACCGCTTTCGGATTTATTTTTTATTTTATTACCCCCTCTATTGTAGATTATATCCGTAAGTTTGCTGCGTGGACCGACATTAAAATGAAATCTATCCCGACCCAGGATATTGTGCTCGGAGTAGCAGGTTTAATCATTGCGCTGATGATTGGGGTTTTATTGAGTTTCCCCCTTTCCCGTATACCCTGGGTGGGGCCTTATCTTTCTCTGATGATAACACTGGTTCTCGCTTACCTGGGAGTGACCTTTATACTTAACCGTAAAGATGAGTTTTCTTTTATTTCTTCACAGTTGCTTAAACGTACTTCTCTTGCTCCGCAGGAAAAGAAACATACCGTAAAAATTCTCGATACTAGCGTAATCATTGATGGACGTATTATGGATATCAGTAAGACTGGATTTTTAGAAGGAGAGTTGATCGTTCCCGGTTTTGTTCTGGAAGAACTTAGGCATATTGCTGACTCTCCTGATTTGCTGAAACGTAATCGTGGGCGCCGGGGTCTCGACATATTAAACAAAATGCAAAAGGAAATGGATATTACCGTAAGAATTATCAATAAAGATTATGAAGATATCGCTGAGGTGGACAGCAAACTGATTAAACTGGCCCAAGAGTTGTCCGGCCGGATTGTTACCAATGATTTTAACCTCAATAAAGTCTGTGAACTGCAGGGTGTTTCCGTCTTAAATATTAACGAACTGGCCAATGCTGTAAAACCTGTCGTTCTACCGGGAGAAGAAATGAGCGCTCAAATTATCAAAGACGGCAAAGAGGCCGGTCAGGGAGTGGCCTATCTCGATGACGGTACCATGATCGTTGTGGAGGGAGGCAAACGTTTTATTGGGGAAACAGTGGAGGTCCTTGTTACCAGCGTGCTCCAGACGGCAGCCGGGCGCATGATCTTCGCCAAACCTAAAGCTAGTTTTCACGAGAGGGTTTCCCTGAAACAGTAGCAAATAACAGATATCAATTTTCTGGTCTTTCTGTAATGGACAGCGGAGGGAGAATAAAGTCGGTATGGCAAAGGACCATGGCCCGGTTCTACTGATTGCTGCAGCAGGACGGGGGAGCCGTATGGGTGGTGAACAGAAAAAGATCTACCTGCCTTTGGCCGGAAAACCCGTAATAGCCCATACAATGGAAGTGTTTCTTGGACTGAATATCTTTTCGCAGCTTATTGTGATTATTGCCCCCCGGGAAGAAGATATTTTTCGCCAACAGGTTTTAGCTCCATTTTTCCCCGGGGAGAAGCAAATTATCCTGCTGGAGGGGGGAGAGGAGCGGCAGTATTCTATATTCAACGGATTACAATATCTTCGCCGCAAAAAAATCCCCGAAGACACCATGGTATGTATCCATGACGGTGCACGTCCCCTGGTAAGCGGCACTCTTGTCCTTGACGTTTACCGGGAAGCTCTCTCTTATGGCGCCGCAATCGCCGGTATCCCCCTTAAGGACACCATTAAGGAAGTTGACAGCAATTTAACCGTACTCCAGACTCTTCCACGCGAAAAATTGAGCGCTGTCCAAACTCCCCAGTGCTTTAAATTTTCTATTCTCTGGCAAGCTCACTGTAAAGCCCGGAGCGATAACTTTCTGGGAAGCGATGATTCTACACTGGTAGAAAGAATGGGAATAAGAGTAAAGGTGGTTCCGGGGGACTATGAGAACCTTAAAATAACCACTCCCGAAGATCTCAAGGTGGCGGAAGCATACCTTTCCTCCAGGAGGTCTTTTAAATGAATTTTCGAACGGGTATCGGCTATGATGTTCACCCTTTACGTGAGGGTTTGCCCCTTGTTCTCGGCGGTGTTGAAATTTCCTTTTCCAAAGGATTGGCAGGATACTCCGATGCTGACGTGCTGCTCCATGCGGTCATGGACGCTCTTCTGGGAGCGGCTGCACTGGGTGATATCGGCATCCATTTCCCCCCCGGAGACTCCCGCTACAAAGGAATTTCCAGCCTTTTGCTCCTAAAAGAGGTGGCACGGCTACTTAAAGATGCCGGTTATGCTGTCAGCAATATAGACAGCACTATCGTGGCTCAATGCCCCAGGCTTTCTCCCTACATTGCTGCCATGCGGCAAAACATAGCGGCAGCTTTAAATGTAGAAGAAAGCCTGATTTCCGTTAAAGCTACCACAACGGAAAAACTTGGCTTTATCGGGCGGCAGGAGGGAATAGCGGCTTATGCTGTTGCCATGATTGTTGCAACTGAAGGCCAATAATACGAATGGAGCAGCGATTGCTGTGGATGGAGCTCCGGGTTCCGCTCGTAAAGTTTTACGGCTTGCTTGAGTCCCCGACGACCTAACCGGCCAAATTCCTGTTAAAGTAGGGGTGGCGAGGTTGGTGCTCGCTTCAGGGTTCGCTTGAGGCAGGTTTTACAGCTCAGCTCAGGCTTTCGATTGGGAAATGATGCAGCGATTGCTGTGGGTGGGGCTCCGAGTTCCGCTCGTAAAGTTCTACGGCTTGCTCAGGCCTTCGACGACCTACCCGGCCAAATTCCTGTTAAAGTAGG
>JAKORA010000186.1 GCA_029778075.1 Bacillota bacterium | reverse complement strand
ATTATGGCAAGGACTACCATATATCCCATTATAAAGGAATTTTCTTTAATATGCAAGGTTTATATGGCTAATTTACGTGTTTACTAGTTATATCTTTAAATTTCGTGTTAGTCCGTTACTTGACAAATTAATTTTAGGTTTTTGCAACTCTACTGTAATATGAAAAGATGGTTAGGGCTTTTGTTTAGGTTTTTCCGGGAGCCAGATGATGGGAGCGATTTTTTCTGCCTTTTTAAACTCGGGGTCCCCGGTGATGACAGCACCTCTGCTTTGGAGGGCCAGGGCGAGGGCGAAACAGTCGGCGTAAGAAATGGCGTGTTTTGCTTTAATCCCTGCCGCCAGCAGGGCGAGGGCGCGGTCGGCATCTATTACTGTAAGAGGAAGCAGATCCAGCGCCGAGAGGAGTTTGCGCCTGCCTTCTTCTCCGACCTTCCTCTGGGTGATATAGACAACCTCTCCCAGGTTGACGGTAGATAGAAACAAGGTTATCTTTCCTTCAACGGCGCCGCGGAGCATTTCTTCCACCTGGTCTGCCCCTTTTTCATTCTGGAAGTATGTCAGTACTGCGTAGCTGTCCAGCACGTAGCTCTTCATGCCCGGCATCCTCTCTTCTTTCCTTAAGCAATTCCTCTACGAGGGAAAAATCCTTGAACATGCCCCTGAAAGCAGTAATGGGATCCTTGGGGAGAGGGGTGATGATAAGGCCTTCCTCTCCTTCTGTAACAAGGACCTTATCTCCCGGGCTGATCTTAAATTTAGTGCGCAGTTCTTTAGGTATAACTATCCAGCCTTTTTGTGATACGCTAGCAATGTAAGGCATATTTTTATCCTCCATGTTTAACTTTTCACTGAACAGTATAACCTTATAAACCTAGAACTGTCAAGTATAAACAACGCCCAGGACATCCCGGCAATATCCTGCAGGAATTGGGAGTTATGGTTATACTGTCTAGAATTAATCCTCAATCTCTAAGGTAAAAAGCGCTCTAAGTTCTTCGTTGGAGAGCTCGCTGAGGCTACTTTCACCCGCCGCCACGGTCAAACCGGCCAATTCCTTTTTAGCGGCAATCATTTCATCAATCTTTTCCTCAAAGGTACCTATGCTGATCAGTCTGTGAACGAGGATATTCTTCGTTTGGCCGATCCTGTATGTACGGTCGGTGGCCTGTTCTTCAACGGCCGGGTTCCACCAAAGGTCGTAGTGAATGACGTTCGTTGCAGCCGTAAGGTTCAGCCCGGTGCCCCCCGCTTTGAGAGAAATAATCATTACAGGAGAAGCGTTGCCGCTGTTTTGGAAATTTTCTACCATTTCATCACGCTTTTTCCGGGAGAGGCCTCCATGGAAAAAGAGGGGCTCTACATGTATTTCCTCCTTGATAAGCTCCATCAGCAGTTCTCCCATTT
>JAKORA010000185.1 GCA_029778075.1 Bacillota bacterium | reverse complement strand
GGATAATCGTCGGGCCTTGCCCTGTAAAGGACAACTTCAAAATCCTTGCCCGATACTGACGTTGGCCATTCTTTTACTGTCATCAACATGTGCGCACATAACTCCCCTAAGCTTTATATTTAAGTCTTTCATTCTAAATTAAAAGAAATTAAATTACAGAACTTTTAAATGTACATTTTCGATATACTTCAAAGATAAGCTCGGCCATCTCGGCAACTGAGCGTATTTTATTCCGGTCGAAATCTTGAACAGATTTCCTTTCTGATAATAAAAGCTTAAGTGCTTCTCTCCAAGCTTGTTCGTCTCCAGGCTTTAATAAAGTATCAGGATTAAGGCATAACTCCCTCACTGGAGGAAGATCCGACGCCAAAACGGGAACGCCCATCTGGATGGCACGCATTAAGGTCATGCCCATTCCTTCCTCAAGAGAGGGGAATAAGAAGCAGGAACATCTGGCATGCCATTCATCAGTATCTTCTCGAAAGCCCCAAAAGCGGACTTTATCCGCAATCCCCAGATCAACGCTTAGCCTTTCAAGTTCCTCCCGTTTAGGTCCATCGCCCACAACATCTAAAACCCATTTCTCCTCTACGCCTGCCAAAGCCTTTAAAGCAACTTGCAAGCCCTTTCTGGACGTAAGACGACCAATAAAGAGAAACTTAAATGGGTCGTCTTTCAAACTTCCCTGCCAACTTTTCTCAGTAGGCAGCAGTCCATTGTATATCACATAAGTCCTTTCGGGAAGGTATGAACTCAAATGCTCTTTAACCGAATGGCTCACACTTATAGCAGCACAGGCTTTTTTTAAAGGATGCAAAACAAAGGAATGTTTAAAGGTGTCGTGAGTGGTCGCGACCCAGGGAACGCCGCTAAAAGAGCTTGCCCACCAGGCGATCCAAAAGGGAACGCGCGAGTGGGCGTGAATTATCTGCCAGCCTTCCTTTCTTGCCCTTCGGGCGACGAGTAAAGCACACCAAAGGGCGGTAAAGGGGTTTTTGGCGTGAACGGGAAGGTGCCAGACCTTTACCGCTTCGTCGAGGAACTTTTCGAGCTTTCCCCCCTTGCTTACGACCATGACCTCATGACCCTGCTTTGCCAGCGCACCGGAAAGCCACAACACGTGG
>JAKORA010000184.1 GCA_029778075.1 Bacillota bacterium | reverse complement strand
CCGGTTTCTTCATTCCAGATAATAGGCTCCACATATCCGAATTCTGTCATGGAACGTTTAAGCTTCTCATAAGCCGGATCCCCGGGCTTTAAATCTTTGCGAGGATTGTATTTAGCCGGTTTGATTTTAGTTACCGGTATTTTTTCTATTCTCAACCTGACCCCTCCAATCAACAATATTTCAGTTAAGTTTTCTTTGTTTCCTTGTTATAATGATTACACGGATACTGAGATGTGTGTAATTTTTAAAACTTGCGCATACTATAAAGGAGGTTATTATTGTGCCTGCACATGCAATGGAGCGTGATGTCATGAATCGTAAAATAATAAGCGTTTCCAAAAAACGCCAGATCACCATTCCTTTACAGTTTTATAAGCATCTTAATCTCGACAATGAGGTTGAATGTTCTCTTGAAGATGGCAAAATCATTATTAAACCCTTACACAGAGAAGCTGCTGAGTTTTCTGTAGAAATTCTAAAAGACTTAATTTCTCAAGGCTATTCAGGGGAAGAACTTGTTACTCAGTTTGAAATCCAAAGTAAAAATAATAAAAAAGCTATCGCTGTTATGCTAGAAGAAGCTGATGCTATAGCCGCTGGTGAAATACCTTCAGCTAGCTTTGATGATATTTTTAATTCCGAGGATTAGCCATGTATGAGATAAAGCCGTTTAACGGTTAAATCGCAATAACCTGGCGAAAGCTCCATGGCATAGCAATTACGACCGAGCAGCTCTGCGGCCAATAGGGTAGTCCCGGACCCATTTAAAGGTTCATAAATTATATCCCCCACATCGGTAGTCAGTTTAATAAAAAAAGCTGGCAGCTTAACCGGAAAAACGGCTGAGTGTTTTAAGGTTTCCTGATTCCTAGATAGATTTTTTCAGCTTTTCGTATTCCGGATCTCCCGGTTTCAAATCCTTTCTTGGATTATATTTGGCCGGATTAATTTCGCTTACCGGTATCTTTTGAACAATCATCCCTTGGTTCATTTACAAACCTCCTCCGTTTTCTGGCATTAAAAAAGCCCGAAGACTTAAATCGTCATCGAGCCGAAATCCCTAGTTAATCCCCCCTTGCGAATTATGCGATTTTTCACACAAGGCCCTGGCGCGTTGTCGTTTCAAGGCTTCCCGTAAGATGTCTACCCCCTAGGGGCGCTAATTGTAAAATCAATTTGACAACTGTTCCCTAAAGCTTTACAATTTAAGTAAGGAACTTTGTTTCCTTACTTATGCATTTTTAGTTGAAAGGAGCATAAAATAATGTTAACAACAAATATAAATGCAGGAGATGGACAAATGGAAAAACGCCGGATTAATATCTCCAGTAAAAGACAGATCACTATCCCCGCAAAATATTTTGATTCCTTAGGTTTAGATAAAGAGCTTGACTGTATCTATTCTAAGGATATGTTAATCCTTTTGCCTGTGAAAAAAGAAGATCCCGCTTTTGCTGAGGAGATCTTACAAGATCTAATCGAGCAAGGTTTTTCAGGTGAAAAGCTATTAACCGAGTTTAAAAAAGCCAATCGTAAAGTTAGGCCTGCTGTTGAAAAGTTAATCGAAGAAGCTGATGAAATTGCAAAGGCAGCCTCTGTAAATTATATAGATCCAACAGACGATATCTTTGGCGATGAAGAAACGGAGGCTTAATAATGCTTCCTGTAGTCTATACCCCAATGGCAGAAAAGTATTTTAAAAAGCTTAAAGACAAGCAGCTAAAGAATTCATTCAAGGAAGCAATTGTAAGTATAAGAACAAATAATAGGAGACGCCAAATCTGGCGATCTAAAAGGTATTTACAGCCTCGATATTTACTATAATCGTACCAATTATGAGCTTGCCTATAGGATATCTCAACTCGAAAATGGCGAAATAGTAGTCATCATCATGGCTGGCACTAGGGAAAACTTTTATAAAGAACTAAAAAGATATATGAAGTAATGCTAAGTTAGTCCTTTCTAAATATTTCCAAAGCCGCCATCTTCTTCAGCGGTCTTTTTACTGTGACAACTTTTACAAAGGGGCTGCCAGTTCTTTCTGTCCCAGAAAAGTTTTCTGTTCCCGCCGTGGGGAATTATATGGTCCACATCCGTTGCCGGGGTAAGCCTTCCTTCTTTTTGACATTGAACACACAAAGGATGCTCTTTTAAAAATTGCTTACTGGCCTTTCGCCATTGGTAAGTATAGAACTTTGAACTTTTCTGGTTATGTTCTTTTGTTACCTGCTTTTTATGTTCATCGCAGTACCTGTCATTAGTTAATGCCTGGCACCCGGGGTAGCTACAAATAGTTTTTGGTTTCCGAGGCATCAGTCTTCACCTTCCTCTCCCCTTGGTCACAGCCAGACCAGGAGATCCGTTTATGTTTATCGCCGTTTTCGGAAATGTTAATTAAGGATTTATGATATTCGCTTTCTGGATTGCTGCATTCATAAGCTTTCCAATCCCTATCGCTGGCTGATTCATCAATAGTAGCAAAGTGACAGGATATACATTTGATTTTCATAAGACACCTCCGTATTAGAAAAAGCCCCGATAGCAAATGCTTCAGAGCTTTATTTTTTACTGTCCCACCCGCATAGTTAAGAGGCTGGTGGTTTATATAATTTGGGGCATAGAAAAAGCCCTTAAGGATTTGATCCCTGAGGGCTCTATATCAAGAATGCTGCGTTTCCCGGGAGTCGTGGTCGATCTATCCCTAGGGCCTATTCAAACAGCATCTGGTGTTCTTGATTTTCTATACCATTACACTTTATAGTATAGCACGGGTTGGCTGTTGCTTCTTGTTGTTTTTATTGCTTTTTGTTGCTTTTTGATGCGTGTTTCATTTTTTTCTCGATTTCTTTTAAGGCACTACCGTGCAAACGTGAAATCCAACTCCTATCAAATCTTAATTCCCCGGCTACAGCTTCCCAAGACCAACCGTTAACATATCTCATTTCCAACAGCAACTGGCAAATAGGATCATCCACCTGGCTAATGTTAACGGTCAATAAAAATACAGCATTTTCGGCCAATAAAAATACAGCACTCAACCACCTGTAAAACTGGAAATTTTGATACTACTGGAATATCGATTCCCTATGCTTAAGCCGGTAGCTATCACCTGTCATGTTGAACAGCTCACACTTGTGCATAAGTCTGTCAAGCATGGCCGCTGTAATGACTGGATCACCCAAAAATTCTCCCCATTCCTCGAAGCCCTTATTGGACGTCAGAATCACCGAGGTTTGTTGATATAGTCGGTTAATTAACCCAAATAACAAGTTCGCCTCCTGGCGAGAGATGGGCTGGAAACCCACCTCATCCAGGATAACCAGATTTGCATTGTAAAGAGCCCTTAACTGTTGTTTGCTTCTTCTCGAAATGGTTTCAGTCTTTAAAAACTGTACCAGTTGGTCCATCTGAGTAAAATATACCCGGTAGCCGGCGTTTACCGCTGCTATCCCCAAGGCCACCGCAAGGTGCGTCTTCCCGACCCCCGGGGGTCCCAGAAACATAATGTTGTAGGCGCCTTCAAGCCAAGCCATCTCGGCTAACTGCTGTATCTGCCGTTTTGATACGCTGTTTTGAAAACCGAAATCAAAGTCCTCCAATGTCTTGTGGAAAGGGAAATTAGCAGCTTTTAGCCTGCGTAAACGTCCGCTGTCCTGGCGGTTTTCCAGTTCGATTGCGAGCAGTGCCTGCAGGGTTTGTAACGGAGTCCAGTCATGATGTTGTGCATTTTCAAGTATGCCTTCCAATTCTTTTGAGGCATGCTTCATAGATAATCTGCATAGTTGCTCTTGTACACTTGAAAGAAGGTTCATGGTGTTTCACCTCCCTTCGCCAGTTCCGCATATTCGGATAGCGGACGCTTTTGTGTCTTTACTGATGGGAGGAGAGTCACCTTGGGATTTTGTTCAAGTTCTTGTATTTCCCGCTGTCTGACTCCTTCGAAGAACCGGCAGGCATCAGCTAGTTCCGTAGCACTGAAAAGGCTGTTGGTAATACAGTATGATAGAGCCTTCTGCAAAGCAGAAATCGTGGATTCTTTCAGTAGGCGCTCGATTAACTTGAATTGGTCGCGAACATATCGCCCCTTAAGCTGTCGTATGTGCTGGAGGAAAAGCTCAGCACCTTCCAAGTCTTGCATATGCTCCAGGAGTCTTTTTTGTATGACATCCAGGGTATCGCTGTAATCCCTGGCATGATTGTTGTTGCGTACTAGTCTGCCCCTTTCCAGAGATACCGGGTGTTCTGCCAACAATACTGGGTCTATAACATCAAATATCTTCAGGATGCCGTTTTCTTCCACCAACTGCACCTGTCTGCCGGGTTTAAAGGTACCCAACGGCAGTGTATAGCGGCAGCCCTTGTAGAAGACGGTGTTGTCCTTGTGAATTTGTCTTGTTACAATAGGAGTGAGCATTTTTCTTGTGCACGGTACCGGTTTCAAGAAGAGCTTCTCCTGTAAGAAGACTTCTGCCGGTATCTTTTTTGTTGTACCATGCAACTTGGCATTGCCGGTCCTGTGCAGCCAGGCCAGGAAATCGTCGTTCCATAAATCCAACTCCATGAATTTACGGTGCCGGGCATAATGGTTTTTGAAGTATTTCACAACCGCTTCAACGCGGCCCTTGCTTGGTGGATCTGCAGCACGACAAAGGTATACAGAAAAGTTCATACGCTGGCGGAACTGCTCAAATTCCTTGGTGTAAATGATATCACCGTAGTTTTCGTCCACGGCAATCAGCCTATCCTGATCAAAGACCAGTTCAGCCGGCATGCCGCCCAAATACTCGAAACATTCTTCCAGAGCTGCTACCAGTTGTGAAGAGGTCAGTGGGCCAGTAAACCATTCACCCCACTTGTATCGGGAGTGGGACAGCACACAGGCCACGCAATACAGCTTCCGGTAGCTGATAGTGCGGGCATCCTTGACATGAACAACTCCAAGGTCCACCTGCATCTGGCGTCCCATTGGCGGGTCTTCCATCGCCAGGTAATGGCGCACTTTTGCAGTGTTTTTTGGTAAATCGTGCTGCTTGCGTAGTTGCTCTACAAAACGCCGGGTTGTCCGTTCTGATACTGCAACACTGTAGTGTTCCTTGAGCCAGTCCAGCACTTGCGAAGCGGTCATGCCGGGGTATTGACGGAGCCAATCCAAGATGACACCTTCGTAAAGGGACAGGTCACGTTGTCGTCGGCGGTTCATAATGGTCTTTTCAAAAGAGTCTGGGTCCATATCCCAGTACTTGGACACAGTTCGAAAGTCCACCTGGAGCTTTTCAGCGACCTGGCGTTTGCTGAAACCGAGGTTTTTAAGTGACTGCAGTTCTGTATACATAGGCCACCTTTTCATGATGCACTCCTCCCTGAAATGAGATCTGTATTTATGGTAACACATCCCATTTCTTCCAACGAGGGTGCTGTACTCAGTGGCCGAAATTGCTGTATTTTATGTGGCCGTTTTTGCTGTATTTTATTTTACCGCTAACACCCCCGGCTATAACAACCTGGTGCAGCTTTCTGAAAGTGTCAACAGCAGTTGGAGCCAGGTAGAAAACCAGCTGCAGCGCCGGGCGGATCTGATCCCGAATTTGGTCCAGACCGTGAAGGGATATGCCGCTCATGAGGAGGAAATTTTCACCCAGGTCGCTGAAGCCAGGGCAAAACTGGCGGGAGCTGCGACTGTAGAGGAGGCAGCCCAGGCGGATCAGGCTTTATCCAGCGTTCTAGGAAGGTTGCTGGCAATTGCTGAAAACTACCCGCAGCTTAAAGCGGATGCCAACTTCCGGGCCCTGCAGGATGAGCTCGCCGGCACGGAAAACCGCATCGCCACAGCCCGCATGGATTATAACAATGCTGTGCAGGCTTATAACACCAAAATCAAGGTTTTCCCCACTTCCATTTATGCTTCAATCTTTGGCTTCGGTCCCAAGGATTACTTCAAAGCGGCTGAAAACGCGGACAAAGCCCCCACAGTTGACTTTTCAAAATAATAGAAGGGAATGAACCCGTATGAAAAGGATATCCCTTCTTGCAGGGCTGGCCTGGCTGGTTATGGCGGTCTTTGCCTTTGCCTTTGTTCTCCCGGTAGCGGCCGCCCCTGCTATCCCGCAGCCTGACAGCCAGTTTTTCGTACTGGACCAGGCCGGTGTGCTGGATACCGGCACGGAACAAACCATTGTGCAAACTTCTGCTGCGCTGCAGCAACAAACAAAGGCGCAAATCGTTGTCGTCACCATCAACAGCCTGGACGGGGCAGAGCCTGAGGAATATGCCCTGGCAATTCTGCGGGGTTGGGGGATTGGGGACAAAGATTTAAACAACGGGGTCTTGCTGCTGGTGTGCCCGGCAGAACGGGTTGCCCGGATTGAGGTCGGC
Source organism: Bacillota bacterium (assembly GCA_029778075.1). GTDB lineage: Bacteria > Bacillota > Dethiobacteria > DTU022 > UBA8154 > UBA9862. The sequence continues at coordinate 1,592 of JAKORA010000184.1, read as the reverse complement.
TACGGCCTGGAAGGCGCCCTTCCGGATGCCAAAACCGGCCGGATTCAGGATACCTATATGATCCCGCATTTCCAAAATAGTGACTATAACACAGGGATCCTGAATGGTTATAGCGCCATAGTGCAGGAAGTAGCACGGGAATATCAAGTTTCCCTGGATACAGGCACGACGCCGCAACCGGCGGCGGATACACCCGCAAACCAGTCGCCTATGCCCCTGTGGGCTAAAATTTTAATCGGCATCTTTATCATACTGCTGCTCTATTTAGACCAGCGCTTCCTTAACGGGTTTATCCTTGGTATGTTTGTAAACATGATCTTCCGCGGAAAAGGCGGAGGCGGAGGCTTTGGCGGCGGAGGCGGCTTTGGTGGCGGCGGCTTCAGCGGAGGCGGTGGTTCCGGCGGCGGCGGAGGCAGCACCAGACGCTGGTAGCAGGCAGAATACTGTAATGGGGACGGCCCTTTTTGGAAAATTTTCCCGGGGGACTGTCCCCTTTTGGGAATATATGGGAAAGTATGGGTTATCAATCCTATAGATAAAACCCCTTATACCACTCTACAAACCGCCGGATGCCCTCATCTATGGGCGTATCCGGCTTAAACCCCACATCATGGACCAGATCCGTCACATCAGCATAGGTCCGGTACACGTCTCCCGGCTGCATGGGGTAAAACTCCTTCACCGCCTTTTTTCCAACAGCGTCTTCTATGGCGGCGATGAAGTCCAGCAGCTTTTCCGGCCGGTTGTTGCCGATGTTGTAAAGCTTATAGGGGGCATCCCGCATCCCCAGCACCGGAGAGTTCTCAATCAAAGGCAGGACGCCGCTTACTATATCATCTATGTAAGTGAAATCCCGGTACATGTCGCCGTAATTGAACACCTTTATGGGCCTGTCCTCCAGGATGGCTCTGGTAAAGGAAAAATAGGCCATGTCCGGCCGGCCGTAGGGCCCGTAGACGGTGAAAAAGCGCAGGCCCGTGGCGGGTATCCGGTAGAGGTGGCTGTAAGTGTAAGCCATCAGCTCATTGGACTTCTTGGTGGCCGCATAGAGGCTCACCGGGTGGTCCACGAAATCTTCAGTGGCAAAAGGCACTTTTTCGTTGTTACCGTAGACCGAGCTGGATGAGGCATACAACAGGTGGTACACCGGGTAGCGCCGGCAGCATTCCAGAAGGTTGAAAAACCCCACAATGTTGGAGTCGATATAGGCTTTGGGATTTTCAATGCTGTAGCGCACGCCGGCCTGAGCCGCCAGATTTATGACCACATCAATCCTGTGCTCACGGAACAATGCCTCCAGTGCCCTTTGATCCGCCAGGTCTATTTTGTAAAAGGTAAACCCATCATATTTCTTAAGGATATCCAGCCTGGCATATTTTAGGCTTACTTCGTAATAGTCATTGATATTGTCCAAACCGATGACGGTACAGCCCAGCTCCAGGAGGCTTTTAGCCACATGCATGCCGATAAACCCGGCCGCGCCAGTCACCAGAAAGGTCTTTTTTTTATCAACCGGTTTTAGCTGCATCGTCATACTCCCACACCGTAATATTTAAAGCCTTTCTCCAGCATGCTCTTTTTATCGTAAATAT
>JAKORA010000013.1 GCA_029778075.1 Bacillota bacterium | reverse complement strand
GGCGGCTAGAAGTTTAGACAAAACGATGTCGGCCTTGGGAATAGGTGAATCTTCTTTTTTGGGTGGCGGAAATAGCCTTTGTGCCCCATATATTTCGACTCCGGCCCTAGCCCCCTCAAGGTAAACTTTCTCCTGCCTCCGGTATCTGCGTAACAAAAGGTTAAAGGCGTTTTCATACCCTCCTAGGACTTCTTCAATGTAGCCGTCTTCTTTTAAAATGTCCCAGATAACTTCATTAACCTTCTTGCCTAGCTTTTTTTCCACCTCAGCCTTTATGTCTTCTTCTGAGTGATATATCTTCCTCATGTATCATCACTCCCTTAAGCAAATATTGATACGTTATTATGATTGTAGCAGATTAACCCAAGCAAAACAAGTTTAAGGAGGCATAAAAGATGGCGCGAAAACCAGAGATGGAGCCTAAAGTTTACACTGTCCCGGAAGTTGCAGCGCTACTAGGGATTAACTTGCCACGGGCTTACGAACTGACACGGCAACCTGGTTTCCCGGCGATTAGGGTTTCCAGTCGGCGGATAATTATTCCAAAAGTGGCTTTTCACAGGTGGCTTGAGCAGGCGGCACTTGACAAGCAATCTTACGACACAGCAGAAAACCAGTAATGGCGGGCGTTGAGGAATGGGAAATGCAATTTTAATGCAGTTTGCAGACCAAAAATAAAATCCCCAGCAGCTTGCAGGCAGACCGGGGGATCGAAGAGGTGAAACATCTTTATGAATATTCTAGCAAAGAGAACCAGAATTCGCAATACAAGTTATGTTTTGCCTGATGTTTTTTTCAGTTATGAAGAATATCAAAAATTACACAATCTGGACTTGCGGGAGCTGGACACTTTCTCTCTATGGCAAGAGCTGTTCAAGGTTAAAGCGGCCCTGGCGCAATTGGACCTACGGCAGCAGCCGTTTATAGCTATTGGACCTAGTGAATTCGTGCCAACTTTAGGATGGCTTAAAGGCCGCTACAGGGCAATTAGGAGAGAGCTTAGAAACAGACGAGGTGTTGAGGAATGGTAAAGCAAGCACTAGCGCAAAGGTCCTCCCCCACATTCAATGCGGCTATGGCTTATGCAGAACGGTTGGGATGGGCTGTCCTTCCGCTTCATTCAGTGAAGGACGGCCGTTGTACATGCGGCAGATCCGGGTGTCCCAGCCCTGGCAAGCACCCCCTTACGGAAAATGGCGTAAAGGATGCAAGTAAAGACACGGCCACAATCACCCAGTGGTGGCAGCATTGGCCTTGGGCGAACGTTGGAATTGCTACCGGGAAAGTAAGCGGCTTTTTTGTGCTTGACATAGACGGCCCAGAAGGTGAAGAGAACTTGCGGGATCTGGAAGCTAAGCATGGTAACCTACCTAATACCGTTGAACAGCTTACTGGTAATGGAATACATATATTGTTTCGCTATCCAGAGGGAAGAAGTATTGGAAATAAGGTGGGTATAGCACCACACGTGGATATGCGTGGCGATGGAGGTTATATTGTTGCTGCTCCATCCCTACATATAAGCGGTAAGCAATACACATGGGAAGTTTCATCCCGGCCCGATGATGTAGAAATAGCCGAAGCTCCCGGCTGGCTGCTGGAACTTCTACAGCAACAAATTACAGGTGGAAAGCTAACTCCTGAAGACTGGAAATGCGATATACCGGAAGGCCAGCGGAACCAGGAACTAACCCGGCGGGCTGGTAGTTTGTTGGCCCGGGGACTACCGGCGGGGGAAGTCTTAACCATGCTTTTAGCATGGAACGAAAGACACTGCAAACCCCCTTTGCCAGAGAAGGAAATTATAACAATTGTTGAGAGTATTGCCAAAAGGGAAGCGCAGAAACCAAAGAAAGCAGAAGAAGCCCTACAAAACAATAGCATTAAACCCCTACTTTCTTGCCTAGCAGATATTAACCCAGAACAGGTGTTCTTTTTGTGGAAACCCTACATTCCAATTGGAAAATTAACGATCCTTGAGGGTGATCCAGGTATCGGTAAGACTTGGGCGGCCCTACAAATAGCTGCTGCTGTTTCGACAGGCGATCCCTTCCCTGACCCGAAGGATGGAACCCCCAGGGATAAGAGAGAACCAGCCAAGGTGGTCTTTATGAGTGCGGAAGATGGCCTGGCGGATACTTTACGGCCACGGCTGGATGCAGTGGGAGCTAATGTGAAAAACATATATGCCCTTACCGGCCAGGCGCATATTGATGAAAAAAGCGGCGAAGAGGTACAGGAGGGTATTACTCTTCAGGATATTAATGTTCTTCGCCAGGTGCTGGCAGAATTGAGGCCGCAGTTGGTTGTGGTTGACCCCCTTCAAGCATACATGGGAGCAAGTGTCGATATGCACAGGGCCAATGAAGTGCGGCCGATCCTCTCAGGCCTTGCGAGACTGGCGGAAGAGTTTAAGTGTGCAGTGCTGCTTATTCGCCATCTAGGAAAAGGACAGAGAGATCGAGCTATTTACCGAGGTTTGGGCAGCGTTGACTTCGCAGCAGCTGCGCGTTCAATACTACTGGCGGGACAAGACCCCAGGAATCCGCAGGACAAAGCAATTATTCACGTAAAAAGCAGCCTGGCTGAGATAGGCCCCTCCATAGGTTACCAAATCCAAGACGGAAAGTTTTATTGGACGGGAATCTCTCATTTAACAGCTGACAATATCCTTGCCCCTGCCCCCAGGGAAGAGGAAAAGTCTGCGGTGGAGGAAGCGGTTGATTTTCTGGAAGAGGTCCTTGCTGATGGCCCACGACCAGCGAAAGAAATTCTAAAAGAGGCCCGCAATGTTGGTATTGCCGAGAGAACTCTCAATCGTGCAAAAACTCAAGCAGGTGTTAAAGTAAAAAGATTCGGTGAACAAGGCAAGCGTGGCGGGGGGATTTGGTACTGGTATTTAGACCGCCAGAATGGCAACCTTAATAAACCCCTTATAAAGGAACCCTTTGGCAATCTTAATCAAAACCCTCAAACCCTTGAGCCACAAGGCTTTGAAGCCCCGGATTTAGATCGCCACATGGCACCCTTAATAAAATGCCCTCAAACCCTTGAGCCACAAGGCTTTGAAGCCCCGGATTTAGATTGCCAAATTAATCCCTTAGAGGGAAAAAATCAAGATGGTCAAGATGGCGAACTTAATGCGGAGGTGTTTGAAGCATGACACCCGATGCCCTGCTTGACAAATTAGAACGGCTTAATGTGAAAGTCACCATTAATGGGGACAAGTTGAGGCTAGAGGCCCCTGCTGGGGTGTTAACACCCGAACTGAAAGAAGCTGTTAGCCAGCATAAGCCTGCTTTGATTGCCTTGCTAGAGGCACAGGAAGCCAGACGTTTGCTGGAGGTGCAAGGTTGGGTAGTTGTTTATTCAAAGGCTATAGGCGAAGCCGTCCTCTGGTTGAAGCATGAGAACGTGGTCATCCCTACCAGGTGGCGTGGTGCGGTAAAGTACACACTGCAGGAGCTGCAGACTCTGACCAATAATCCCGATTTGACAGCAGAAGGATTGAAGCGAAT
>JAKORA010000183.1 GCA_029778075.1 Bacillota bacterium | reverse complement strand
CACACGTCGCCTGTCGCTCTTCATTTTTTCCATAAACTCTGTAGAAACAGGATACATGCTACCACCTACCGTTCAATAAAAGGTATACTAACTTCTTCCCAGTATCTTATACCATTTTTCGTATGCCATAGGCTTGTTGCTATATCTCCTGCATAGCATGTCATTGTTTTTGTTCCGCCTGCATCTGGGTATTCCAAAGTAAAAAACGGCTTATTGGCATTTATTACATCAAGAATTTTTTTCAGTTCATCATCAGGAATCATTTTCCAAACCACGTCCACTCGCCGCTTTGTTGCGATAATCTCCATCATCATTTTGCCGGAGGCGGACCGACTTGATTTGGATAGGTCGAACCGCCCGATTTTTAGTTCTGTAGGCGTTTTTACTGTTGTGCCTGCTATTTTTAGCACGGATTACACCCCCTGTGGCCGCACGACAAGGTCAAGGCCCTGGCGTTGGCCTTCACGGATTATGGCCGGTAGCTGCATCCGGGCCAAAGTGGTATTGTCAATCTTAAGGACTATTTCCCTATCGTCCCCGCCTGCCGAAGCCTGGCTTATTCTGGCGGCGTCCATAATGGCCTGGTAAACCGCCCGGGCAACGGTATCAGCTAAATCTTCCGCGAAGCCACTTCTGCCGAGAGGGACTACCGCCTCAGGACCTGCTTCACCTAACATAGCCAGGGTGGGGGTGGTTACAAGCCCACCTTTAGCCAGCATGGGAATTTCTTTGATTTCCGGAAGACTGACTGTCCAGCCGCCTACAGTACCAAACAAAGGGATGTCTATTGACGGTATTTTTAACTCGATTTTGTTCCAGCCACGGATAAACTTGTTGATAAACCCGATTATCCCGTTTACTGCGCCTTTGATAACGGTCTTGACGCCTTCCCACTTATCTGACGCACTTGTTTTTATGCCTTCCCAGATATCCGCCAGCTTTCCGGCGATTTCGCCCCATGTTTTGGGGGCATCTGTTTTCAGGGCCTCCCATCTGTTGGAGATTTCCTTCTTAATATTCTCCCAAGTAGTAGGTGCCTTCGTCTTGAGTTCTTCCCATTTGTCATTAATGCTCTTGCGGATATTTTCCCAAGTAGTAGGTGCAT
>JAKORA010000182.1 GCA_029778075.1 Bacillota bacterium | reverse complement strand
GGTATTACCGCTGAAAATATTGTTCGCCGGGCGGAGAAGATGTTGAACGGTTAGCCTTTCCGGCGGTATTATCCGATTAAGGAGGTTTTCCTCGATGACCACGCTGGAAATAAGCGACAGGGCCCGGGAGTACATGCAGAAACGCTCCCGTGTATATACGATCGACCAGGTTTACCGCGCCTGCTGAAGCGGCCATATCCTGCAGAGCGCCGTGCGCGCGGGAGAGCCGGAGACCATGAAGGGGTACGAGCCGCTTGAGTCCGGGGGGATGACCATTTACGTGGCCAGGGAGCTGGACGGCAAGATCATCCGTATTGATCGCCCGGGTTTTTGGATCTTTCGCTGGCTGACGGTATCCGTGCGCTAAAAAAAACGGGGGCGTTCATCTCAAACCAGGACGTCCCCCATTTATTTATAAAATGTTATATAGCGCATTTTTTTACTGCCGAAATCATATCCGGCCTGCCAGGCTTCTTTCAAGTTGGCCGGGTTTTCGGCGATACTTCCCTTTAAATCAAAGCCCTGTTTGCACAAAAAACCGGCATAGATATAATTGATGTTATGAAAGAATACTTTGCCAATCTGAAGGGCGTTGTTACAGTATTCTTTATTCTTCAGGGCACCGCAGCAGATTAAAAAACCCGGACGGTTTTCTTCAGGGCGCACAAACGGTTTTTTGAAGCCATATTTGGCATGCCACCAGCATTGAAAACGATCTATGAACATTTTCAACTGGGCGGAGATGCTGCCGAAATAAATTGGTGTGGCCAGAACGATAGCTCCGGCCCTTTCCACCAAAGGGTAAAGGTTTTGCATGTCATCTTTAATCACGCATTTTCCGGTGGATGAGCAGCGGTCGCAGGCCTGGCACGGCCTGAAACGCAAATCGCTAAGGCGCACAGTTTCAACTTGCTTCCCTGCTTCTTTTACGCCTTCGCAAAACGAATTTAATAAAAGTTCGCTGTTGCCGTTGCGGCGCGGGCTCGATGATATGGCTAACAGGTAGCTCATTTACACTACTCCTTTTCTTCATCAGTTCAATAGATAGCATACCATAACCTGACCATTCTGATCTTTCCAGCATGGCTGCCCGCGGTAGGGTAATTACCCTGGAATAATTATTCCTGTGTGATACAATCTAAGTACTAAACTTACAAAGGAGCGTTACTTTTGAAAAAAATTGTATTGATTGAACCGCAGTCCCGCGCAGACCATGTCTATAAAAGTGTGCGCATGCCCAGGTTGGGGCTGCCTCTATTGGGGGCGCAGTTGAAAGCAGCGGGTTATAATGTCAGCTTATATATGGGCCAGGGGGCCTTTTTGCCCTGGGCGAAGATTGTAGACGCAGACCTGGTCGGGATTTCTACTACAACTTCCACCAGCCGTGAAGCTTACCGTATGGCCGGTTACCTTCGCTCTTTACATATCCCGGTGGTACTGGGAGGCATCCATGCCACCTATATGCCAGACGAAGCGATGCATTATGCCGATTACGTGGTTCGCGGTGAAGCGGATCGGATCTTTTTACCGCTGGTTAACGCCGTATTATCCGGCGTTTTGCCTGAGGATATTCCCGGCGCTTCTTACTGGCACGACGGTGTTCTCCGGCATAACCCCTGTGGAGAACTTTACCAGGTAGATTTAAATGAACTGCCCCTTCCTGACCTGACACTATGTGAAGGCCAGAAACCGCTGCGCAGTATCCCCGTGATGACCTCCCGGGGCTGCCCCTTTAACTGCACTTTCTGCAGCGTTACTCCCATGTTCGGCAGGCGTTACCGTTTCCGTGATACGGATAAAGTCCTGGAAGAGCTGGCCCTGTATCGGGGTCGCAGCGTCTTTTTTTGTGATGATAATTTCACCGC
>JAKORA010000181.1 GCA_029778075.1 Bacillota bacterium | reverse complement strand
GCCTCTGCACAGTTTCTTGCAGAACTCGGGTTAAGCCGGGAAGTAAATATTACGGCAGACCCTGTTTATTCCCTGGAGCCGGCCAAACCGGAAGAGGTCTTATCTTTTTGGAAATCCCACGGGATCCAAAAGTCACGTATGGAACTGTTCGTTGGTATTGCTTTGCGGCCTTACCCCGGGGAAAAGGATATCGACCAGCGGCTTCTGCAGGTTATTGCCAACGGCTGTAACTACTTGCAGAGAGAGTTTGGCGCCAGGTTGATTTATCTGCCCTATCACCTGAAGAAGGATTTACCCCTGGCCAGGGCTCTGGCCGCCATGCCAACAGCAAAGGGCATACTATTTGAACAGAGCCTTTCTCCCAGAGAAATTTTGAAACTGATGGGAGGCCTGGATCTTCTGATCGGAATGCGCTTGCATGCCCTTATTTTAGCGGCAATTTGCGGGGTTCCTTTTGTAGCGCTTCCCTATGATCCCAAGGTTAATGCTTTTCTGGAATATGTTGGTGAAAATAATTATTTGGTTCCCGAAAAAGTTACTTTCCAGGAACTGCTCTCCAGCCTCAAGGTGGCCCTGAATCAGAGAGAAGAGCGGCATGAGAGGCTGCGCCTGAAAATTAATGAGCAGAAAGAGGAAGTGGAGAAAGCGCTTGGGGAACTTCTTTCCCTTGCTTCTGGATAATATAACAAGGAGGTAACGGCTCCTTCGCCGGAAAGAGATGATTCCTGTCAAAGTAAAAGGTGTAGGAATTGATCTATCACAAAACCCCCTTCTCCTTTTAGCGGATCAGGATGAGACCATGGTTCTGCCCATTGGCATCGGGCTCGGCGAGGCACAGGCTATTTCGTTGAAGCTTGATGGATATGTCCTGCCCCGTCCGCTGACTCATGACCTGATTGTGTCCATATGCAGCAGCCTTGGTGCCACCATTAAAAGGATTATCGTGAATGATTTCCGTGAAGGGACATATTATGCCCAAATATTTTTAGAGAAAGACGGCCGTGACATTATTGTGGATTCCCGGCCCAGCGATGCTGTAGCGCTGGCATTAACCAGCGGCTCTCCGCTTTTTATCAGTGAGAAGGTTGCCTCACAGGGCCTGCCTTTTGAGGAAGTGGTGAAAGAAAGCGTGGAACATATTTTTGGAGATGACGATAAGCTTTTGCATTAACCCGGGGCAGTACCTGCTGTCACCTGAATATCATATAATGAACCGGTTAAGTGGTTACACTAAAGGTACATGAGAATGGGTACATAAGTTACATATGTAGTAATGAGCTTCCTGCTTTTTTTCATTCTTTTTAGCGGAGCGAAAAAACGCGTCCTGAGCCGCTTACTGGAGGTATGTGCGCAGTATGTCTTTGTTCAGGCCATATTATCGATACTTATGGCTTTTTCTATCCATCGGATTGGCGCTGGGGAGTATTATATTGCCCTTCAGCATGACAGGCGCTGCCGATTTACAGGAGAACCCGCGTTCGCGCGACATTTATCTGCTGGAGCTTAAAGGGGTTGTTACGGCGGGAAAGGCCGCCTTTATACAGCGAGAGTTGGCCGAAATAAATGCAGCCGAGACCCAGGCGGTTATCATCAGCATTGATACTCCCGGCGGGTTGCTGGATGCCACACTGGATTTAACCAGGGCGTTTGCTACGGCACCTGTCCCTGTCGTGGTATTTGTGCACCCCTCAGGAGCTATTGCCGCTTCGGCCGGAGCTTTTATCCTGGTAAGCGCGGATATTGCCGCCATGGCACCCGGGACTACAGTGGGGGCCGCCATGCCGGTAGCTATCTCTCCCGGTGGTACTGAACAGGCGGATGAAAAAACCGTTAATTTTCTGGCCGGTCATATAAAAAGTATTGCCCGTGAGAAAGGCCGGCCCGGTGAAATCGTAGAAAAATTTGTAACAGAAAACCTTACCCTGAATGCTTACGAGGCTGAAGAAGAGGGCGTGATCGATTTACTGTCGGGAAATATTAACACTTTGCTGGAAGCCCTTGATGGCCGACAAGTTGAAAAAGAGGGCCGCTTTTACTCGCTCAGCAGCCGGGAGGCACGACTGGTCAG
>JAKORA010000180.1 GCA_029778075.1 Bacillota bacterium | reverse complement strand
ATCACTGCTAATAATGACTCCTGAACCCGTAGCCCTTTCCTGCAGGCTGCTTCTACCCCAGATATCAAAGACAACCCCGTAATTGCTTATGCCTACTACGGAAGGTGTCGCCTTTTCGACAGCATTAACGATGGCCATATAATACTGCTCGGCTTCAGGCGTGACTTCCGAATTATCGTCACCTTTCCTGGAATCCTCTCTTTCTTCCCACGGAAATGGGGTTTGAGGACTATCGGGATTTTCATTGCCGGGTTGCGGGGACCCCGAAGCATAATAGGTAAATAGGGTAAGAAATAATAGTCCCGCCACAACGCCTCCCAGCAGCACACCTCTCCAAAAATGGGAAGGTTTTTTGGGTTTTTCCGAAAATTCCTCATAAAAATTCTGCATCAGAACACACCTCTCGTTTAATTATGTATAAGATGGCAGGTATCGTTAAAAAGTCGTAAACGTCTTTTTGTCTTAAAATCGCCTTCCAGTATCGACAGAGAAGCCGGGTTCAATGAAAACGGCCAGCTTTTTCGTTGATCGTAATCTAAAAAATACAGGATAAAAGCCTGCAAAAGACGACCGTGACTTACAATCAGCACAGGGTGCCGCAACCTGCTATTTCGTTCCAAGCCGGCCAAAAAAGAATAAAACCTTTTAACACGCTTGAAGAGGTTATTTAAGCCTTCTGCCCCCGGGATCGGGGCGTGATAAAAATCCTGCTGGAGCCGATCTAAAAGTTGCGGATACAGCTCCGCAATCTCTTTTCTGGCCAGTCCCTGTATAACACCCCAGTTATATTCCTGCAGCAGAGATGAAAAAAGAGGAGATGGCCCTTTCCTGTAAGAAGCGATAATATGTGTCGTTTGCCTGGCTCGCAAAAGGTCGCTGCTGAAAAAAAGGGAAAAAGGTTGTTTTTCAAGACGATGAGCAAGAAGGGTCGCCTCCTTAACTCCTGCTTCACTTAAAGGGTAATCCAGCGTTCCTTGCAATTTTCCTTCCATATTGGCGACGGTAGTACCGTGTCGCACAAGCCAGAGTTCCATATTACCACCATTATATTCTATTTACATTCTTAGCCAAAATAGATCAAATTATTTCCCGGGAAATACCTTGCTTATTATTCTGCGTTCAACGCTTACTCCCAATTGTTGAAACCTTTCTTCAATCTGCTCGTAACCCCTGTCAATATGCTCTACACCGGTAATAATTGTCTCTCCATGAGAAATAAGCCCGGCTATTATAAATGCTGCGCCTCCCCGCAAATCCATCGCCCTGAGAGGAGCACTGATCAGTTCATGCCCTCCCTCGATAATTGCCGTCCGTCCTCCCAACTTAATTCTTGCCCCCATTTTTTTTAGTTCATCGACATGGCGAAAACGGCCCTCAAAAACGTTTTCTGTAAGATAACTTATCCCGGGGGCCTGGGTTAGCAGGACCATCATGGGAGCTTGCAAATCCGTCGGGAAACCAGGGTACGGAAAGGTCTTGACATCAACCGGAGACAACTCACTGTTTCCATTTACTTTGACCCAATCGGGACCAACTTCCAGTTGGACGCCTACCTCCCTCAGCTTGGCTATAACCGGATCAAGATGCTTGGGGATAACGTCTGTCACAAGGGCCTCTCCCCTGGTCGCGGCAGCGGCAATCATAAAAGTTCCTGCTTCAATGCGATCGGGTATTACAGTATGCTCGGCCTGACCAAGTTCGGGGACACCCTGTATTTTTATAACGTCTGTCCCTGCTCCAACCACATGTGCGCCCATGGCATTCAAAAAATTGGCCACATCGACAATTTCCGGCTCTTTGGCGGCGTTTTCAATAACTGTTTTACCCTCAGCCTTTACCGCCGCCAGCATGATATTAATGGTTGCTCCTACACTTACGACATCTAGATATATATGCGCTCCTCTTAGTTTTTTTGCCTTTATTTTTACAAGCCCTTGCTCCAGCTCAACCTGGGCTCCGAGTGCTGTAAACCCTTTAATGTGCTGGTCAATGGGACGCGGGCCCAGGTCGCAGCCTCCCGGCATAGGTATTTCCACCTTTCCGAAGCGGCCGAGTAAAACTCCCATCAAATAATAAGAGGCGCGAAAGGTGTTTACCAGTGAAGGCGGCGGGGAAAAAGTATGTATATCTGATGAATCGATATAGATACAGCGTTCTTCAGAAAATGTTACCCTTGCTCCAAGAGCTTTCAATATTTCCACAAGCCTGCTAATATCCGTTATTTTGGGTAAATTGTCAATTTTTACAGTACCTTCTGTCAATAAAGAGGCGGGCAGTATGGCCACTGCCGCATTTTTAGCACCATTGACTCTAACTTCTCCCTTTATTCTTTGTTTTCCTTTGGTAAGCAGGCACTCCAAATAATCTGCCCCCTTCATACGGGTGTCCATTGAAATTACTGTTCTAAAATACCGGTAAATGCATTAATATAATATATTTCGCCATTGTCTAAGCGAATCCTCCATACAGGCGGAATTTCCCATCTCTCCGCGTCGTATTCCTGGCTATAAAAACCAAGTGAAAACTCGATGATCCCAGCTTTTTCCTTCTTCTCTCTATAGGCCTCCGTAAACCGTAACAACGCTGTGGAAGGCGGGATAATCTCTCTTATCTGCTCCGCGAGCCCTACGGGCTCCAGCCGGTAAAAATAAAGCGCCGCCGGAGTAACTCCCCTCATTAATATCTGTAAATACCCGGCGTAAAGGGGAAACCCTTCGTACTCCTGTCTGAAATTTATAACAGTCTCATTAGTATATTTTTGAGAATAGTCATAAATTAAATTATTCAAGAAAGGAACCTTATTAATAATTTGCCGTGCTACCTGCTCACTTTCTTCAAGGGAAAAGCTATCAACGCTTTTTCCCCATCCCAGTCTTTTTAAGGTTACCCGCCCCTCTTTAGCGACAAGCAACTGATATTCACCAATGTGATATGCAGACAAACTGTTCTCGCTGCTGCTTGGATAAAAGCCGCTGTTATTAAGTTCTTCCAATGCCTTTTTTTCTCCCGGCAAAGCTTCCAGCAGGGGGACGACAATCTCCTGCAGTTGAAAATGCCAGGGTTCTACGATCATATGGGCCAGTCGTACGCCGCCCTTTGGCAGAGGAACCTCCAAAGAGAGCCCGGCCTCTTGCAGCGCCGCTTCCAATCTTGACATCTCTTCTTTTCGACCAAAAAGACCAGTGTTCCCTCCGCTTTCATTAAGTAATATCTGGTAGAGAAGGAAAATATTTAAAATTAAAAAGGTACATATTAATACCGTTTTGGCCCTAGACAAGTCCATGCAAGCACCTCCCGGAGGCGATGTAGAGCGTCCTGAGCGGAACCTGGAGTTCCACCGCCGGCAAACGCCGCTATTTTCAAATTAAAGGCTCCAGTGTATCCCAGTGAAGGTATATAACCCCTGTTTCTGCAAAATTTATGTGCCAGGCTGGCACAGCTTTCTCTATGTTTTCTTCTTGTAAAAGATAATAAACGGGTTTTAAGGATAAAAGAGTTACTTCATTCTTTGTTAACCGCTCTTTCTTTAAAAGTAAAGCCTGGGCGAGGGCTTCTTTATAAGAACGGAAAGGCTTTCGCCCGGCAAGTTCTTCCCCGAAAACATAACACATTCTTCGATAAAATGATACTCCCTGCTCGTTTATCAGCATTTCGATTCCTATGTCCCCACCCTCAAGAACAAAGCCGTCAAAAAAAGCGCGCCAGATAAACCTGTAGCCTCCTTCAACTTTTTCAGCTTCACTCAAATAGATATCCGGCAGCCAACCGCCATACAGAGCATGGCTTTCGGCGCCCTTTTGCAAAGCTGCACTGTATGAAATGTCGCTGTGTCTTCTCTCCTGATGGGGAGCAGTATATTCCAGCAGTCCCGAGGGATAGATCCGCAGCCCTTTTTCACCGTTGGTAAAATACAGCGCCCCATCACGTTCTTCAATACGGCGAGCCATCGATAAATCCAAAAAAAAGGCCCGGATCAGCTTTTCCTGATGGAGTTCTTCTTTTTGTAAAGTGACTTCTGCGGCATATATATCTTCCAGCGGCAAGTAAATATCAGAGGCAACATTTATCTCCACCTCCGTAAGAAAAGCCAGTTCTTCAGGGATTTCCTCTATCGCTTCGCTTGGTGTTTTCTCCTCTTCAACCTCGCTCACCGCGGATGCTTCTCCAGTATTATCAGGCTCGGCCCCGGTGTCCTGGCTCCCAAAATCCAGAGCCAGTAACGAAGGAAGCCGCATATAAGGTTTCTTTATTGCCGGCAAGAAATCTTCCTGTGGGTATTCAATACCTGGTACAGTTATGCAAAGCAAATCTTCACCTTCCAGGAAAACATCAAGCTGTTCTCTTTCCCAGATAAAAATTATTTTCTCGATATTATTCGTATACCTATTTGCAGACCCTGTCGCCAGATACTCCAGGGGGACCGGTGGATTAAAGTTATAAACGAGTGTTGCAGGAGCGGTTTTCAACCGCTCTGTTATGCTTTCTTTAGCGGCATGTGCGGCCTTTTCAACCTCCAGCCTATCCTCTATCAACTGCAGGCCTTTTTCACAGAGATCAATGTACTGCTGTTCTCCACGGTAAAAAAGATAAATTTCTTCCCCCTCGGAAAAAATAATTTCGGAAGGCTGAACAATTGCTGACGGTAGAGGCGCAGGTGTAAAATAAGCATACTCATAATAGGGTGAGCTTCCTTTTTCCAGAGGAGGCCTGCCAAACCACAAATGGTAAGTCAGGAACAAACTTGACAGGATCAAACAGGCAAGCAAAATACTTTTTAGCTTTTCAAGCAATAACAACACACTCCTTAAGGATACGTGCGACTTTATTGTTCAGAGCGATCGTGCAAAGGAAGGCAGAAAGTTACTTCTGTCCCTTCATCCAGTTTACTATTAAGGAAAATGGTTCCTCCGTGCGCCTCAACAATCTGCTTTGCTATCGCCAGTCCCAATCCGGTACCCCCCAGCTGCCGCGAACGGGTCTTGTCCACCCGGTAAAACCTTTCAAAGACCCTTTCAATGTCTTCAGGAGGGATGCCTATTCCCGTGTCTTTGACCGAAACACAGACACTGCTGTCATTTTTACAGGCGCTTACCACTATTTCGCCGCCGGAGGGAGTAAACTTGAGGGCATTATCCAGTAAATTCAGCATAACCTGGCGTATTTTATCTTTGTCCAGCAAAACAGGCAAGGGGTCGGAAGGCAGCCGGGCATGCAAGACAATATCTTTAGCCTGGCACTCCAGATCTACCTGGTCCATGATCTCGTAAATAAGGAAGGCCATATCGGCCTCTTCCTTTACCCACTCTGTTTCTTGATAATCAATCTGCGAAAGGACCAGAAGGTCTTTTACCAGTTTAACCATGCGCTCTGTTTCTTTTTCTACAACCTGCAGGAAACGTACCCTAATAGCCGCATCCTCCTGGGCACCGTTTAAAAGGGTTTCGATATAGTTTTTAATTGAAGTTAGCGGTGTCCTGAGCTCATGGGAAACATTGGCAACAAACTCCTGCTGCATCAGAGAAAAGGCTCTTTCCTTGGTGACATCATGAAAAACAACAAGTATTCCTTGCAGTGTCCCATTCTCTTTAAAAGGGGCAAAATGCACCTGGAAAATTTTTTCCTGAGTTTTTCCAACGTTAATTTCTTTGGTCCGGGGATCTCCTTCCTGAAAAAGCTCGCTTATTTCTTCAGGTAGAAATATTTT
>JAKORA010000179.1 GCA_029778075.1 Bacillota bacterium | reverse complement strand
AGTATAAAGTAAAGGTCGCAATTTTAACTGTTCCTTCAGAGCAAGCCCAGATAGCTGTTGAACAAATAATTCAAAGCGGTATTAATGTAATTTTTAATTTTGCCCCCACCAAATTACATGTGCCGGAAGGCGTTTATGTACGGAATGCTAATTTAAGTATTGAGTTACAAAGCCTTATTTATTATGCAACATCAGAGAAGGAAAAAAAGTTTTAGCCTCTTTTCTGTGCTATTTTATTTAATCACGACCATTGCAGACTTAATTTTTTGGTCATTTATATATTAATTTAATTTGCTAGAGTTTGTGACTTTGTTGATAGTGCAGGAGCACATTTTTTTCCGCCAGTATAGTTGACTTTTAATCAATAATTGTGTATACTTAAATTCGCAAGTGGAGCTGTAGTGTAGTGGTCTAACATGCCGGCCTGTCACGCCGGAGATCGCGGGTTCGACTCCCGTCAGCTCCGCCATAATATGCCGAGATAGCTCAGTCGGTAGAGCAGAGGACTGAAAATCCTCGTGTCCCCAGTTCGATTCTGGGTCTCGGCACCATAATATGCGGAAGTGGCTCAGTGGTAGAGCATCGCCTTGCCAAGGCGAGGGCCGCGGGTTCGAATCCCGTCTTCCGCTCCATTTTACTAAGGCGACATAGCCAAGTGGTAAGGCAGAGGACTGCAAATCCTTTATCCCCGGTTCGAATCCGGGTGTCGCCTCCATTTTTTTGCCGGAGTGGCGGAATAGGCAGACGCAAGGGACTTAAAATCCCTCGATCTTTTATGAGATCGTACCGGTTCAAGTCCGGTCTCCGGCACCAAAAAACGAGCTTTACAGCAATTTTACAAGGCCGCTTCAAAAGCGGTCTTTTTGTTCTTTGGTGCCCTTTTAAGTCAAAAGGTGAGAGAATCCCGCCTTTATCTTTTTTGTTTTAATGAAGCTGCAACGAACCCAATCTATCTGCTTTATTATAGTTGTATAGTTGTATATGTGGAGCAGGTAAATAAGCGGACTTCGTATGAAGATATTGCTATATTTATGCTATTACTTCAAGGGTATCCCTTAATGAAATCTTTTCGTTAATCTTTATCTAATCCTTCTAAAAATAATTTCCTCGTGTTTCGCTACTTCATTCTCAATCCTATCCAGCTTCTCTGAATTTAGCTTATATCCGTCAAACAAGGCTCCCAGCTTTTGGCCATGTTCGTTTTCGATTCTTATAACAGTGTTTTCAATAGACTCTAGCCTGGGCTTTATTTCAGCCATATCTTTAGTAAGCGTATCAACTCGGGTTGTAAGCGTATCAAATTGGGTTGTAAGCTTGCCAACTTGTGTAGCTATAAGTTCTAATATTTCCCGGTCGGTCATAGGGTTCACTCCCTTATTTTGAAGGTGTCGGGTGGTCGTGGGCATTTACCGGTATCCAACTATATATATTATATCAAGCCACAAAAAAATTTAAAGATTCAATTAAAAAGAAGTTGACATGTACAGCAGACATATCGAGGAGAAGCAGGTTAATTATGGTATCAGTAATTATTCTGCAAAATAAGGCAAATCCTGCTTTATTTTTATAAAAGATCACTGCCGTAATTTTACAGGGTATAAGTTCTTATCTAGGGGAATTATATACCTGAGGAGGTGCCGCAGATAATGTTTCTCATGGATCGTTTTATGAACAGAAGAAAAAGTCCCGCTATGACCAGTTGGTCTGTTATCGGACTGGGGGCCTTGGTGACCATACTGGGGTACACATTATCCGAACATGATGAAAGGATCGGAGCAGGGGTTACCGGCTTCGGCCTTGCCCATATACTGCTCGGAGCGCTGGATATGTTGCGCCCTACCATTAAAGAATCTTAAATACCCTGCCTTGAACAAGGAGCTCCACCGCCAGCAAAGCACTGTTCCATAAACCGGTTATAACGTTTTCTTTTGATCTGTAAAAAAGGTTGCAGGTCCTCTTGCATTTTGTAAATGTTTTTGTTAAAATAAAGCTTAGCATGAAGTAATGAAAAAGCTGGGGTCCTTAGCTCAGTGGGAGAGCGCTTCCTTGACGCGGAAGAGGCCGTGCGTTCGATCCGCACAGGACCCACCATACTGAAACATTTCCCTGTAAAAAAATACAGGGTTTTTTTATTTCCTTTTGTCTCCGGCCTTGACATGCCGGGAGCTAATCAATTATGATTTAAGGTGGTATTGTCAAGGACAACGATATTGCCAAAAAGTTTATTTTAAGGTGGAGGGGGTCTATAAATGGCGGAAAGTAATGAACTTCCGGCGAAAAAAATAGTTATTCAGTTCAAAGATTGGGGTTCCAGAGAGATAACTGTCGGGACAACGATTTTGGAAGCGCTGGGGGAGCTTTCGCCAAAATTGAAAAAAGAAGCCCTGGCTGCCCGTTTAAACGGTAAGATTGTCGATCTGAACACTCCGCTGCAGGAGGATGGTTCTGTAGATATTCTAACTTTTGATGATCCGGAAGGTGCAGAAGTCTATCGCCATACGGCCAGCCATGTCCTGGCGCAGGCAGTAAAAAGGCTTTACGGAAATGTGCGTCTGGGAATAGGTCCCCCCATCAGTAACGGTTTTTATTATGATTTTGATTTTGCAACCCCCATAAGCCCCGAAGATTTGGAGAAAATTGAGGAGCAGGTCAAACAAATTATTAAAGAAGACCTCCCGTTGCAGCGTCTTGAGGTCAGCCGTGAAGAGGCCTTGAAAACCTTTCAGGAACTGGGAGAGCCTTTTAAAGTGGAGTTGATTACCGACCTGCCGGAGGGAGCCACAATTAGTTGCTACCGGCAGGGTGAATTTATCGATTTATGTGCCGGCCCGCATCTTCCTTCCACAGGGAAACTGGGGTCCTTCAAATTGCTTAACCTGGCGGGTGCTTACTGGCGTGGTAACGAGCGTAATCCCATGCTGCAGCGCATCTATGGCACAGCTTTTCCCAGAAAAGAAATGCTGGAAGAATACCTGCATTTACTGGAGGAGGCGCGTAAAAGGGATCACCGCAAACTTGGAAGAGAGCTGGATCTCTTCAGCTTTCACGAGGAGGCTCCCGGCTTTCCTTTCTATCATCCCCGGGGAATAATTGTGCGCCGCGAGCTGGAAAAATTCTGGCGCGAGGAGCACCAAAAAGCGGGTTACCAGGAAGTGGAAACTCCTATAATATTGAACAGGTCTCTTTGGGAACAGTCTGGACACTGGGAGCACTACCGGGAAGATATGTATTTTACCAAAATTGATGGGCAGGATTATGCTATTAAACCCATGAACTGCCCTGGTTCGATGCTTATCTATAGAACGGGTATGCGTAGCTACCGTGATTTTCCTTTACGAATAGCGGAAATGGGCTTGGTACACCGGCATGAAAAATCGGGTACCCTTCACGGACTGATGCGGGTGCGTTGCTTTACTCAGGATGACGCCCATATCTTCATGCTGCCGGAGCAGATTGAGGATGAAGTAGCCGGGATAATAGAGCTTGTTGACCGCTTTTACAGAGTTTTTGGTTTCAACTATCACGTAGAGCTGAGTACCAGGCCGGAAAAATCGATGGGTTCGGATGAGATGTGGGAGAAAGCCACCTCCGCGCTGCAGTCTGTTTTAGAGAAAAGAGGTATGCCTTATAAAATTAATGAAGGTGACGGTGCTTTTTACGGTCCTAAAATAGATTTTCACCTGCAGGATTCTCTGGGCCGCACCTGGCAGTGCGGGACAATCCAGCTTGATTTCCAGATGCCGGAGAAGTTTGACTTGAGCTATATCGGGCCGGATGGACAAAAGCATCGTCCCGCCATGATCCACAGGGTGGTTTATGGCTCAATGGAACGCTTTTTGGCCTTGTTGATTGAGCATTACGCTGGGGCCTTTCCCCTGTGGCTGGCTCCGGTACAGGCCGTTGTTATCCCCATAACCGACCGTCAGCATGCTTATGCCCTGGAAATAAAAGATATGCTACGCAACAAGAAAGTCAGGGTAGAAATGGACGACCGCAACGAAAAAGTAGGGTACAAAATTCGGGAAGCGCAGGTGCAAAAGATTCCCTATATGCTTGTCATCGGGGATAAGGAGGTCGCAGCACGTTCTGTGGCCGTTCGCCACCGTGAGCAGGGGGATCTCGGAGCCGTTCCCTTGGAATCGTTTTTAGCCAAAATAAAAGAAGAGATAGATGAAAAAAAATAGCAAAAACTGTTTGACGGGGAATTCCCTTTATGATATATTTACTATCGTACTAAAGTAGAAGCCCCAGCTTCTCACCTTGCAACGCTTTTAGAGCTGTTAACAGGGTTATGCTGCTCAATTAATTTTATGAGACAGGATCTTTTGCAGGTGGGGCCTTTACCTGCATTTTTCTTTATATAACTATTATCTGAGAAAAACCGGGAGGTGGCATTAAGATTAATAAGGAATTATTGATAAATGAAAAAATAAAGGCCAAAGAAGTCCGGGTAATCGGAACTGATGGTGAACAGCTGGGGATTATGTCACTGGAAGAAGCTTTAAGACTGGCTCAGGAAAAAAATTTGGACTTGGTCAATATTGCGCCTCAAGCCAAACCTCCTGTTTGCCGGATTATGGACTTTGGCAAGTATAAATATGAGCAAAGGAAAAAAGACAAGGAAGCCCGGAAAAAACAGCACTCCATAACGGTTAAAGAAGTGAAAATGAGACCCACCATTGAGGCACACGATTTTAAGGTTAAGGTTCGAAATTGTGCCCGTTTTTTAGAAGACGGGGACAAGGTTAAAGTTACAATAATATTCCGTGGAAGAGAAATCACGCACCCTCAACTGGGGGAGAAGCTTTGTCAACAACTGGCCAAGGAACTGGAAAATACAGGTGTTGTCGAAAAAAATCCCCGGGTCGAAGGAAG
Organism: Bacillota bacterium; assembly: GCA_029778075.1. Taxonomy (GTDB): domain Bacteria; phylum Bacillota; class Dethiobacteria; order DTU022; family UBA8154; genus UBA9862. The sequence goes on along the minus strand of JAKORA010000179.1, from coordinate 1,437 downwards.
AAATATGGTGATGATCCTGGCTCCCAAATAAATTTGAAAAAGGAGGAATTATTATGCCCAAAATGAAAACGCACCGGGGGGCGGCCAAACGCTTTAAAAAGACCAAATCCGGGAAGGTTAAAAGGTTTCATGCCTTCCATAGCCATATTCTGGAGAAGAAAGCGCCGAAAAGAAAACGCAGATTACGCGGCGCTGCCCTGGTTGATAAAAGCGATCTGAAAGGGATAAAAAGATTGTTACCTAATTAATATTAATAAAATATATGTGATAAATAGGGGGTTTAGTAAAATGCCCAGAGTAAAAAACAGTGTACAAACCAGGAAAAGGAGAAAAAAAATTCTCAAACTGGCTAAAGGATATTATGGCTCTAAGAGTAAACTCTTCAGGGTTGCCAACCAACAGGTGCTAAAATCACTTAGCTATGCATACAGAGATCGTAAAGCACGTAAGAGGGAGTTTCGCAAATTGTGGATTACCCGTATCAATGCTGCTGCCAGAAATAACGGGCTTTCCTACAGCAGGTTCATGGACGGATTAAAAAAAGCGGGCGTGGAAATAAACCGCAAAATGCTGGCCGACCTGGCCGTTAATGACCCGGCCGCTTTCAGCACGCTGGTAAAAGTCGCACAGGGTAAGTAATTATGGCCGGGAGAGAAGACTTACCAAGCGCTAGGTCTTTTTTCTTATGGCATTTTCATTTCGCTTTTGCTAGTGTATTGCTGCCTTGAATTTCTTCCTGCAAGTTTTCCGCTTCACTCTGAACTTGCCGTTTAGTCTTTGGCCACAATAGATCTTTTTCTCCAAAGGAGGAGCTGTTGCCGTTTTGGGTTTATTTAAATATATTTATTCATCTCCAGCGCGTTTTCTGGCTGCTGGATTTGTTTTAATGATAGCCACGGGAACCGCTTTATTATTACTTCCTTTTGCCACCGTTACAGGCGAGATTAGCTTCATTGACGCGTTATTTACAGCCGCCTCTGCTGTCTGTGTAACTGGATTGACTGTGGTTGATACAGGAACATATTTCAGCGTTTTCGGCCAGTTGGTAATTATGTTCTTGATCCTTGCCGGCGCCCTCGGCTTTATGACTTCAGCGACATTGATTTTTGTAATCCTGGGGAGAAATATAACTTTAAAAGACAGGCTAATTATTAAAGAAGCGTTAAATACAGATTCTATGAAAGGGCTGGTGCAGCTTACTCTTTCTATTGCCAGGATGGCGGCTGTTGTTATTTCACTGGGTGCGCTTCTCCTTGGCTTCCGCTTTTTCCCCCAGCTGGGCTGGAAGAGGGGCCTTCTATTTTCTCTTTTCCATTCCGTATCAGCTTTTGGCAATGCCGGTTTTGACCTCTTCGGTAATTTCCAGAGCCTGACTATGTATGCCGACGATGTTCTTGTAAGCGGGACGCTTATGGTGTTGTTTGTTGTTGGAGGGCT
>JAKORA010000178.1 GCA_029778075.1 Bacillota bacterium | reverse complement strand
TTGTTTTTTGCAAGTACTTTTTTCCTGTTTTTGCAGACACCTTCTGCAGCAGCCCACCCAGAGGAATTTACGTGTAGTTTTTCATCAAAGAATTTTTGATTCTGTAGCTTTGCCCATCAAAATCAGCAGATAACTGTGGTGCACTACGGTCTCTTGTATATATACTCCCCGCGAATATAATTCACCGCAATCTATGAATTGCTTGATAGCGTATTATAGGAATATAATTTAAATAGATGCGAAGGACAGTAGCTGGTGTTTTTTGCTTGATGAAAATATTAATAACAGTTTTAGTTTTAAGAGTCGTTTTCACTCGTAGATTTTATATCTACTGAAAGTGGAAGGGAAGTGACATGGCTAAAAGTATTAGGACTAAAAAGGGAAAAGTTACTTCGAATAAAGGTTTTCATATAGCTCACAAAAGTGGTACAACAAGAGAATCAGGAAGTGTAATTTATGAAGGTTCAACAAGGCATATCGCCAGAAATGTTCTCAAGAAGTACAGTAAGGCTTTTGAAAATTTAAGTAAAAAGTGAGCAGACATAAAGAAGAAATTTCTGTACATTTCTACGGTTCCTTAAGCAGAGAAGTAAGGGTTTGATGCAATCCTCCCTTTTTTATTCGACTTGAAAGGGCCTGTGTCTGAAAAAAATAGTTCGTTAGATGCTGTGACTGTTTTCTTTAGTAAAATTGGATTCGCAGCGGCTTACTCTGTGACTTTGTTGAAGGCACGGATAAATATTATAATCATCCTGCGGGTGATTGCCATTCTGGCGTGAAAGAATATATACAATTTAGAGGACAAGGGCTTTAAGCCCATGCCAAGTATTTTGCGGGGGGCAAAATGATTGAATCGCTGGATAAAAGGTTAACCGAAGTCAGGGAAAAGATCAGGTACAAACAAAAGCTGGAGAAAGACCTGCTGCAGATCAGAGAGTCCCTGGCGGCGGAGCGGGAAAAATGCGCCAACCTGGAGAAACAGCTGCTTAAAGAAGGCCGTGATGTCAAAAAGCTTGAGAGCCTAAGCCTTACCGAGCTGTTTTTGACCATTCTCGGCAGTAAAGAGGCGCAGCTGGAAAAAGAGCGCCAGGAGTACCTGGCCGCCAAGCTCAGGTATGACGAGTGCAGAAGTGAAATAGACCCCCTGGAGGAAAAAGAGCGGGACACCATTAAACAGCTGGCCTTGCTGGAAGGCCTGGAGGCCAGGTACCGGGAACTGCTGGACGAAAAGGAAGCTGTCATTATGTCCGGCCAGTGCAGCCAGGCCCGGCTCTTGCTGGAGTTATCCGAAAAGCTGGGTGAACTGAAAGCAAACCAAAAGGAACTGCAGGAAGCGAATGAAGCGGGAAAGCATGCGCTGGCTCAGCTTCAAAAAGTGCAGGATTCTCTTGGCAGTGCAGAGGCCTGGGGCTTTTGGGATATGCTCGGCGGCGGATTGATTGCCACGGCCGTAAAACATTGTCGTATCGATGATGCCCGGCAGCACGTGCACAGCGCCCAGCAGGCACTGCACCGGTTTATACGTGAACTAAAAGATGTGGATCCCCACCTGCAAACCGATATCACCATTGACATCAGCGGATTCGCCACCTTTGCCGACTACTTTTTTGACGGACTGATTGTGGACTGGATTA
>JAKORA010000177.1 GCA_029778075.1 Bacillota bacterium | reverse complement strand
TTGCCCATCTTTTTCGCTACATCTACACTCATCATAATTGACATTTAGTCAGCCTCCTTTCTCCCCGGCCTTTCCCCCGCCGGGGTGGGGTAGAGTTTTATTCTTCTTCGTTAACTTCAACAACCCACGGGTAGGTATACCCTACCCGGCACACACCGCAGACCTGCCCCTGCCGCTTCGTTGGCAGGTCCACGTGCGTCACCTGCCCACAATGCGGGCAGGCGACGATAACTTTTGAACGCTTCACGTCGCCATGCTCTACGATGTAATCTTCTATCCAACCGCGCACCAGGGCGGAAGGATTCTGCGCGTGCAATTCGGCAACGCGGTAAAACTCTTTTTTTAGCTCTTCGTCGATACGAATATTTAGGTTTACGTCTTTCATCTGTTTCACCTCCCCGTAAATATTTTTGTGGTGGCGGCGTTGTTAAACCGGGTGGCCGCCAGTCCGGTATTTAAGCTCTACCGTACTTCTCGTTGTAGAATTTCTCGTCAAACTCGCCGCCAGCATAGACGCGCCGGACTTCGTCAGCGGTGAATTTGACGAGCTTCCGCAGGTCGCTGATCGGGCTGCAAAGATCGCAACCCAGAAACTTTTCCCGGTTGAGCTGCGCTTGCAGCGCATCAATTTCAGCAGGATTTTGAAGGACATCCTCCGGGAACTCACTTTTGCACCTCGGACAAATTGCAATTTTCATTTTATCACCTCCTCATTTTTTCTATCTTAATTATAATCTGTTTATACGCACATGTCAACACTTCTAAGCATAAATAATATTAATTTTTCTTAACAATTAGGGCAAAAAAAATAGCCCCTCCGTGTGTAGAGGGGCTGTAAGTAAAAAGGGGGTTGTCTCGAAAGGGGATATCTCGAAAGGATGTTAGGGGTAGAGGTTTGCCCGTAACCGTTGAATATAGGCAAGGATCGCCTCGAGGCGCAGCTGGACGTCAGGACAATGCGATTCTGGCATTTTCGATCTTTGCCTCCAGGGCAGCGGTCATGGCCTTAAGCCCGTTGATCTCGGCTTTGAGTTTGGCGATT
>JAKORA010000176.1 GCA_029778075.1 Bacillota bacterium | reverse complement strand
GGAGAGCGCCTCTTCAACGCCGGCCTTGCCGCTGCGGAGCTTCTCGCCGACAATGTAATGGCCACCAGCCTGCTGGAGAATCCTTAAATTGTCTTCCGACACAAAGCCCCGGTCCATGACCGTAATTACCCGGCCTAAACGCCAGCCGGTCAAATCTTTTTTCACCTGGTCCACCAGGCTCATATCGGCGGTGTTGCCGGGGAAGCTCCAGCAGCGTACCGGGATACCGTCTCTTGTTACCGCCAGCCCGATGACCGCCTGGGGAAGATCGGGGCGGTGGTCTTTGCTTTTGCCCTGCTTCCTGAAAGTATCTTCTTCACCGGGTTCCGTCTCAAAGTAGGTGGAGGTGGTGTCAAAATAAATTAAATCGACTTCCAGGTTAAAAACATTGGCCACTGAGAAGAATACGTCTTCCTGAATTTTTGGGTCAGCTTCCAAAAGAAAATCCATGGCCCGGTAGAGGTGCTGCACTTCCACTTCCGGCAGGTTGTCTATGTATACATCTTCGTTCACCCAGCGCTCCACAGCCAGCTTGCTGGCCGGGTTTAAAGCGCGGTTGGCCACCATGGCGAAGATGGCCCGCTCCACGGGGGCCGAATACTTTCGGGACTTAAGCAGTTTCATTAAGATCTTGTCAATTCCCAGCTTAGCCCACAGTTTATCTAAAAACCAGGCCCCGCCCAAGGGTTTGCTGGAAAGAAACTGCATAAGCTCGCCTGTTTCGCTTTTCAAAGCTTCTTCGGGCCCCAAGAAGCGGTTGATGCTTTTAATTAATCTCCTTAGAGCTTCTTTGTCGACGTTTTCTTCCCGCCCGAAGTTATAGAGCACGTCGGCCTTGGCGTAGCCGGCTTTTTTGTCGCGGCGATTGTGGGCTAGCTGCACGTATCTGACTTCGGAACCGTCTTTATTTTTACGGGAGATGGTTCGTATATACATGCCTATATTATACTGCTTTGTCTACATTTTTGTCAATAAAAAAGTTTAAAAGCGTGTGCCTACAGGGTTTTGGTTTTTCAAAGTCCAGCGAGGCCAAAAAGCCCCGTATTTCAAGGATTCTTAGTTTTAGAACCGCTTATATTTGCCTATTTACTGTCGAAAGCCAGCCGATTTTGAAGCAGAAATGAAATGGGGCAACCCAACCTTTGCACTAAACGGTGATTTTCATCACTGGATAT
>JAKORA010000175.1 GCA_029778075.1 Bacillota bacterium | reverse complement strand
CCTCCATCAAGCTGGCTGCGGCCGGAACGGAAATTAAAAATAAGGCGCTGGCTCACATCGCCGCATCCCTGAAGGAGAAGAAAGAGGAAATTATCAGGGCCAACCAAGAGGATTTGGAGAGAAGCGAGCAGGAAAACCTGCCTGCGCCGCTGTTGAAAAGATTAAAATTTGATGAAGCAAAAATCGCCGATGCGATCGACGGTATCTCCAGCCTGATTAAACTTGAGGACCCGGTGGGTAAAACACTGCTCTCCACCGAGCTGGACGACGGGCTGGAACTCTATAAGGTAACCTGCCCCATCGGGGTAATCGGCGTCATTTTTGAATCGAGACCCGATGCACTTGTGCAAATATCGACACTATGCCTGAAAAGCGGAAACGGCGTTCTTCTCAAAGGCGGGTCTGAAGCCAGAGAAACCAATCGCCTCCTGGCCGAAATTATTATCGGTGCCGCCGAAGAAGCCGACATCCCTTCAAAATGGGCTGCCCTACTGGAAACGCGGGATGATGTAAACGATATGCTCAAAATGGACAGCTACATCGATCTTATTATTCCCAGGGGTTCCAATGACTTTGTGCGCTATATCATGGACCACTCCAGAATTCCGGTGATGGGCCATGCCGACGGGATATGCCACTGCTATGTTGAGGAGGACGCGGAGCTGGAGATGGCGCTAAAGGTGGTAGTAGACTCCAAAACCCAGTACGTGGCTGTCTGCAATGCCACGGAAACCCTGCTGGTACATGAAAAGATCGCCCCGGATTTTTTACCTGCCTTAAAGAGAGAACTGGACAGCAAAGGCGTGGAGCTGGTAGGCTGCCCCAAAACACAGGCCATCATACCTGTTGGGCCCGCTACGGAGGAGGACTGGAAGACCGAATACCTTGATTATAAATTATCTATAAAAGTTGTTTCAGGACTGGAAGAGGCCATCGACCATATCAATACGTACGGCTCGGGCCATACGGACAGCATTGTGACCGCAGACAGGGAAAAAGCGGCGTACTTTATGGACTACGTCGATTCGGGCAATGTTTTCTGGAACTGCTCCACCCGTTTCAGCGACGGCTTCCGCTACGGATTCGGCGCCGAGGTGGGGATAAGCACGAGCAAGATTCACGCCCGGGGCCCAGTCGGCCTTGACGGGCTGGTGATCTATAAGTACAGGTTGCTCGGCAACGGCCATACCGTGGAGGAGTATGCCAGCCGCACCAGAACCTTTAAGCACAGAGATTTGGGCAGAGAGTTTAAAATCTAGGCTTGCTACAACAGGATAGAATGGGAATAATTAATGAGAGGCAATCCATTTTTAAAGTAATTGATTTTGGATTTGCCAGATTTATAGACCTGTCTCAGAATTATTTTTGTCCTGACCCACTGAGAAAAAAATTTGCGTATTGCAGTGACCTGGACAGAGGGTGGAAGCATCAGCGGTCAAAGGAACGGCAGACCATAAAAAAGATCCCGGGAGCTAAAACATACCGGCTGTTGCGCAGCGAGATAACCCCACGCAGTGATCTCTTTGGGGCTGGTGTTGTGGCAGTAGATCTTTTTACCAATTGTGTGGAAGATGAATCACTGTTTGAAAAACCGTGGCAGGAGGTGCTTCCTCTCTCGGATCCGTTTATCGAGTTTTTAGAAAAACTTTTACGCTGAAAAGACGGTTTTGAGACAGCTGTAGAAGCACTGGAGTATTTAAAATTAATATTATAACAAGATTTGCTGTTCCTGTTATTTGAGTTCCCGTTTTAAATGAAAGATAACTTCCGAAGGAATATCCGGCGTTATCCCTTTGACAACACATTTTACAACAAAATAAGAATATTCTTCGCAACACTAATTTATCTTAGAGACATTACCTTCCCACCATTTAAATATACAGATTATGCCCTTTCTGCTATGCGGTGCAATTTTGAAAGGGCATGACCCGACTTTTCTATCATCCTTCAAGACCTGGCATTGAGGCCCAACAGCTCGCGCCCAATAGTCAATTTGTGCATCTCCCTTGTTCCTCCAAGAATAGTTGTCAGGATTGCATCGCGATAGTGCCGCGCTACGGGATAATCGTCGGTACAGCCATAGGCCCCGTGTACACGGATGGCTTGCTCTGCAGCTCTTACAGCAAGGTCGCTTGCCAGCATCTTGGCTGCTGAAAGCTCTTTGGCATGGGGGAAATTTTTGCTCTTCAGATGGGCGGCATAGTATACCTGCCAGCGGACGGCCATGAGCTCTGCGGCCATGGTGGCGATGGTATCCTGGATCATCTGGAATGAGCCGATAGGCCTCCCAAATTGCCAGCGTTCTTTGGCGAATTTGATGCTGGCGTCCAGGCAACATTGTGTCATGCCGAGCGCTCCGGCAGCAATAAACAGACGGGCGGAGTCGATTCCGTGGAGAGCAACGTTAAGGCCACGTCCGACTTCATTGATAAGATTTTCCTTGGGCACCCGGCAATCCACGAAACTAAGGGTACACAGGTCTCCGGCCTGATCGCCGATCATACTAATAGGTTGGCTTGAAAAACCGGGGGTATCAGTATCTACCGCAATTAAAGCAATTCCCTTCCATCCCAAACTTTTGTCCGTTTGGCATAGCACTAAAACTGTATCGGCAATACCGCCGTGGGTGATAAAGTTTTTTGTACCGTTTATGACCCATTCATCTCCAACCAACTCGGCCTTGGTTTCTATGGCCCCGGCATCGCTGCCTGCAGCAGGCTCTACCGCGCCTACCGCTATAATGGTTTCTCCGCGACACAGCGGGGGAAGGTATTTTTGCTTTTGCTCTTCACTGGCACCCAGATAAAAGATGGTTGCCGCTAAAACACTGTGCCCCAAGGCGGTAAGGGTCTGAGACCAGCTTACATAGCTCAGTTGCTCCCATACAAGGGCGGCTGCAGTATAGTCATATCCCGCACCTCCATACTGCTCCGGAATGTGTATACCCAGCATTCCCAGCTTGCCCAACTTTTTAGTAAGCTCAAGGTTTACCTTGCGCTGCTCCTCGTATTCCCGAATTGTAGGCAACATCTCGTTTAGTGCAAATTTTCTTGCATTCTCCTGAAGCATTTTTTGTTCTTCAGTAAGACTAAAATCCATATATATCTTCCTTTCATTATTGATTATTGTGGGTGGTGTCATTAGATTGTTTGAGCTCTAAAGAGGGATGTTTCCATGCCGCTTGTGAACCGTATCAATTTTTTTATTTTGTGTAAACCTGAGAGATTGAATGAGAGTTCGTCTGGTCTCTCTGGGTTCAATGATATCATGTATATATGTCACATCGGATGCCAAGGCCATTGGATCGGCATAATGAGTTCTATATTCCTGAATCTTCTGTGCCCTGAAAGCTTCAGGATTAGGAGCATTCTTGATCTCATCTGCATAGAATAAGGCCACGGCCTGTTCGGCTCCCATGGCGCCGACCTCGGCAATGGGCCAGGCAAATACCAAATCCGTCCCGAATCCGGGTAATATCCCCATACCTAAAGCTGCCCCGCCGTATACCTTTCTTAACAGGATGGCGATCTTGGGTACAGTTGCTTCAGATAAGGCGTAGAGCACTTTGGCGCCGTGCCGGATAATACCTGCGTATTCCTGATCTTTCCCAGGCAGATAACCCGGTGTATCTACGAGCAGTATGATGGGAATATTGAAGGCATCACAGAAACGGATAAATCGTGCCTGTTTGTCAGAGCTGTCCACGCTCATGCAACCAGCCTTTACTCTGGGCTGATTGGCTACAATACCCACAGTATTCCCTTCCATCCTGGCGAAGCCGACAATTATCTCGGGAGCAAATTCCGGTTTAACCTCAAGGAAGTCACCTCCGTCCACAATTTCATTAATAACAAGGTGCATATCATACCCCTTGGTAGGTTGTACCGGAACGATCTGCTCGAGTTTTTCTGTAAAGCGATCCGGGGAATCTCCGGTGTCCTTATGAGGAGGTTTCTCCCGCCAATTGGAGGGGAGATAAGACAGGAGCCTGCGTATTTCTTTCATACAATCGGCTTCAGTTTTAACCCTGAAATCGGCGGCTCCTGATATCTGACAATGAACTTTTGAGCCTCCCAACTCTTCCAGGCTTATATCCTCGCCCAGCACCGACTTGACGACCCTCGGACCTGTTATACACATATGGGATATACCATCCACCATGAAAATAAAGTCGGTTAAAGCCGGCGAATATACAGAGCCCCCGGTGCAATTGCCCAAAATGGCGGAAATCTGTGGTATGGCCCCCGAACAACGCGTATTTATATAAAACACCACCCCGGCAAACTTTTCATCGCTGACCCGGTAGGGGTCATCGCTACCGGCAAGCTCGGGCCTGATAACCCGCGCCCCGGGGGAATCATTGAGGCCAATGAGGGGCACGCCCATATCCAGGGCCATTTCATGGATCTTATACAACTTCCTCCCATGATAATACCCCTGAGAGCCTCCGAATACAGTTACATCCTGGGAAAAAACGCATACGGTCCTGCCGTCTATTGTCCCGTGCCCGATAACGATACCGTCACCAGGCGCGCCGATTTTATGTCTAATCAACATGTTGAATTCATGGAAACTGCCGGTATCCAGCAGCAAATTGATCCTCTCGCGGGCCGTCAATTTACCCCTGGCATGCTCTTTAGCGATCTTTTGTTCGCCGCCGCCCAAAGAGGCAAGATGTTTGATCTCGCGAAGCCTTTGAATATGTTCCCGCATATAAATTCATCCCTCCCTTATTCATTTGTCCTTTTCCATTAACTCATTACTGAAATTTCAAAATAATACCCCTAAAATTTATCTTTTTAATCATCTCAAATAAATTGTTTGTATTAGAAGATAGCATTGTTAACTAATTCCTTTTGTTATAATTATTGTGCTTTATCAGAACATTTTGTTTGTTTTTTTCGAATACTGAATATGAAGTTCAGTAATGCAGCTAAGGAAGTATTTACATTGGAGTGACGAAGGGTGAATTTCGGTCCGATTTGTAAAATAAGATACCAGAGACGATTTACAACTAAACATTTTAGGCGCTCCTGTAAAACCTGAATTTCATTCATTACATCTGAACACTGCAGTTGAAAAATTGGAGAAAACAATCATACTGGAAGCATTGGCTAAAGCAAATAATAATAAAAGCAAAGCAATAAAGTATCTGAAGATCAGTCGGAGCGCCTTTTTTTATGCTAAATTAAAATATAAAATTTCTTGACCATCGCCGAAGTATTTGACGGGCCTTATCCTGGCAATTTCACCTGTGATTTTCCGGTTAAGCGCTGCTTGGCCTGGAAGACCAGGCTGCGGATAAATTCTTCCCGGTTGGCGCTTTCTTTGCCGTCATAGTAAACAGCGATCATGGGGAATCCGAGCTCTTCCCGCATCGCCCCCATCTGCGCCTCGACAAAGGAGCCGGGCATACAGGTGAAGGGGGCAACAAAAACTGCGCCGTCAACGTTAACCTTCCGGGCCAGGGCACAGGTCCTTCCGATGGTCATGGGGGGCTCCCCGCCATAATGCTCGGAGACATATTTCCGGGCATAATGTTTAATTTCCTCGGCAGAGGGCTCTTCCATGCCGGCCAAAACCTCCCGGGCAGCCCGGGTGAGCAGTTTTTCTTCCCGGTGCGCCATCTTAAGCGCCAGCCTCAGGACTGTCTTTTGCAAGTACTGCCTCCAGCTCTTGTTCAGCTCATAGGCTGTAGCGGCCTCCAGGTAATTGATTAAAACCGTATAGGAGAAAAGCTCCGATGCGGGAGATAGGGAGACCTCCCCGCCCTCCTGCTCGATCTTCCTGATGATTTCCTGGTTGCAGCGATCATCGAGGCGCACGTACCATTCGCCGCCTACCAGAATCAGCGGCCTCTTTTCCTGGGAGCGGGGCACCTGTGAAAATTTTTGGGCAGCCTCCTCCAGCAGGCTCTCCATAGGCCGCCGGTGTTTCCCGGAAACCAGGCCCGGCAGGGAAAAACGGTAGTTTTCCAACATATGACAGAGCTTGGCGGCATAATCCTCAAAGACAGCTTCACTGGCACCCTGTTCCAGTTCATACGGCCTTGTAGCGTGCAGCATCTTGTAGAGGATGTCCATGGCCACCAGGCCGTCGTAAACCCCGAGAACAAAACTGGCACCGAACCTTTTAACAACATCATCATATTTAACGGAACAGATCCGGCGCTCACCAAACCCTGCCCTGTTGATAATCAAGGATTGTGCCGGGGCATAAAGGCCATAGCGGCAAGGGCCGCAGGCCCAGCCCTGGAAAAAGACGGTCTTTTCCAGATCCGTTACATGGCCGTTGGTAAAAAGGTAGTCCAGGAAGTCCTGCACGTTCTGGATCAGCGGCAGGCATTCGTTCCCGTTTACATAGCGCCGGGCCAGGACCAGGTCTCTGTCCTTGCTGCGCGGCAGAACTTCCGCCTCTACGCCAAAGCTTTTAAAGATGGCCGCAAAAACCCGGGCATGGTAAGTAGGTTCTGGAATCAAGATCTTTTCCCATTCCGCATCTTTAATATTTTTAGTGCGCGCCGAATAAAATTGCGGCAGGGAAAAGCTCTTTTTGGAACGGCAAGTATTCTTGAAGGCCTCCAGCCGGGTAATCATCCCTGCCGGTGCCGTATGTTCGTCCAGAGTAAGGCGCAGATATCCGGTCAGCTCTCCCAGGAAATGGCGCAACATGGCGTTGGGACCGCATTTGAAAGGATCCTGCAAAATGATGTACATAAGCGGAAGCCCTGTTTTTGCAGCCCGTTCATTTAAAAAGTTGACAAAAAAGACCGTTGAGAGCATTTTCTGCAACTGGATGGGGTAAATGTTGTCCATGTGCTTAAAGAGTTCAGCAAAGCCTTTTTGGAATGCTTCCCTGTCGCTGTCCAAAGCATCAGCGCTGATTTCCCCCTCAAACCAGCCGCGCAGGTATTCGAGGATAAAGTCCTGCGGCAACGCCACCAGGCCTCTTTGCCGGGCATAATGAAAGGAGTCTTTGGAGACGAAATCATCGTACACAGTATAGGGACGCCCCAGGAAAACGGCGGTGACCAGCTCCCTGTAATTTTTTAGCTCCTCCATCACCTTTTGACTTTCCCTAACCATGGCGCGGCGGAAACCTTCCTGGGCCCTGTACGCCGCCTCCACGGCATTTTGGAGCTTTTCTTCAGTGTAACCATCCCCCAGGATCTTTCTGGCCACCGGTTCCAGTTGTTTTTTTATCCTTTCCCGGCCGTCTCTGTAATTGAGCTGGGCATAAAGAAGCCGGTCTTCAGTAAGGCCAAGGGAATTGGCAACCGTCCCCTTCAGGGTCTGGATTAAAGAACAAGTAAAAGCCCGCGGCCACCCGAGAGCCCAGGGAAGGGGCTCCATATCGACAACGTCCGGAACGAAGATGAAGTCCGGCTGCTTCTCCATCAACTCCCCGTAATGACCGACAAGGACTTCCATGGGATAACACATCTCCGCCCCGAGGTATCTCTTGCCTTTTTCCAGGGTCTGCTCCGATGTTCGGGCAGAGAGAAGCGTTTCAGCTCCCAGTTCTCTGAAAAAGGCGGCCCAGAAAGGATATAGCTCAAAAAACATCCCGCTTCGGGAGATCCCCACCCGCGGGCCTCCTTTTACAGGTTCTCCTGCATACTGCCAGAAGAGAGTATTGCGGCGCTCAATATAATCGGGCAGCTCAACTCCCCTTACCTTTTTGTCCAGCCCTGAATAGCGGCCGCAGCGGTCCCCGTAAAGGAAAGTGCTTCCGTCGGAAAACTTAATAACATCTAATGTGCAGTTATGTTCATGCTCGCACTCAGCTGCGCATTTGCGTTTGCTTACTGTAAAGTCCTGCAAATTGTGCAGGCTACGGAAAGAAAAGTCGCCGGCCTGCCCCGACTGATGGAATATCCTGGCGATGCAGGCACTGCCGATCGCCCCGGAAAGCTCCGGATAAGGCGGTACGGTAATCTCCCTGCCACACTCCGCGGCAAAAGCACTGGCCAAAGCATGGTTCTTGGCCGTGGCCCCTGTGAAGATTATTCGCCCTTCCAGAGGCCTGCTTTCCACTGTCTTGCTGATATAATTGCGCGCCGAGGAATAGGCCAGGCTGGCCAGCTGGGAGGGCAACGGCAGCCCCCGAGAAGCAGCAGAAACAAGGGCCGTCTGGGAAAGAAGGGTGCAGATATCTCCCAGGTCAATGGCGTAGTCGGCTTCAAAAGCCCTCCTGGAAAACTCCTCTTTGATCTGCACCCCCAGCAACCCGGCCAAATTTTCCAGAAAAGTTCCCGTGCCGGCAGCGCAGACAGGATTCATATTATAATCATACAGGACGCCATCCTTTAACTGCAGGAATTTGGAATCTTCTCCGCCGATTTCAATGATGGAAAGTATCCCCTCGTCACCGCAGAGGTACTTTACCCCTTCGGCCTGGCAGGTGATCTCATCCACGGCATATTCTGCGTTTAAGATCTTTTGCGATAGAAAACGACCGGAACCCGTGGTGCAGGCCACAATCGGCGCCCCCTGCAGCAGCCCGCCGTAACTTGCCTCCACTTCCTTCATCAGCTCCAAAACCTGCAGCGCCGGGCGCCCGGCGGTGGGAAGGTATATTCCCCCGATAAACTTCCCGCCGCTGTCCAACAGGGCACACTTGGTGGAAACAGAACCGCAGTCCACACCAAGGTAAACTGTAGAGAGGTCATAGTTTTCATGCAGCGAAGGAAAATCCATATACTTTACCTTGCCCGGTTCCAGAGGGGGTAAAGGATTATCCGGCACATAGCTCTGTTGCAAAAGAGTATCAAGGTTCAACGCTCCGGTAGCAATAGGTGCAGAGCCCTGTGCCGCGCCCAAGGCATTTATATATATATGGTCAGGGGGGACAACCAGCTTCACAGAGTGCTCCTGGCAGTATTCCCCTATGTATTTCATGACCGCTTTATTGTTGGCCACGCCTCCCACCGCGATTAAAGTTCTCTGGTTCTCAATCCTGTTCTGGGCTACACTGGTAATGACCATATCCGCCAGTGCTTTGGCCATACCGGCAGAAACGGCGCTCTGGGTTGCCCCTTCGTTAATGGCATGGGTCATATCGGACTTGGCAAAAACAGCACAGCGCCCCGAAATTTTAACGACGTTCTCCGCCTCCAGGGCAATCTCAGCCAGCTCCTGGTCGTTAAAACCCATCCGGGTAGCCTGCTGGTACCAGAAAGCCCCGCTGCCCGCGGCACACTGGCCGTTGCGGTTAAAAAAAAGCACCGTACCGCCCGGCCCGATTTCCACATAATACATGTTTTCATGCCCCAGGGACAAAACGGCACAATCCTCCAGCTTCTCGAGATTGAGCCCCGCCTGCAGCGCCTCAATCTCCAATAGGGGCTTGACCCCTACCTGCTTAGCGATAAGGTAAGCGTTGGCACCGGTTAAACCGCAGTAAAGCGTATCTTCTCCTCTGTCATCCAAAAGCTGAAAAAGGCATTTTTGAGCGGCTTCAACAGGGCTTCCCGCTGTGGGCACTGTCACTTTTTTTACTTTTTCCCCATCGATCAGGACCCCTTTTACGGCAAAAGTCCCCAGATCCAAACCCAACCTGGTTAACCCCATATGTCCATTGCTGCTCACGACAAATCACCTCATTATCCCTTGCAGTTGTTACCTTTCACTCAATCATTATCTTTATACCCTCTATTAGCTGCAGGTGTCAAGTAAAAATATACTTAAATAGCAAAACCTGCAAAAATACGGCCACGAGCCAACAAAAAACCAGGGGTTTTAGCTTCTGGCGTTCTTAACCTGCCATTTTTGCCAAAAAAGGACAGCAAGCCCGGCAATGATAAAGGGCAGCGCTACAAGCTGTGCCGGAGATAAAACCCAGAATACAGCTTCGCTAACCCGAAAAAACTCTACGACAAAACGGTAAAGGCCGTAAAGAATAAGGAACCAGACAAAAATAAACCCGGGGAAAAAGCTGAATTTCCGCAAATAGCGCAACAGAAAAAAGATCAGCAGAGCTGAAGCCGAAGCGTACAGCTGGGTGGGATGCCTGGGGTAGCTGTCTATGACGGGGAAAACCACTCCCCAGGGTGCAGAAGTTATATGCCCGTAACAGCAGCCGTTTAAAAAGCAGCCAATCCTGGTAATGGCGTAACCAAGGGCAATAAAAGGCGACATGAAATCCAGATGTTTAAAAAAAGATATCATCCGGTAATGAGTATAAATGACCCCCCCCAGCAGAGCAGCCAGAAGACCGCCATAGAAAGTCAGGCCTCCTTCACGAAAAGCAAAGACCTTCCACCAAGGCTCACCGCTAAACTGCTGGTTCCAGTTTAATAAGACATAGGCAAAGCGGGAACCCAGCAGGGAGAGGATAATAACTATGATAAAAATTTCGTAGAGGTGGTCGGGGTTGATTCCTTCGGAGCCGGCTTCTTTCAATGCCCAGATGATGCCCACGGCAAAAGCCAAAAAAAGCATGGCTCCGTAGGCATAAAGTTCGAAACTGCCAATTTTTAGGATGATTGGATGCATGAAGATCCCCTTTCTGACGGCGACTCTGCGCTACAGAATTGAAGGAACAGCCTGGCGTGCCAGGAAGTCGCAGCGGTT
>JAKORA010000174.1 GCA_029778075.1 Bacillota bacterium | reverse complement strand
GGCAAGTAAAATGTCAAATTAAAGTAGGGGTGGCGAAGATTGTGCTCGCTTTAGGGTTCGCTTGAGGCAGGTTTTGCAGCTCAGCTCGGGCTCTCAATTGGAGAATGGGGCAGCGATTGCTGTGGGCGGAGCTCCGGGTTCCGCTCGTAAAGTTCTACGGCTTGCTTCAGGCCTCCGACGACCTACCCGGCCAATTCCCATCCATGGTCAGAGGCCGGCTGCCGACGTCCATGTCGGCAGGGTCGTCTTCGGCCTTCGCTTCGCCGTGAACTTTTTGACTTCGCTTCACAAGTCGCTCTCGCCCACAGCAAAGCGCTGCTTCCATAGAACGGTAGCGTGGGGTAAGCGAGAAAACCAATAAGCCATGGCAGGGACATTCATGTCCGCCAGGCCATCTCGAGCCCTCGCTTCGCTGAACCTGCAGGCTCAAGCTGTACATTTCGCTCGCCCCAACCTTCGCCACCCCTATTTTCAAGTGGAGCCGCGAAAAATTTTTCGCCAGGCTCCGGCAATCTTTCCAGGCAGAAAAGGAATAAAGGAACCGAAAAAAATCAAGGCCGCAAAAAGAACAATCGCCGCTCCCGAGGGCACGTCATAATGGTAGGAGAAGGTTAAACCGGCCAGGCCGCTCAATACGCCAATCACGACGGATAAAAGGAGCATGGTGCGGTAATTCCGGCTGAAACGGTAGCCCGTTGCTGCCGGAATTACCAGCAGGGCGGAAGAAAGGACAACACCTACGACTATCACGGAGACCACCACGGTAAGGGCAAGGGAGGCCAGCAGCCCCAGGTATAGAGCTGTGGACGGAAGCCCGTTGGCTCTGGCCAGCTCTTCGTCAAAAGAAACGGTAAGCAGCTCTTTAAAGAAAAAGAATATAAACAGCAGGACAGCGGTCATCACCACGGCAAGGAAAAGGAGATCCCGGGCGGATACTGCCAGGACATTGCCAAAAAGAAGGCTGAAAAGTTCAGGGTAGTATCCTTCTTTCAGGCTGATGAGTGTTATTCCCAGGGCCATCCCGGTGGCGAAGAAAATGCCGATAACGGTATCCTCCTGCATTTTTCCGTAACGGCTGGTATATCCGATCAAAAGGGACAAAAGTACGGCAAAAACTGTTCCTGTATAAAGAGGATTCGCCTCCATCAGCAGGCCGATGGCCATCCCTCCAAGCATGGCGTGGGCAATTCCCGCACCCATAAAAGAAAGCCTGTTTAATACCGTGAAAAAAGAGAGCGTGGAGCAGAGAACACCAACCATAATCACTGCCCAAAAAGCCCGCTGCATGAAGCCGTACTGAAAAATCTCCATGAGTGTCAGCACCTGCCTCTTCCGTAAAAAACGTCAACCTCACAGCGGTAAGCCTCCTCCAGATTAGGACTGTTCAGCACCTCCAGAGGGGAGCCGTGTACGTGCATGGTCCGATTAATACAGATTAACTGGCTGGCGAAACCGGAAATCACTGCCAGATCATGGGAAACTATCACCACGGTTATCCCGGAACTCTCTTGCAGTTCTTTAAGTAAGGAAAAAAAACGCTGCTGGCTGGGAAGGTCAAGGCCGGCATTAGGTTCGTCCAGGATTAAAAGAAGGGGGTCCTTGCAGAGAGCTCTGGCCAGGAAAGCCCGCTGCTGCTGCCCTCCCGACAGCTCGGCAAAAGGTTTGCTTTCCAGCGAAAGCAGCCCCACCTTTTCCAGGCTGCTACGTGCTTTCTTTCGCTGCGGCCTGGAGGCCGGCTTCCCCAAAAAGCTGCGTGTAAAGCCTCCCATGGCCACCACGTCGAGTGTAGAAAGGGGAAAAAAGCTTTTAAAGTGGGGGCGCTGGGGCATATAGCCGATTTTGTCTCTTAACTTCCCCAGCTTCTCCGGTGGAGAACCGAAGATTCGCACTTCGCCCCGGGTGGGTTTTACCAGCCCCAGGATTATACGCAAAAGCGTGGTTTTTCCCGCACCGTTAGGGCCGATAATCCCTACCATCTCTCCGGCGCTGATTTTAATATTGATATTTTCCAGGATCGTATGACCGTTCCATGATAAATTGATATCCTTTGTTTCCACGACAGGATGGGAAGACATGGTTTCTCAACCTTACTTTTTTCATATTTTACTGTCCGGCCGCACCGGTTCCTGCGGCTGTTAATGTACTTATGCCGTTTCCTCCGGTTTATTGCAGGGCCTGCCGAAATATTTCCGCATTGTAGCGAATGAGCTCCACGTAGCTTTCTCTTCCGGGAACGCCCTCTCCTCCCAAGGGGTCCAGCAGCAGGACTTTTCCGCCTATCTCATCGGCGATAACCTCCGCCGCCCTGTTTCCCAGCTGCGGTTCGGCTAAGATCACCCGGATATTGTGGAGATCCGCAAGCTTTACCAGTTCTTCAAGCCATTTCGCCGAAGGTTCCTTCCCGGGGAATTCCTCTACGGAGGCTACCTCTTGCAGGCCATAACGGCGAGCGAAATAATGCCAGGCCGAGTGAAAGGAGATAAAGCGCTTCTGTGAAAAGGCGGCGGTCAGCTCGCTGAGCTCTTTATGCAGTGTATCCAGCTCCTGCTGGAAAGACTTCAGGTTTTCCTCGAAAGAAGCCGCCCCATCCGGATAAAGTGACTTTAACGCTCCGCAGAGGAGCGGAGCGATCCGCTCTTTTACCAGCACCGGGTCCACCCAGATATGTGGGTTGTCTGTAAAGGCAGCGCCGCTGTCTTCCTCTTTGGCCAGCGATGTCATTATCTCCAGCAGCACTGTCTTTTCTCCGGCTGTGCCCAGCTTCACCGCCCAGTTATCCAGGCCTCCTCCTACAAAAACCATCAAGTCAGCCTCGGAGACGGCTCTGGCCTGCTCGACCGTAGGCTCGTATGTGTGGGGGCTTGATCCCGGGGCCAGCAAAGTAGTCACCTCTACCGCCTCTCCACCGATTTGTTTGATGATATCTGCCAGAGGAAAGATGGTAGCAACCACCTTGACTGTTCTTTCAGAGGGTAGTCCTTCCGTTGTCCGGTTCTTAGCATCTCCTTCCGGTCCTCCTTGGCCTGTCGGGGAGGTACAACCGGCAGTGAGCATTATCAATATTATGGCGATAGTCATTAAACAGGATAGAAATGCAACCGTACGCCTGCGCATCATTAAAACCCAATCCTTCTCTCGAATAATAATTATTATGATCATAGGTTAGTTGATATATTAACAAGCAGAAGCGTTAAGAAACATTAATTGCAATTAAGTTGCATTTATTTTATACTACAAAAAACCAAACTTGATGTCAAGGCATCAACAAATCTCTCAACCACCTGCTAAAAGTTTACACTACCAACAGGAAGTCCCCGTTCCAATGGGATGTTGTTGTATAGATGGCCGTTATTTTACGCTTACCTCCGAAGGGGGAAACAGTTACTGTACCACATCATACCCGGCTTCTTCTATGGCTTTAATCAGTTGGTCTCGAGGAGCGGAACCTTTTACCACTACCTGCCCCTGTTCCAGGCTTACCTCGACGCTTTCCACGCCGCCGACGCTTTTGACGGCTTTCTCTACGGTGTTTTTACAGTGATTGCAGCTCATGTTTTTAACCTTTAAGAGAATTTGCTCCAACTTTTTCACCTCCCGACTTTTCCTTAATGTCTATTGTCCTTTGACCAGCCTTTTCCGGATTAAAACGCTTAAGCAGCAGGGAATTGGTCACCACAGAGACAGAGCTGAAGGCCATGGCCGCGCCTCCCATAACCGGTGAGAAGACGCCGCATACGGCCAGCGGGATACAGATAAGGTTGTAAAAAAAGGCCCAGAACAGGTTTTGCCGTATTTTGCCTAGGGTCCTGCGCGACAGGCGCACGGCAGAGGCGATACCCTTTAAGTCCCCCCGGAGCAAAACGATGGAACCGCTTTCTATAGCTACATCAGTGCCTGTGCTCATCGCTATGCCTACATCCGCCGTTGCCAGGGCAGGAGCGTCGTTTATTCCGTCACCAACCATGGCTACTGTCCTGCCGGCATTTTTCAGTTTTTGAATTTCCTCTGCTTTGCGGTCAGGCAGGACTTCGGCAATAATATTGTCAATACCCACCTGCCGGGCTATAGCCTCGGCTGCAGGCTGCCGGTCACCCGTCAGCATGTACACGCTCAGCCCCATCTGCCGGAGTTCGGAGATCACCGCTGCAGCGTTATCCTTAACGGTATCCGCGACAGCAGCCATGCCTGCTATCTGTTGCCCGTTCATGGCCAGGATAACGGTTTTGCCTTCTTTTTCCCAATTGTTTTTTTGCTCGCTGACCGGTGTCAGATCCACTCCCTGGGCAGCGGCCAGGATTTCATTGCCGATATACCAGGTTTCCTCGCCTCTTCGGAAGCAGATCCCCTGTCCGGCAATGGCCTGGAAGTCACTGATTTCCGCCAGGGGTACCCCCGCTTCTTCAGCCCGGCGGACAACAGCCTGACCCAAGGGATGCTCCGATTTTTTCTCAGCGGAGGCCATAATACCCAGCAACTCTTGCTCTTCCCAGGGGGCAAATGCCTGGAAATCTGTCACGGCAGGCAAACCCCTGGTAATGGTACCCGTTTTGTCCAGGACGACCGTATCTATTCTGCCTGCCAGCTCCAGGTGCTCTCCTCCCCTGATCAAAATGCCCCTTTGCGCGCCGACCCCGGTGCCTACCATAATGGCTGTAGGCGTGGCCAGCCCCAGGGCGCAAGGGCAGGCGACAACCAGGACCGTTACCGTGTGCATTAATGCCGCGTTGAACCCTGCCCCATTGGTGTACCAGTAGGCAAAGGTAAGCAGCGCTATCGCCAGCACAGTGGGCACAAAGATGCCGGAAACTTTGTCCGCCAGGCGCTGGACAGGCGCCTTAGAACTCTGCGCCTCTTCTACCAGGCGGATAATTTGCGCCAGCGCCGTCTCTTTACCAACTTTCTCCGCCCTGAAAATTATGCTTCCCTGGTGGTTGATAGACCCTCCTACCACTTTATCCCCCGGCTGTTTTTCCACAGGTAGGCTTTCCCCGGTAAGCATGGACTCGTCCACACTGCTATGCCCCTCCAGAATCAGGCCGTCTACCGGGATCCGCTCACCGGGACGCACCAGGATAATATCATCCACCTGCACCTCGTCAATGGGAACATCCTCTTCAACTCCCTCCCGGAGTAGATGAGCGGTTTTGGCCTGTAAACTTATCAGTTTTTTGATCGCTTCAGATGTTTTTCCCTTTGCTACGGTTTCCAGTAGTTTTCCTAACAGAATAAGGGTAATGAGCATGGCTGATGCTTCAAAATAATAGAGGCCCCAGCCGGCAAAAAGGGAGACCACGCTGTAAAAAAAAGCAGCTGAAGTGCCCAGGGCCACAAGTACATCCATATTTGCTCCACGGTTTTTCAGAGAATGATAGGCTCCGCGGTAAAACTGCCAGCCGGCGACAAACTGGACCGGCGACGCCAGAGCCAGTTGCAGCCACGGGTTGAGCATAAAGTGATCCAAATTGAACAGCAAATGCAGCACCATGGCCACAAAGAAAGGAAGGGTGAGAACTGCAGCCGCGATAAATCTGCATGCCTGCAGGCGTACCTCTTTACGCTGGAACCGGTCGTGCTCCTCCCAGGAAATATCCGCTGCCGGACGGGCTTCGTAGCCAAGAGCTCGGATTGCCTCGCACATTTCCCTGGGCGAAATAAGGCCGGGGATATATTTAACCCAGGCCTGTCCTGCAGCCAGGTTAACGGCCGCTTCCGTCACCCCGGGCAGGGAGTTAAGTTTTTCCTCTACTCTTCGGGAACAGGCGGCACAGGACATGCCGGAGACCAGCAGTTCCAGAGTTTCTGAGCCGACATCGTAACCAATCGCCCTGATCCGGTCGATAATATCTCCAGGCGTAATCTGCTGCGGGTTATAAGTGATCGCTGCTTTCTCCAGCGCCAGGTTAACAGAGGCCGACACAACTCCTTCCAGGCGACCCAGTTCCCTCTCCACCCTGGCCGAACAGGCGGCACAGGACATCCCGGAAATGGGTAAAGTTACC
The DNA here is from genome assembly GCA_029778075.1 of Bacillota bacterium. Classification (GTDB taxonomy): domain Bacteria; phylum Bacillota; class Dethiobacteria; order DTU022; family UBA8154; genus UBA9862. The sequence continues at coordinate 4,537 of JAKORA010000174.1, read as the reverse complement.
GCTACACCCCGGCGCCCGGCAGTAGCAGTACTTGCTTCTCTAGATTGGGCTTTTTCCATAAAATAAACAACTCCTTGCGGTATGCCAATTCTTATTGATTAATCGAGATAACTATGTCGGTAAAGAACGGATGAAAGAACGGATACAAGCCGCTATATAGTGTAGTGGCTAGCTCCTGTTGATTAGCCTGAAAACGGTTTGCGTTATTTCATCGATGACCTGATCATCACCGGCCTGCAACTGGTCCTTGATACAGGATTTCATGTGCTTTTCCAGCAGCAGCCTGGCTACGCCGTTCAGGGCAGACTGGGCTGAAGCGATCTGGTTTAAGATATTGTCGCAGTAAACGCCTTCTACGATCATTTTTTTAATGCCCCTAATTTGTCCTTCAATCCGGTTTAGCCGATTGCTGAGATTCCGAATAGTCTTTTCATCATCCCAGCTTCTTTTACCCATGTTTTGACAATTGGAGCAATACTCCTGTTTTTCTCCATCCATTTTGCGATCACCTCCTGAGCCCATATATAGTATACCCCCCTATACTATAAATGGCAATAAAAAAATCCGCCCTCTGAATCCCCGCCTTGCTCAACAAAACAAAAGGGGAAATTATCTTCCCCTTTTGTTCATTTTTCACTATTTGATTATACTTCGTTCACAATTGATTATACTTCCAGGCACCTCTTATTACCAGCCGGCACCGGGAGTTGTTGTCCATCTAAAAACGATTATTTCGGGTTGTACATACCCTTATTTTTCATATAGTTGAAAATAGCTTCGCCGTGCTGCTGCTCCTCCTTTTGTATATGGTTAAGGGCCTGCCGGACGTTCGTATCGACACATTCAAAAATCGCCGTATCATAGGTACCGGAGACATATTTCTCTGTCATAAGCATATCGGTGCAGAGGGAGGCGTCCCCCTGGTTTCCCATGGCACCTTTCATTTGCTGTTTTACCTCTGAGGCAGCGGGATTATATTGTTGCCCTTGTCCCTGATTTTGCTGTTGCGACATATCAGGTACCTGGCCGCTGAGTATTTGATTGATCGTGTTCCAGTGCTGCTGTTCTTGTTCCGCAAACGAACTAAACATCTGTTTTAACTGGGGATCTTGAGCTTGTTCTGCATAATTTTTATACTTTTGGATACAAATTTCTTCATGACTTTTTTGATCTTGTAAGAGCATTTGTTCTTTCTGGGTAAGTTTTAGAGTCATTATTAATAACACCTCCTACCTTTAAGTTTTTCTGGATAAAGATTTTTTATGCATAAAAATATTTTTAAGCTCACCGGCGCACAATCATGTGAACCATTCAGGGAGGATTTTGGTTTGACATCCATGACAGAATATTGCTATACTTCCGATAGGGATATACTTTAAACCGGAGCCGCTGGTTGGTAGCAATGGCACATGATTCCACTGATATTTCCCCTGATTTTGTTTATTACCGGCCAGCCTGTACCTGATTTAATTTTAATGGCTTTACTGGTAGCCTGCTCATGGTTTACTGGCAGCAATCGGCCGGTTAAACCCTGTTACTCCGTGAAAAAAAAGTCGCATCAACAATTGCAGAGAAGGAAGGTAAAAACGTGTCTTCAAGGTTAGAAGAAAGTGTTTCCATAACCGGGCAACGCTACAGGGTGCTGGCTGCTGTTATGCTGGGCGGGATTATGGGACCCATTGACGCCAGCATTGTCAATGTCATTCTGCCGACCATTGCCAGTTTTTTTGGCGCTCCTATCGCGACCGCGCAGTGGGTGCCGCTGATCTATCTTCTTATTATCAGTAGCCTGCTACTGTTTTACGGTCGCCTTGGAGACATTCTGGGATATAAGCGGGTCTATCTCTTGGGGCTGGCGTGTTTCGTTGTTACATCCGGTCTCTGCGGTCTTGCGCCAACCATCTACTGGCTGATAGCTTTTCGTGCCATCCAAGGAATAGGCGCCGGCATGATGATGTCCGTGCAATTTGCCATCCTCACTGCTGTTTTCCAGCCACATGAGCGCGGCCGCGCCCTGGGCATTAACGCCATCAGTATTTCTGCAGGATTGGCCCTCGGCCCTACCCTGGGCGGCTTACTGGCCTCGCTGTGGTCCTGGCGGCTTGTTTTTCTGATCAATATTCCCATCGGCATAGCCGCTTTACTGTGGTCGTTAAAGGTTATTCCCGATTTGCAAGGGAAACCGGGACGTGTTGATGCCGCCGGCGCTGTTTCTGCTTTTATCTCTCTTTTTTCTTTTCTCTTCTTTATCAATCAGGTGCAAAAAACGGGGATGGGGCTTGTTACCGGTATGGCTATAACCTTGGCTGTCAGCGCAGGGATCTGCTTCTTCTATATTGAGACTCAGTCGCCGCAACCGATGGTGAATCTGTCACTCTTTAAAAATAGCACGTTCTCACTGGGCACCGCCAGTTCCCTGCTAAATTTTGCCTCGCAGTACATTCTGGTCTTCCTGACACCTTTTTACCTCCAACGGGTGATCCAGTACTCCCCGGATAAAATAGGTTTACTGATGACTTGTTTTCCCCTAGCGGTGATGGCCGTTGCCCCGTTTAGCGGCGCTTTATCCGACCGACTGGGCACCAGAGGGCTGGCTGTTGCCGGGGCAGCGCTTTGCGCAGCGGCCCTGGTGGCGATGGCCTTTTTACCCGTGGCCGCTCCTGCTCTGGCGGTAGGGTGGCGCCTGGCCTTTTTTGGTTTGGGTACCGGGATCTTCCAATCCCCCAATCATAGTGCGGTCATGGGCAGCGTTCCCCGGCCGCATCTGGGGATAGCATCAGGTATACTGGGCACGGCACGCAATACAGGGATGGCCCTGGGGATTGCCGCAGCCGGTCTGATTCTTTATTCCCTGGTGCCGTCGACCGCTATGGTTCAGGATTACCTCAGCGGACAGGAGGCAATTTCTTTCCTTGGTGGTTTGAAATACGCATACCTTTTCGGGGCCGGCCTTTCCGTTCTGGCGGCCCTGTTTTCCTTTAGGCAAACCAAACACACACGAAAACAGGCAAAGCCTGATTCCCCAAATATTCTGGTCTGACCCTTAAAAATACACCAAAAGATTTGACAGCCATTATGTAAATTTATAAAATGAATAGGGAGTGTTACTAAATTAAAAAATATGCTACATAAAGGAGGGACTAATCACCGGTCATTGACGGAACAGGAGGTGGTTTTTTGCTTTGTGAAAAGTGCGGAGTGGAAGTTTCCGGAGAAGAAGCGTTTAGGTACGCCGGCCAAAATTATTGTGAGGACTGCTATATAGAGGCTATCAGCGTGCCTAAAACTTGTGATCCCCTGGCAGTACGCTCTGCAAGGTTTACCAGAGAAAAGCTTGGCCAGAAAGGTACGGATGGGCTCTTGCCGATACAAAAAAGAATTTACGACTATGTACAGGAGAATGGTGAAGTAACCAGGGAACAGGTAGCTAAAGAATTTAAGCTGGAGCAGAAAGAACTGGAAAAGCATTTTTCTGTCCTGCGGCACTGTGAGCTGGTAAGAGGATTTAAAAAAGGAGACAAAATCTACCTAACACTGATGAATGCAGAAAGCAATGCAAGCCAATCAATTATTTAAGGAGATGATCTGCCGATGTGTATGATTACTCTTTACAAGGGTAGTATTAAAGAAGAAAACAAAATAGCCAGTGAGATCACAAAGTATACGTTGGACCTGGCTTCAGGGAAACTGACTGTTTATCCGATGCTTAAAGAACCGCAAGAGTATAAAATTACCAGGAGTGTAAGCTGGGATGAAAGTAACGATTCCATGATTATTGAATAATTAAACTTGTCCTTAACACCTTGCTTGAGTTGTAAAGGCCGGGATTTGCACCGGCCTTCATTTTATAGGAGTTATCTTTGCGAAATATATGATTATGATTCTCATACTCAATAAATTTTGATGATAATTATCGTATAATAGTGCAAATGGCTTATTACTAAAAAAATTGCTGCTAAATTATAATTGACATATGCTCATTAACGGTTTAAAATTATAATTGACATATGCTCATAATTAACCAAAATAGCGAGAAGATAGGGGAAAGGAGGGATTGACATGCCAAGAGGTAGATACTGGTACGGCCCCGGTTTCTGGAAAAGGGGCACAGAATGGGTTCCTGGAAGCGGGGGCTTCAGAGGTGGCGCTTATTATGGACACCCTGGGGCTTTTTCCCCGCCCTGGAGAGGAGCCTGCCGTTGGTTTGGCGCCGGTTATATGCCCTACCCTTACTGGTGGGGAGATGAGCCGGAGCCTGAAGATGAGGTCAGCTTTCTCAAGGAACAGGCAGAAGCAATAAGAGCAGAGCTTAAGGAAATAGAAAAAAGGTTGGCGGAACTGGGGAAAGAAGCACAGGACGAGTAACGCTGAGAAAAGGGGAGGCGGTATAAATGCTTCCCCTGCTAATTTATATAAAGGCGGGTCCGATTCCTAAGACGCATCGGCTCGAAAAGGCTGTCATAAATCCTTAATCGTCAATAATTAGGAGCGTATCACATGAATAAAAATGCTGGCCGGATTGACCCGGATTAACTTC
>JAKORA010000173.1 GCA_029778075.1 Bacillota bacterium | reverse complement strand
ATTACAAAATAATGAGGGCCAAATACCAGTCTCAAACACCGAAAGAGATTTTGGCCAATGACGAAGACCAGCTTATCCTTGAGATCTTTGCAAAGCACCAAGTGTTGGGGGGAACCAGAAACGAAGCTTGCCAAGAGTTACAACAGTTAATGAAGAAAAAGGTCAGTGAAGCAGCGCTTAAACTCCGCCTGGACTACCAGTCGGTTTTTTGTCATTGACTTTTCCTTCCAAGTGCTGTATCTTTTTTTCCACAGATAACGGATAAGCAGCTAAATTTTTAAATAAATGATTACACTTTACGTTGATGTAGACTGATCCGGTGAGCACTGCCTGTTGCCACCGGATGGGGCAGAAACTTTAATTTGCCCGGACGGACCGGGCTGGAAGAAAGGAGGGAGCGTTTGTACCTCTGTTTACTCGCAAAGACTTTTAAACAACAGTTCGTTTACCGTTCTGATCTCTTCTTCCGGACGCTCGGGGGGATTCTCCGCCTTTATATCCAGGTCTGTATCTGGACAGCCCTACTCGCCCAAGGCGCAGCCGAAATCACCCTGACCGAAATGGTCACTTATATCGTGGTCGCCTTGCTCTTAACCGGTTTGATCCACTCCACAATCTCATATACCTTGGCGGAACGCGTGCGGCAGGGAACGATCGCGCTCGATTTAATCCGGCCGGTTGACCTAAGGACCTATCTCCTTTGCACACAGCTGAGTGAGAATCTCTTTTCCTTACTCTTCTCCTCGCTGCCGGTCGTGCTTGTTGCTGTTCTGTTCTGGGGAGTTATTTGGCCGACGCTCCCGAATTTACTGTTCTTTTTGCTCAGCGCCGGGCTGGCTGTCCTGTTAATGTTCTTAATCGAATATGCCATCGGTTTGTTGGTTTTCTGGGTTAAAGACGGGGTCTATACAGATTTTTTGATCCATGGTTTATTCTCCATCTTCTCCGGGACAACCATTCCTTTATGGTTTTATCCCGAATTTTTAGCAAAGATCGCCTACCGGCTGCCGTTCCGTCTGATCACATTTGAACCAATCTCAATCTATTTAGGCCGGTACCAGTGGGAGGAAAGCTTGCGGGTTATTATCTGGCAGTGCTTCTGGATTGTCATCTTTTTCCTGCTCGCGGTCTTGATCTGGAGGAAGATCCAGAAGAGCATCTTTATTCAAGGGGGATGAAAGGAGGGGGATTATGCATCTGCTCCGGTTATATTTGGCCTTTTCGAAAGTGAATTTTTTAACGCAAATGGAATACCGGACGCAATACTTCTTACGCATGGTCACCAAAACGATTGCCTGGTTGACCGGTTTTATCCTCATCTCCGTCTT
>JAKORA010000172.1 GCA_029778075.1 Bacillota bacterium | reverse complement strand
CCAAAAAGGGATCACCACCGCCGCCAGGAAGGGTAAAAAGAGGATAGATAATAAATGGCGTAACAGCATCAGTCTGACTCACTCCTTGTGATTCTTAACCAGATTATGACCGCCAACCTGTGAGACCACATGGACTAGTCGATGATGGCTACCGCCCGGACCGGTGAACCGTCTCCGTCTTTTATCCTCAGGGGAAAGCCGTAGAACATAAATTCTTTATCCGCGGGCAATTGATCCACGTTGATCAGGCCGGTAAAGGTCACAATTTTGTTCTTTAGCAAGGCCCGTTCAAGCTCTGCGGTGATTGGCCCGCCGACAAAGGGGGGTTGAGCGGCAAGGATGGCCGCGAGGCGGTCCAGACCCACTTCTTCTCTGAAGATAAGCCCCATCCTGGCTGGCAGCGGCTGGTTGGGGAAGACCAGGCGCGCTTTGCCGAAAAACCGCTCCAGGGGTATCTCTTCCAGCGTCTCGCCGTCTTTATGCATATGCGAAAAGGCGTCGACATGTGTTCCCGTATGCGACCCCATGGTCAGTTTGCGCAATACCCATGTATTACTTTCATATGTATGTACTACTTCCACCACCACTTCAGGATCGCCGGGATAAACCTCCATCCCGCTCTGAATCGGCCTGGTCAAGTCGATAACCCGCATGAATACCCTCCGTTTTTAAGTGCTATCTCTTCGGTATAAGGCCAACGCGACAATTTCCACTGCTGGCAAATTGTGAAAAGCACTGTACGACTTGCTCATAATTTCCCTCGCAGGTAAAACCTTCACCGGATAAACCGTAATGTATTAGTGTATCAAAATTGTATCAATGCCTCCCGGGGCAATGTCTCCAAAATTAAAGTGGCCATGCTGCCCGAAATCGCATAATCATGGCTGGTCCTTTTAAAATCGTTATATTGACAATAAGCAGAATCATTCACAAGCAAGGGAACCGTTACGCGCACGTTTTTCGCAACATTACTCCCGGCATTGATCACCTGAACTTCTATACATACCATAACTGCTGGGATTTCCTTGAATATCAGCCAGAGATACAGGCTCAAACCGCTCCCAGGGTTCCGGTACCAAGGCCTTGGTGCCGGCGCGAAACATGTCGCCGATCTCCACAACCTTCCCCTCACATTAATTATCAAAATATTGAGGTTTGGTTTTTAAAAACTCACATAAAACCAAGCCCGACTCCTTCCATTCCTTTGCCGCCGCCACCCCGATATAACGAAAATGCCACGGTTCATATATATAACCTGTTACGCTTTCTTTTCCTTCAGGATAACTTAAAGCAAAGCCATACAAATGAGCATTATTAAGCAACCATTTGCCTTGCTTTGTATTGGCAAAACCCGTCGTCCAATCAGCGCTTGTCCCTCCAAAATCAACCGTCGTGCCTAATTGATGTTCAGACTGTCCAGGCCTGGCACTAAAACGATTGGCAGCCTCTTCTCCATGCTTGGCCGCATAATCCGCAAAGAGTTGCGCCTGGTAAGAATAGCTTCTATACGTTGACAAAACGCTTAAATTAATCCCCTGGGCCTTAGCATCATGCCACATTTCATCCAAATGCTGAAAAGCCTCAGCACGCAAATACAGCTCTCTAGGCGGATTCATATATGATGGAATCTTTACCAAATCAGAAGGAGCGTAATTGCTTTTTAAGGTTGTTTCCTTTGTCACCAAGGCCAAAAGATAATTTCCATCCGAAATAACTTTTAAGGCCGATCCCGGGCCCGATCTTTTATCCTTTTTATTCTCCTCTTCGTTATTATCCGGCTTATCATCTTTCGGTTTTTCTTTTGGCTCCTCAATTGGCTTTTCTGGTTCGCCCTTTGGTTCTTCCTTTACCGCTTCTTCTTTTTCTGCTACCTTTTCTACCTCTTCTACTTTATCTGCCTTTTCATCTTTCCCTGTTTCTACTTCCTCATTTTGCTCAACCAACTTACCTTGTTCATCTTCAACCAATTTTTCATCTAATTCTAATTTTTCTTCAACTCGCTCCTCATTCTTTTCAATTATACCCATTACACCTTCATCGCCACCTAAGCTCAAAGAATCCATGGCATAAACAGATAAAGCAGTCCCCACAAAAACAACCACATACAACCCCAACGCCCACTTTAAAGCTTTAATTGTTCTGTTTAATTTTTCCGTCAAGTCAAGATCCTCCTATCGTAAGCGTAAAATAATGCCCACTTTAAGAGGCAGGCTTTTCATCACTTTCTTTTATGTATGGCACTTGGCTGGTAAGCTTTTGGATCTATCTTTGACATCAAAAATTGGCATCTGTTCAAGCAAATACGTCAGGTAGTGATAGGGCTATCCCATGTTCCTTCGCTGTTTCTCGGTTAATCTCCAGGCGGCCGTCAGCAAGGCAAGCCAAAAGCTTATCCCACTGATTTAGGCTAACCGCCTGCTCGAAAGCACTTTTCGGCAGCAACCGCGGCTTTTGACAACCAAGCCAAACTTTAAATTCATCGATGATCGACTGGCCGCGTTTTAACTTCTCCAGGTAACGTCTCTTATCGGAAACATTTTTTCGATTCCCTTTCCAGGGAAAAAGGCGGTTACAAAACTCAAGGCTATGCCTGGCGTTAACATCAGCTATTTTTCCTTTCGGCAGCGCTGCTAAAGATTCGGCAAATTTATGCCGTGCATGAGCTCAGCAGCCGATCAGGGTAATACCGGCAGTCCGTTGTAGTCGTTAACTGATTTTCGTCAAACCGCTCGCTTAAGCGGCCGAAGCGGCGCTTCTGGTTTAGTGAAAACTGTTCTTCATACCAGTTTCACTTGGCGGTAAGCAAAGTAATTTGCTGTGTTTGAAGAGCGTAGAGGGCTTGAATTTACTGGATCTTTTAAGTAGTATTTTCCATAACCCATTAATTCGACAAAAGGCGAAAAAATCCTCTATTTTTATGGCTTTTTGTCAGCATTTTTCTTTTTACAGTACCATTTTGGGCCCGAACTTCTGGGTGGGCGGAGCGCATTTTTAAGGGCAGGCCGTCTAAAAACCAATTAAGTTCACGGTGACTAATCGGCTAAAGTCCACAGGCAGCCAATGGACTGGTGCTTAAGCTGTGCCGGGGTTTCAAGTTTTTAAGCCAGTACCTGAACTGGTGGATCTTAAGTATGTATCCGGTTTCTATGTCACATTGATACAAAGAGATCTTACCCATGAATTTGCGAATTAAAATAGCAGGTTTTCCTGAGGAGCGGCGGGAAGACTAATAAAGACTTTGAATAAAAATGAGGAGGCAAAACCAATGACCGAAAACAAAACCCTGGCCAATCTAATGGAAGCGTTTGCCGGAGAATCCCAGGCCAACAGAAAGTACCTGGCCTATGCCAGGAAAGCTGAAAAAGAAGGAAAGCTCAATTCGGCAAAATTGTTCAGGGCTGCCGCGGAGGCCGAGACTTTGCATGCCTTAAAGCAGTTTGAGATCGCCGGGAAAATCGGCGCAACTGCTGATAACCTGGAAGATGCGATTGCAGGCGAAACCCATGAACATAAGGTGATGTACCCCGAATTTGTCAAAGAGGCTGAAGCAGAAGGAAACAAGGCTGCGCTTATGTCGTTTACTTTTGCCATGAAAGCGGAAGAGGTTCATGCCAGGCTTTTTAAAGAAGCACTTGAGAACCTTGACCAGGCAGAAGAAGTATTCTACTATCTTTGCCCGGTATGCGGGAATATCGAAAAATATATTCCGGAAAAATGCAGCAT
>JAKORA010000171.1 GCA_029778075.1 Bacillota bacterium | reverse complement strand
CCTACCATCAGATCAATGCCTGCTTCTTTAAACCGACCCCTGGCCCGGCAGCAGAGGCTCTCCCCCTGGAGGTCATAAACAAAGTAAAACCCTCCTTTTGCTTTTACAATACGTCCTTGCAGTAATACTCCCCCTCGTTTTATGGTCTCTGCGGCATCAAGGAAAATTTTTGATATCTATAATATGGTATTCCTCGTCTCTCAGCTCCATCACGACAAGTTTGCCTGAGCCTATTCCACGGGCATGAATTGTGCCGCCCTGGTATATTCCCTCAAAAACGACTTTTGTTCCTTCTTCATCTTCAATATAAATTTTAATACGCTGCCCCGGCGGAACCTGCGGGGTGACATTAATCTTGTAACTGCTGTATGTTCCAGGTTCTCTCCCCTTACTGACGACAAGGACCACAGAATCCCCCGCCTGGACCATCTCGCCCGCAGCCGGAAACTGTGATATTACATAACCCTCAGCAACTTCTTCTGAGTATTCCTCGTCCACCCTGTCCAGAACCAATCCGTAAATATTAAGCCACTCCTGGGCATCTTCCAGTGACCAGTCCCGGAAATTCCGCAGGGGAAACGGCCTTTTCCCTTCACTCACCACAACATGCACGGTGTCTCCCTTGTTCAAATGAAAATCCTTACCTGGATCCTGCCTGATAATATAACCGGGGCTAATATCATCACTGTACTCATAATCAAGCGTCATATTTAATCCCAGATCGGTCAAGATCAACCTGGATTCCAGCTCTGTTTTGCCGACCAAATAAGGGACTTCTACATATTCCGGCCCCAGGCTGATAACCAGATCGATTACTCTTCCTTTACGAACACTTCTCTGCGCCGGGGTTTCCTGAAAAATAACATGATTGGCCGGTACGTTATCGTTATACTCTTCTCTTATAACATTACAACCAAGCCCCAAAGAGGCAAGCTCCTTTTCGGCCTCCTCCAGGCTCAAACCGGTTAGCTTCGGCACTTTAACCTCCGGAACAACAAGGAAATCGTAAAGCAAACCATAGCCCCAATAAGCGGCTAAAATAAGAAACACCACCACAGCTACGTAAAACATAGCCTTTTTTAAAGAACGGGGCTTTTTTTTCATCTTTCCTTCCTGCTCCTTGTTAGACTCCTTAAGCGGCTTTCCCGGCCGCTCAGAAAGAGAAGGCCTCTGGAAATGGAGGCTGCCGGCATAATTTCTCCTGTCCCCGCTTACCAGCCAGCCTTCCAGATCGCTTCTGAGCTCCGAGGCGCTGTTATAACGTAACTGCCGGTCTTTATGCATGGCTTTAAGAACAATTTCCTCCAAAGCGGCAGGCAACTCCGGAACCAATTTGCCCGGTGGAACAACGTCTTCCTGGAGGTGCTTTAAAGCAATCGAAATAGGGCTTTCACCGGAAAAAGGCACAACACCCGTCAGCATTTCGTAGAAAAGAACGCCCAGTGAATAAACATCAGATTTTGGATCAGTAGAGCTTCCCCTGGCCTGTTCCGGAGATGAATAATAAACAGAACCTAAAAGAGACCGGCCATATGTAATGGTCGCGTCAGCAGCAGCCCTGGCGATACCAAAATCGGCGACCTTAACCCTTCCTTCGCCGGTCAACATTATATTTTGAGGCTTGATATCGCGGTGAATAACGTTTTGACTGTGGGCATGCGCCAGAGCATCACATATCTGTATGAGAATCTGCACCGCTTCCTCGGGATTGAGCCTTTCGTCACGCTGGATAAGATCTTTTAAAGTACATCCGTTCACATACTCCATGACAATATAGTGAAGACCGCTCTCTTCCCCTTCATCATAAATGTTGACGATATTGGGATGAGAAAGTCTGGCGGCCGATTTTGCTTCCTGTTTAAAGCGGCGTAAAAAATCGGGGTCAGCAGCAAACTGCTCATAAAGGACCTTAATGGCAACCGGGCGGTTTAATTTAGTGTCTATCCCCCGGTAAACCCTGGCCATTCCGCCTTCACCGATATTTTCAACTATTTTATAGCGATTCCCCAAGAGCCTGCCCCGTATTTCTTTCACTATCTTTTTCACCTTTCCTAGTAATTAATTAGCACAAAAGTGATATTATCCGGCCCCCCCAAGGCATTGGCCCTGCCGACAAGCTCGTTTGCCGCAGATTCAAGATCTTTGCATTGCATAATTATTTCCTTTATTTCAGCCGGTCTAAGCATAATAGTCAGCCCATCCGTACACAGCAGTATATAATCCCCCGGGCTGACAGTAGTGATATTAAAATCAATTTTTAATGAGGATGCTGTCCCCAGTGCCCTTGTAAGAAAATTCCGCTGCGGATGGTTATATACTTCGTGGGGTTTTATCTCTCCATTTTTTAGGAGCTCCATTACTACGGAATGGTCTTCGGTAATCTGCACATGCCCCGATTTATTAAAAAGGTGAGCCTGACTGTCGCCCACATGTCCGGTTAACAAATTATTGTTTAAAAAAACAGCTGCGGTGAGCGTGGTACCCATACCCTTTAATTCGGGTTTCCGGAGCTGCATGTTTATAATGTTTTCATTAGCCTCGTGAATAGTATTTTCCAAATATTTTTTGATTTGGTTCATATCGTAATGAGAGAAATTTTCGGTTAAAGCGGAAAAGTTCTTTTCCAGCGTATCTATTGCCATGGAACTGGCCACTTCACCGGCAACATGACCGCCCATACCATCCGCTACAGCAAAAACGGGCAGCCCGCTTTCAGGAGGAACGTAAAAACGATCTTCGTTTTTTTGACGGACACACCCCGGATGAGACCGGACAACAAACTTTAACATCCTCTTCCCCTCATCATTCTCACCTTTGAAGTAAGTATAACAAAAACAACCCTGAAAAGCAACGGACGTCAATTTTTCCTATTTTTTCCTTATACGGGCCAGAAAAAACCCGTCAAGATTATGCTTGTGGGGCCAGAGAAAAATTCTCCCTTGAATTTTTTCTTCACTCCGCAATTCAGCAGGTAAAAGTGGCGAAAGCATCGCCGGCTGTGCCGAGGGTTCCTGCGCCAAAAAGGTCTCAATAACATTTGTCGTCTCCTCGGGCTCAATAGTGCAGGCACTGTATAACAGGACCCCTCCGGGGCTCAGCGCTTTAAAAGCCTCTTTTAGCAGCTGCAACTGGAGCATGGAAAGAGAGGCGATGTCCTCAGGCTTACGTCTCCATTTAAGATCTCCTTTGCGCCGGATTACACCGTGGCCCGAACAGGGGACATCAAGCAGCACGCGCTGGAAAGCCCCTTTTTTATCCGGCGGCAGAGAGCGTCCATCCAGCTTTTCCGTGCGAATAATACTAATCATCTGCTTTTTGGCTGTCTCCTCCACCAGCTTGAGCCGGTGAGGGTAAAGGTCAGCGGCTACGATCTCTCCCTGATTTTGCATCAGGGCGGCCATGTGGGCTGTTTTACCCCCGGGAGCGCTGCACAGGTCCAGGACGGTCTCTCCAGGCTGCGGGTTTAAAAGAGGGGCTGCCAGCATCGAGGCTTCTCCCTGGACCTGAAAAAGCCCTTCACGGAAACCCTCCAGATCCGTCAGCCGCCCGGAAAGCTTTAACTCCAGACCGTCTACCGCATAACGGCAGTCCGTCGCTTCAACACCTTCTCGCGCCAACGTCCTTTTCAGCTCATTTTTAGAAAGACGCAGGGTGTTAACGCGCACAGTCAGCGGAGGCACCTGGTTACCGGCAGCACAAAATGCTTCCGTTTCAGCAAAACCCATATTTTTCAGCCATCTCTGTACCATCCAGAGAGGGTAGGAATAGCGCAGGGAAAGGTAGAGCCCGGGATCCTTATCCCGCTCCGGCCAGGGAAGGGTCTCTTTGGAGGCGCTTATTTTTCTCAGAACGGCATTAACAAGGCCGGCAACGCCCTTGTGGCCATACCGGTGTGCCAGCTTTACCGATTCATCGACGGCTGCGGAATCCGGAACACGCTCCAGGTAAAGCAGTTGGTAAGCCCCGAGCCTTAATATGTTCCGCACCCAGGGAGTTAATTTCTCCAGGGGATGTGTCAGGTAAAGGGTTATTACCCAGTCCAGTGTGTTCAATCTCTGGATAACACCGTAAGAGAGTTCCGTTAAAAGAGTTCTCTCCGCACTGGGAAAAGAGTGCCTGGAAAGGAGCCTGTTTAAAACGAGGTTTAAATATGCCCCTTTTTCCTCAACCTCTTTTAATATCTCCAGCGCTGCCTCCCTGGCTTTAAATGCCGTTAAAGGTGATGTTCTGCTAATTGTTGAAGACGCCATGAACTCAACTCCTGCTCAGATATAATACAGTTTGCGAGTACGGACAAAATAGCGCCTCGGCAGGGGGGCAAAGCCCCAAAAAAAGCTCTGCGGCAGAGGGTTCCCCTCCACAGCAACTATTTCCATCCCCTCCACATCGGCGGATGTTGTAATATATTTTTGAAAAACCCAACCCAGGTAAGGGCCCAAAATTTGTGCCGCCAGCAGTGCCGCTACAATATAAAAGATGCCAAAATAGCCAAAACTCCATAAAAGAAAGATTATTAAAACAGACGAAATAAAATTTGCCGCCAGCATACTAGTGCCACAGCGCCTGTGGATCGCCAGATTTTTCTCTCCCCTACGGAGGCGAGCCAGGCCTGCCCTGGCAGCCTCTTCCACGATATAAGCATCAACCGGCCCCTGGATGATGAAACCGTTGTCCTGCCCCAGGCCGGCTATGTTAAGGCACCCCAGGTGCTCCTCAATGACATTGATGGTGGCATGCTCCAGAGCATGGTTAACCCTCAACTGTTTGTTCAGGGCTATTTTGACAAGCTGGAAGGGTACGGTAAAAATATTAAAAATAGAATAGACGGCAAACTGGAAAGGTAAGAACAGCAGGTTTACAATCAAAAAAAGAGCTAGAGGCCAGAAAAAAAGCAGCAGCAAAAGAGTAAGCATCATAAATACCCCTTTTTATTAAAGCATTTGGGGGGAGAACGGAATCATTCTCTCCCCCTTAACAGGAGCAAACGGAACAGATGGGCCAGGGCAACGGCCGTGGCAGCGACATACGTTAAAGCAGCCGCGTGCAGAACCTGTTTTGCTCCGGTGATCTCTTCTCCTGATAAATAGCCGCCGTCTTCCAATAAAGCTACCGCCCTTCTACTGGCGTTGAACTCTACCGGCATCGTAATAGTTTGGAATAAAACGGCGAATAAAAATATCGCAATCCCCGCAGACATTAGCAGTGAGCCCATCTCCCCGCCAAAAATAAGCCCGATGAAAAAAAGAGGGAAAGCAGCGCGTGAGCCAAAATTTGCCAGGGGAACGATCGAGTTGCGGATCCCGAGAGGGAAATATCCGCTGCTATGCTGCACGGCATGGCCGACCTCATGGGCGGCAATGCCAAGAGCGGCCAGAGAGTTGCCGTTGTACACTTGCGGAGAAAGCCTGACAACGCCGGCTCGCGGATCATAATGATCCGTCAGGTTCCCCTCGGTCTGGAGAACCTTGATATTCTCCAAGCCCTTTTGGTCAAGAAGCATGCGGGCCACCTCCGCGCCTTTCAGCCTTTTCCCGGAAGATATTCTGCTGTAATGGTCGTAAACACTTCTTACTTTATTCTGTGCGTACAGGGCGAAGATCATGGCGGGAATTACAAAAATGATAAATCCCGAATCAAAAAACCACACTGTACATACACCCCTTCAGTTATTGTTTTCCCAGAAAAAAATCAATTGATTCTCGCAGTGCCGCTAGATCAACCCTGGTATTAAAGCAGGGTCCCTGGGGCCGTTCATTTAAAACACCCAGAACAGGCAGGGGAAAACTGTCCAGAACTCCGCTGGAGAGGTCCCGCTCGCATGCCACCGCTACGACAGCCTGCGGCCTGTATTCTTCTACGGCACGACGGGCCAGGGTACCGCCAGTCACCACCTCGACTCTGAACCCCCTGCCGGAGGCAAGGGAAAGAATCTCCGGCAGCTGGCAGTTTCCACAGCGCCGGCAGTTAGTAACGTTACGTGTAATTTTATAAGTGCACCTGTCATTTTGCAGGCAATGGGGAAGGAGCACTAAAAGCTCATTGGCCTTTATTTGCATGGGACGGGCTTTAACCAGCTGGTTGTTGACTTCGATAAAAGAGCGTTGGATCTTTTCCTGGGTAATATGCATAAAGCGCCCCATTTGCAGAACAAAAGGATAGAGCAAAAGCAGGGTTTTTTCTATTGACCACCGCAGTAAGGGAAAGGTTCGCTTTTGCAGTATTGTTAACACTATGGCCAGTAAACCAAGGCAAAAAAGCAGGTTGAAGAGCAGCGCCGATATGGTCAGACCCATAAACACACTGCGCGAGAAGGCTGCATAGCGGTCGCTGGCCGCAAGTAAAAGGTACAGGGCTGTAAACAGCAAAAATAACAGCGCTACCAGCAACAGGCCCAAAAAAGTCCTCTTCTTGGTTTTCGTGCCGACCGGGACAATTTCATTCAAATCTTTCGCCTACCTTCACACTGTAACCCTTTAAAAAATCCCCCATGCTCATTCTTCTTTTTCCTTCCAACTGCACTTCCAGGAGTTTAAGCGTATTCTGACCGGTAACAACCTCGGCATAACCCTTGTCTACTGAACATACAGTTCCGGGAGGCAGAGAGAGGTAATCGACAGCCGGGCTCTCCGGCGGCTTATCTGTCAGCGAGGTCCTCCAGACTTTCAAGCGCTTGCCGCGGTAACCTGTATAAGCCCCGGGAACAGGACTAAGGGCGCGAACCAGGTTATGAATGGAAACCGCCGGTTTGGACCAGGAAATGGCTTCTTCTTCCCTGGTAATTGGCGGAGCAAATGTGGCCTTGTCCTCCTCCTGGGGACGCCGTGGAGCTTTCCCCTGTGCCACAAGTTCGAGAGCCTTCAGCAAGACCTTTGAACCAAGCTCTGCCAGCCGGTCATGAAGCTCACCAAAATTTTCTTCAGGGTCAATCTCCGTTTTCTCCTGCATAATAATATCCCCGGCATCCAGCCGTGAAGTCATATATAAAACCGTAACACCGGTGCTCTTTTCACCCGCCATCAGGGCTCTCTGAATGGGAGCCGCGCCGCGGTAAGCCGGAAGCAGTGAAGGATGAAGGTTAATGCATCCCATTGGAGGAAAATTTAGAACAGCAGGTTTTAAAAACATTCCAAAGGCCACATTAACCAGCACCTGTGGATTTACAGTTTGGAGTACCTGCAAGAGACCTTCATGATTATCAGGCTGGAAAAGCTCCAGGTTATATTTTAGAGCTTCCTCCTTTACCGGCGTGGCCGTAAGGCGCCTCCCCCTCCCTGCCGGGCGGTCAGGCCTGGTAACTACTGCTAGCTGTTTAATATTTTCAGACAGAACCCTCAGCGAAGGAACGGCAAAAGAACTTGTTCCTAAAAAAAGTATTTTCAAGCCTGTCACATCTGTCACCCTTTGCTCTTTATAATCAGCTTTTATCTTTTCTGGCAAGATTTTGTAGCTCCTCCGGAGTATAAAGCCTGACTGCCCTGTCAACAAACAGTATGCCATGAAGATGGTCAATTTCATGCTGCAACACTCTGGCTAAAAAACCTTCACCGGAAACCCTTATTTCACGGCCTCCCCTGTCCTGCCCGCTAACTGCCACCCGGGCAGAGCGAGGAACCTCGCCATAGAGTCCCGGAAAGCTCAGGCAGCCTTCAATATCGATGCTTTCACCCTCACTCTCCGTTATTTCCGGGTTTATAATTTCCAAAATCTTATCCTCATCCCTCAGAACAATAATTTTTTTGGAAATTCCGATCTGAGGAGCGGCCAAACCAGCACCTTGGGCTTTAATCATCGTCTCAACCATATCATCAAGCAGGCGGTGCAGCTGTTCGTTAAACCTGGTAACAGGAACAGCTTTTTTTCGCAGCACCGGGTCTCCCTGCCGGCGAATATTTCTCAAAGCCATCCGCTTTCCTCCTTAAGGCAATTATAACATCATCATAGGATTAAAATCTACTGTTATCCTTATCTCTTCTCCCGTTTCTTGGGAAAACCTCCAAACCACGTCCCTGATAATGCCGGCATACTGCTGCAGATTGATTCCTTTGAAAATAAGCTGGTAGCGGAAACGATCCTTAATTTTAAAAAGCGGAGCCGGTGAAGGACCAAGCAGTTCCGTTTCTTTTTCCCCAACAATAGACAGGCTCTCTGCCAATGCGGCCTTTAATTTTTCGGCAAAAAGCCTGGCTTTCGGCTCCTGGAGCGAGCTGCAGTTGATCAGGATTATTTCAGAAAATGGCGGATATAAAAGAAGCTTGCGCCTTTTAAGCTCTTCCTGTAAAAAATCCTTGTAGCTATGCTCTGCCGCAGCTTTAATGCTGTAATGCCAGGGTGTGAAAGTCTGAATAATAACGCGGCCCCGCTGGGCTCCCCGGCCTGACCGTCCGGCAGCCTGGGACAATAATTGAAAAGTGCGCTCCCCGGCACGAAAATCCGGCAGATGCAGGGTAATATCGGCCGCTACGATACCAACCAAAGTAACACCCGGAAAATCAAAACCCTTGGCGATCATCTGGGTGCCAATTAAAACAGAAGCCCTTTTTTCTTTAAAAGAACTCCAGATCCTGTCGTAGGCGCCCCTCACGGCAGTTGTGTCGCTGTCCATCCTGACAACTTCAACCCCGGGAAAGATATTTTGCACCTCTCTTTCCACTTTCTGGGTTCCCAATCCAAAGTTGCGCAGATAACGGCTTTTGCACTGGGGGCAAAATTGCAAAGCTGCCCTTCTGTAACCACAATAATGACACTGCAGGTGTTCAGGTGAGGAATGATAGGTCAAAGACACATCGCAGGAAGGGCATTTAAGAACCAGCCCGCACTGCCGGCAGAGCTGAAAGCCCGCAAAGCCGCGGCGGTTAAGAAAAAGCATAATCTGCTCTTGGCGGTGAAGGGTCTCTTCCATGGCCTTCCGGAGCGATCGGCTGAAAATGCCCCTGTTTCCGGCACCAAATTCCCGGCGCATGTCCACTACCTCTACATCAGGAAGCCGGTGCCCCTCAACTCTCCGGGTGAGTGTAAGCAATTTGGCCTTTTTCCTCCTCGTATCCAGAAAAGTTTCCAATGAGGGGGTTGCACTTCCCATCAGCAAAACAGCATCGTGATAAGCAGCTCTCCATCTGGCAACATCTCTGGTGTGGTAGCGGGGAGATTCGGATTGCTTGTAGGTATTCTCATGCTCCTCATCCATGACAATCAGGCCGATATTGCTCAGGGGGGCAAAAACAGCCGATCGAGCCCCCAGGACCACCCGGGCTTCCCCCCTTTTCACACGCAGCCACTGTTCATATCTTTCCCCCGGAGATAAGCTGCTATGTAACAGAGCAAAGCTATCGGGGAAACGGGTTTTCAACTGTTCGATAATCTGGGGTGTAAGCGCTATTTCCGGCACCAGAAACAGCACAGTCCGCCCCCGTTTTAAAGCCTCTTCTGCAGCGCGCAAATACAGCTCAGTTTTCCCGCTTCCAGTAACACCGAAAATTAAAAACTGTTTTTGCCGGCCTGTAAATCCTTCTTTAATCTCCCTCCAGGCTGCTTCCTGTTCGCTCGTTAAAGTCAGTTTTTTACTTATGGTACCCTCAACCTGTGGCTTGTCCCACAAGGGGCTTTCAGAGGGCACTGTCTCGATCTTTAGCCACCCTCTTTTTATCAGCGGAACCAGGCTCTGTCGTCCGGCTCCTGTTTTGGCTTTAAGTACCCTCCAGGGCAATCCTTCCTCTGCCAAGGCCAGATGCTCCAGAATCAACGCCTGGCGGAAAGCTTTTGATTTTAGCCTGGCACTTTCTTCCCGCATTATTTCCGGAGGAAAGAGGGGCAACACTTTTTCTACATGCCTGGCTTTGGCCTTCTCCCCCGCCGGAGGTAGACAGAGGTGTATGGACTCTATCCAGCGGCTGAAAAACCTCCTGGACAACCAGTGACTGAGCTCCACAAATTCCGGCTGCAGAACGGGAAAGGGGTCCTGTATATCAATAATGTCACGGGTATTATTAATTAGCGGCTCCCTATCGAGAGCCACCACATAAGCAACCATTTGCCGCGAACGGAAGGGCACCAGTACACGTGAGCCCACCTCGATTTTGCCTGCCAAATGTGAAGGCACGGCGTACTGAAAAGGCCTATCCACGGCATTGCTGACCATATCAAGAATAACACGGGCGTACAGCTCCGCTGCCACTTACCCATCCCCTTAATAAAAAACTTTACCTGAAAACCATTCCCTTAAGGAAAGTAATATATTATAATAATACAGTATAAAAAGAAAATTAAAAAGGAGTCTACATGCTTATCAATCCTAATGTTATACGAATCATACGGCAAAATTTAAACTGGATCATTATTGCCCTGTTTTTCTTTTTATTGGGGATTTTTCTTGCAGCATTTGCCCTGGGAAATGAAAAATTTTTCCTTACAGAGCTGACAAAAAGCCAACAGGAACTCCTGGCAGAAATGGCAGAAATGATTTTTGCAGGTCCTCCCCTGAAGGGAATAGCTATTCTCTTTTTAAACAACCTCTTGGTCTCCCTGCAGATGATGCTCTTTGGATTTTTTTTGGGCATCACTCCCCTGATAGGTCTTTTTACCAATGGAGCCCTGCTGGGCAGCATTATTGCCGGATTGGAGTATCATGGGGCCTCCACCCTTGTTTTTTTGTCGCTGGGAGTGCTGCCGCACGGTATTTTCGAGCTGCCGGCATTTATCATAAGTGCCGCCTTCGGCCTTAAGCTTGGTTTCCATCTGCTCTTTCCCCTTCCGCAAAAAAAAAGAAGTGAAAGCTTTAAATATATCTGGCGAGAATTTATTGCCGTTCTTCCACTAATAATCTGCCTGTTTCTAATTGCCGCCATAGTTGAGATCACCCTAACCCCCCTGCTGCTTAAATGGGCGCTCCCTACCCCGCTCTGATAAGCGCAAGATTTCCTTCAAGTTGCCTCTTTGAGAGCCCGCCCGTAATGCTCATCGAGCCGTAGATGCTGTAAAAAGGCTTACAGCCGCTGCCGGGGATAAATGCGGTATTTTTTTTATGCATATATAATAATGAGGAAATTACTCTGCGAGAGTTATATACAGAAGGGATCGAGGGGAGCCCGTCGTACGGGCTAGCCTATAGCTGCCCTGACGCGCTCCAGGATGAGGTGAGAGAGCTCAGACTTCAGCATGAGCGGAAGTTCTTCCATATGCCCATCTCTAAAAATAAGGTAGACTTTGTTTGTCTCCTTGGCGAAACCTGCGCCTTCCTGCGTCACATCATTGGCCACAATAAGGTCCAGATTTTTATTCGTCATTTTTTTCCGTGCATTCTCCAGAAGATTTTCCGTTTCCGCTGCAAAACCAACTAAAAAGCGATCTCCTTTTTGGGAGCCCAATTCTTGCAAAATATCGGGGTTGCGGACAAGTTTAAGCGATAGTGCATCTCCCTTTTTTATTTTTTGTCCATAAACCTCTTCCGGCCTGTAATCGGCTACAGCAGCTGTTTTAATAATGACATCAGCCAGAGAGAACTTGTCCATAACGGCTGCATACATCTCCCGGGCAGACTCTACAGGGAAAAAGTCGACTCCCGGCGGCGGCTCCAGGGCTGTGGGGCCGCTGATCAGGATGACACGGGCGCCTCTTTCTGCGGCAGCCCGGGCCAGCGCATATCCCATGCGCCCGCTGGAGCGATTGCTGATAAAGCGGACAGGATCCAGGGGCTCCCTGGTGGGACCGGCGGTAACCATCACGGTTAACCCTGTGTAATCCGCCCGTGCCGGCTCGGCCAGCTTGTTTTTAATCAACTCCACAAGCTGTACCGGTTCTACCATACGGCCTTCGCCCACTTCACCACAGGCCAGTGAACCCGAGAGGGGATCGGCAAAAAGGTAACCCCTCCGGCGCAGCAGTGCGATATTGTCTCTTACCGCAGGATTGTGGAACATAGCGGTGTTCATCGACGGTGCCAAGATAACAGGACATTCCTGCAGTTTAACGGCCAGAATAACCGTGGAAAGGAGGTCGTCGGCGATACCGGCAGAAATCTTCCCCAAAAAATTGGCCGTTGCCGGGGCCACAACAACCAGGTGCGGTTCCCGCGCCAGATCTATATGCACAGTCGCCGATCCATAGGAGGGACTGAAAAGCGAACTGTAAACAGGACGCCCGGTAAGAGTCCTCATGGTAAGAGGCGTAATAAATTTTTCAGCATTGGAGGTCATTACTACCTGCACGGCTGCCCCTTCTTTAATAAGCAGCCTGGCCAGCTCAGCGCTTTTATAGGCGGCTATGCCTCCGGTGATGCCCAGGAGAATTATCTTACCTTCCAGCATGTTCTTACACCGCATAGTTTTTTATTTTTCAGGGCTGAGTCAAGCCCTTGCTACCTGATTCAAAGCTTTTTAGAGATGACTTTTACTTTGGGAGGGCAAAGATCATTTAATGCCGTTCTTAGTTCTCTCAAAGGTTATCTTCCCCGCAGCGATATCTTCCAGCGCAGAAGTTACCTCCTTGAAAACACTGGTGCTATCGCCTGCCACCTGGCCTTCACGCAGTTGGCGGGCTCTTTTGGCCGCCAAGATTACCAGCGAGTACCTGCTGTCAACATTTTTAAGCATTTCATCAATAGAGGGATAGATCAAAAGTCTCACCTTCCTCAAAAAACCTGGATAAATAATCTTTGTCTTTTTTGATACGGCATTTTTCCGCTAAAATAATAGCCTGGATATTTTTAACCGCGTCAGTCACATTTTCATTAATAACTACGTAATCATACTCCCAGATTTCTTTGAGCTCCTGATAGGCAGCGGCAAATCTTTGTTTTATTGACTCAGAATCGTCGGTTCCTCTCCCGTGGATGCGCTGCCACAGCTCATTCATCGATGGGGGCAACAAAAAAATAAATACCGCGTCTTTGGCCTCCCGGCGAATATGCTTCGCCCCCTGGGTATCTATCTCCAGAATAACATCAATACCCTTGCTGAGCTTTTCCTCTACCTGCTGCCGAAGAGTGCCGTAGTAGTTACCGTAAACGCAGGCCCATTCCAAAAAAGCATCTTGCTCAATAAGTTCCCGGAAGCGTTCTTCAGAGGAAAAGTAATAGCTCTCCCCCTCTCTTTCCCCTGGCCGGGGAGAGCGGGTCGTAACAGAAACAGAACAATACAGGTTCGGGTTTTGCTTACAAAGATCCCGGCAGACGGTTCCCTTACCGGTACCAGAAGGGCCTGATAATACTATTAAAACCCCCTTGGTCATATATTCCTCCAAATTTTTCCTTCTTATTCTTTTGGGCTGTTTTCTTCACCAACTGTATCCTTACTCTGCAAACGGTGCTTTACAGTCTCCGGCTGCACTGCAGAAAGGATGACGTGTCCACTATCGGCAATAATAACGGCACGCGTTCTCCGGCCATAGGTAGCGTCAACCAGCATTCCCCTGTCCCGGGCTTCACCAATAATCCGCTTGATGGGAGCAGATTCCGGGCTGACAATGGCAATAATACGATTTGCAGAGACAATATTCCCAAAACCGATATTAATTAATTTTATACTCATCTTTACCTGATCCTCGGGATAATGAAACCTACCCTGAAGTATGAAAATAGAATCAGGCCTTGCACCTCCTTATTATTTCTCTTTTTAAAATATATTTTAATATACTGCCTGTATATACTCATACTACCGGCAGTATGAATTCCCCCTGCCTGAAACGTTACTCAATATTTTGTACCTGTTCCCTTATTTTTTCTATCTCGCTTTTTGCTTCCACCACAAGATATGATATTTCCAGATCACTGCTTTTGGAGGCTATGGTATTGACTTCCCTGTTCATCTCCTGTAAAAGAAAATCAAGCTTCCGCCCTATCACTTCATCGGTCTGTATCTCCTGGCTGAAAATCTCCAAATGGCTCTTCATGCGGACTATTTCTTCATCAATGTTGCATCTCTCAGCAAAAAGGGCAATTTCCATAAAAAAACGCTGCTCATCATATTCCCTGCCGGCATGCAACTCGTTCAACCTGGCGCTTAACTTGTTCCGGTACTCTTCCAGCACATGCGGGCCTCTTTCCTGAATCCTGTCGGTGATTCTTTCCAGTTCTTTAACCCTCTCGAGAATATCCGCCCTTAGCCTGTTCCCCTCTTCTGTTCTCTGGCGAATCAGGGCAGATAATGCACGGGAAACCGCTTCTTCCAGGACCGGCGCCAGCAATTCCAGGTCCGGAGCATTTTTTTCTAAATATAAAACATCCGGGAAAAGGGCCAACTCTGCGGCAGTTAGCTCTTTCTGCAGCAAGTTAAAAGATGTACTCAGCTTCTGTAAACACTGAAAATAGGATAAAGCAAGTTCTTCATCCAGATTCACGAGTTTGCCTTTTCCCTGCGTTGTCTCCAGCGTAATAAAGACTTCGATCCTCCCCCTTGATATTTTCTCCAGCAACATCCGCCTTATTTTATCCTCCAGGGGCAGCAAATCCCGGGAGGCCCTTATAACCAGATCAAAGTGACGATGATTTACAGCTTTCATTTCCACAATAAAACGAAAACCGTCTGTAACCGCCTCTCCTCTTCCGTATCCTGTCATACTTTTTACCAAAGACCATTCACCTTCTGCATTTCCGGCAATAAATATGCTCTATTTCTTTTTACCCATATTTTATCATAAAAATATGCATTATCAAGCATAAAAGCAGTACAGTATGAAATTAAAGGAAAAAGGGCTTTTTCAAATGGAATCATAGCATAGTTAACACTCAAATAAAAAGTACTCAGGCCGGTAGAATCATGAAAAACCCTTATCTAGTTTTAGTGTTGGCATTATACAAGGCGGTTTTCTTTTTTCCTTTTCCGACAAAAAGCTGAAAAGCATAAGGAAGAAGAGAGGAGGCGAAGATTATAAACCAATCTTCAGCCCGCAGGGGATAAGTTTGAAATACCCCCTGCAGGAAGGGCTGATAAATAATGGCAAGCAGCAGCAAAAAGGAAACGGCGACAGATATCACCAGCATCATGTTGCTTTCCCGGCCAGTGTCAAATGCCGGCAGGTACTCGGACCGGCATTCAAAAACATGTAAAAGCTGGGTCACAACCAGCGTGGAGAGAGCCATGGTCTGGGCATAAACAAGCAGCCCAGAGCCATGATAGGCCAGGGCGAAAATAACCAGGGAGGTGACCCCGATAACAGTCCCCCGCATCATGATCCTAAGCCACAACCCCCGGCTGAATACGCCCTCCTGCGGCGAACGCGGGGGTCTGGACATAACATCTTTCTCCGGGGAATCCACCCCCAGGGCCATGGCCGGCAGACCGTCTGTAACCAGATTGACCCAGAGTATTTGAATGGGGCGTAAAGGCAGGGGCAACCCGCAGAGCATTGCCAGCAGCATTGTTAATATCTCCCCGAGATTGCAGCCCAGCAAGAACCTGATAAACTTGCGGATATTGTCATAAATATTGCGCCCTTCCTCCACTGCCGCCACAATGGTGCCAAAATTGTCATCAGCCAGGACAAGAGAGGCAGCCTCCCTGGTAACTTCCGTTCCTGACAGCCCCATGGCTATACCTATATCCGCCTCTTTTACAGCCGGAGCGTCGTTCACGCCATCACCGGTCATAGCGACAATATGCCCCCGGGCTTTCAAGCAGCGGACAATGCGCAGTTTGTGTTCAGGGCTGACCCGGGCAAAAACATAAATATTTTCTATACGCCTGTAAAGCGCTCCGTCATCCATCTTGTCCAGCTCCTCGCCGGTAACAACTTCCCCACCGGGCTTGAGAATACCTGTCTGGCGGGCTATGGCTACAGCCGTGTTGCGGTGATCTCCGGTAATCATCACAGTACGTATCCCGGCCTCCTTACACTTCTGAATCGCTTTCAGGGCTGCAGGCCGCGGAGGATCAAGCATTCCGAAAAAGCCGACGAAAATTAGTTCCTTCTCCACATCCTTTGGCTCCCAGGAGGTATCGTACTCCGGCAGAAACCTGTAAGCAACGGCAAGTGTTCTTAGCGCTCCGGAGGCCATGACCCCCACCTGGGCGAGGATCTTCCGGCGGTGGCTTTCGCTTAGCGGTTTAACAGCCCCGTTCTCCAGGATAAAAGAGGAGAGCTCCAGCAGCCGCTCCGGCGCCCCCTTCACAAAAAGAGAGAGCTCCCCGTCTTGGCGAAAGACCACAGACATCCTTTTTCTTGCGGAACTGAAAGGGTATTCCTTGAGCTTCGTATAACTCTGCTCTAGCTTTTCCTTCCAGAGGCCGGCTTTAGCCGCGCAGATTAAAAGAGCGCTTTCCGTAGAGTTTCCCTGTATTTCGGTGTAAGAGGACCTCCTGAAATTTCTTTTCGCCTCTTTCCGGAGGTGAGCATTGTTGCACAGGGAGGCGATAACCAGCATTTTGTATAAATGGGGCTCCTCGCGGGCATTGACTTTTTTGCTCCCCAGATAGAACCCTCCTTCGATGGAGCGTCCCTCTCCCTCCACATCAAAAAAACGGCCGTTGGTATAAATGCTCTTAACAGTCATCTTGTTCTGTGTAATAGTGCCGGTTTTATCCGAACAGATCACCGTAGCACATCCCAGTGTTTCCACCGCCGGGAGCCGCCGCACGATAGCTCTACGCCTCACCATACGCTGGACACCCAGGGCCAGGGAAATGGTAACAATAGCCGGAAGGCCCTCCGGTATGGCGGCAACAGCCAGCGATATTCCGGCCATAAACATCCGGTATACTTCCTCCCCCCGCCATAACCCGAGAAGTACTACGAACAAACAGAGCAGAAGGCAGGCCAAGACAAGGAACTTGCCCAGTCTGGCCAGGCGCATTTGCAGCGGAGTTTTGTTAATGTCCACCTCCTGGATTAGCGAAGCGATACGGCCTATTTCCGTATCCATCCCTGTGGCCACGACAATACCCCGTCCCGTTCCGTTTAAAACCAGCGTCCCGCTGAAAACCATATTCCTGGCATCCCCCGGAGAAGAGGGAACGAACTCCAGGATTGCCGCCTCTTTTTCTACAGCGATGGACTCGCCTGTCAGTGGAGATTCGTCTATCATCAAACTATCGGCGTTGATTAGCCTGAGATCCGCGCAGACACGGTCACCACTCTCAAGAGAGACAATATCTCCGGGCACCACCTCTTCCGCCGGTACATCCTTTAATACTCCCTCTCTTATAACCCTGCCTCTGGGCGCAGAAATCCGCTTCAGCGCGGCAAAAGAACGCTCCGCTTTATATTCCTGAATAAAACCCAGGACGGCGTTCAATATAACAATAACAATAATCGTCAGGGCATCGCTGTATTCGCGGAGAAGACCTGAGATCAAGGTGGCTCCCAGAAGTACCAGTACCATAAAGTCCCTGAACTGGTCCAGAAAAATTTCCGGCAGGCCTTTCTGCTTTTTTTCACGAATGGAATTGGCACCCCATTGCGCCAATCGCCGGTGTGCTTCATACTCTGATAGACCCTGGTCAGGTTGTACCTGGAAATGTCTGATAACTTCCTCCATCGAAGAGATAGCCCATAAGCTGGATTTCTTCATTTTCTCCTCCCGTGTTTACAAAAACTCCTGCATCCAAAGAATAAAAAGCCTGTCATATTCAATATTCATATTCCGGCGTGCAAAAAAAAAGAACCTGCCATTCCTCACGAAGCAGGAACCGGCTACGAATCGGCCGTTATCAGTTTGTTTTGCAGGGGCGTCAAAAGTTAAAGATGTTTGCTTTTTCCCGGGAAGAAAGCTATACTATTTAATGCTATTTGTGAAATATATGGAGGCCGAAAAGATGGCTTTTGATGCTTTTGTCCTGAGTGCAGTTGCCCAAGAGATAGAAGAAAAAATCATCAAAACAGGTGCCCGTTTAAACCGGATTTACCAGCTTAACCCTACCGATTTACTCCTCTACTTTAAAGGAGAAGACGAAGTACCGCCGCTTTTCATTTCCATCCACACCATGAGGGGAAGAATCCACTTCACTGATCGACACTACAGCCACCCGCCTTCCCCCCCGCCTTTCTGCATGCTGTCGCGCAAGCACCTGGGCAACGGTGTCCTTGTGTCCGTCGAGCAACCGCCCCTGGAAAGATATCTCTATTTAAATTTTCTGGCCCTCAATGAAAGCGGAAAAAAAGTGGAGAAAACACTGGTAGTGGAGATCATGGGCCGCCACAGCAACGTTGTACTGCTGGACAAGCCCGCAGAAAATAAAGAGCGTGTCATCCTCGGTGTTTTAAAACCTGTACCTCCTTCCATAAACCGCGTTAGGACGCTCCTGCCTCATTATACTTACTCTCCCCCTCCTGTGCAGGAAAAGCTGCACCCATACGCACTGGACTACGAGCATTTTCAGCAGGAGATGAACAGGCTTGAAGGGCAGCCTGCGCCCAAAGCACTCCTGGAACATTTCCGGGGATTTAGTCCTTTCCTGGCGGAAGAGATAGCCGCCAGGGCCAAAACCCCCATTATTTCTCCCGGAGCAGCCGGTATCCTGTGGCAAAAGCTCCAGGAAATTTTACAAATCTACGAAGAAAAAAAATGGGAGCCCACGCTCCTGTACGATAAAAAGGGAAAACCCCTCGATTGTTCAGTTGTCAGACCTAGGCAAGCTACTGAGGGCCGCTGCCGCTCCTTTAACTCCATCAGCAGCATTTTAGATGAGCTTTACGAGTACAAGGAAAAAGAAGAGGAGCGGCAGAATCTCTTTGCCATGCTTACCCGCAACGTTGAACAAGCCGTCAAAAAAACCCGGAAAAAAGAAGCTGCTCAACTCCTGGAGCTCAAAGCGGCGGGGAAAGCGGATTATTATCGCCAGTGCGGAGAACTGATCCTCGCGAATTTAAAGAACATTCCCGCCGGATCCCGCGAAGTCGAACTGGAAAACATCTTCTCAGAACAGGGAGGAAGGCTCAAAATCAGCCTGGATCCCCGGTTATCTCCCCCGTTAAACGCGCAGCGCTATTTTAGAAAATATCGCAAGGCGCGCCAGGGAGAGAAGAAAATATCGGAGAACCTGGAACAGACACGCCGGGAAATTTCCTACCTGGAAAGCGTTCTCTTTTCCCTGCAAAAAGCTGATTTGCAGACCTTAAGAGAAATAAAGGAGGAACTGGAGGAAACTGGCTATCTTCCTGTACCCCAAAAATCCCGTTACCCTAAACAAACAGCCGTTTTTAACCCTCTTAAGTTCATTTCTTCCCGGGGTGAAGAAATATTTGTAGGGCGTAATAACCGCCAAAACGAATACCTGGTCCAGCGTTTTGCCAACGGGACGGAGCTTTGGTTCCATGTCAAAGACCTGCCCGGGGCGCATGTTATTGTAAGGCCGGGAGTTCCGCATGAAAAGACTATTCATGAAGCCGCCCTTCTGGCGGCATATTTCAGTCGCGGGGCACATTCCTCAAAGGTTCCCGTTGACTATACCCAGGTTAAAAACGTCCGCCGCCTTCCCGGAGGGAAACCGGGCATGGTAACATACACCAATTACAAGACGCTTTATGTTACCCCCGATGAGCAAAACCTTAGGCCACTGCTGGCTCAACACAAAGCTTAAGATGAAAATGGAGCAGCGATTTGCTGTGGGCGTGAGCGACTGTGGAGCGAAGTCGAAAAATTCACGGCGAAGCGAAGGCCGAAGACGACCCTGCCGACATGGATGTCGGCAGCCGGCCTCTGACCATGGATGGGAATTGGCCGGGTAGGTCGTCGGAGGCCTGAGCAAGCCGTAGAACTTTACGAGCGAAACTCGAAGCTCCGACCACAGCAATCGCTGCCCCATTTAAGTCGAGCTGCAAAACCTGCCTCAAGCGAACCCTAAAGCGAGCCCCAACCTTCGCCACCCCTACTAGTGGAAATTGGCCGGGTATGCTGCCAAAGACTCAAGCAAGCCGAAAAACTTTACCAGCCAAAACCCCTTAAGCTCCGCCTCCAGCAAAACGCTGCTTCCATAGAGCGGGATGCTTTTTTTTTATGCCTTACTTTAACAGATTTATTTATGCAGCATAGTATATAAATGAAGAAAGGTTTCAGGGGAACCTAAAAGAAAGGAGGAAATTTAATGTACGACGATAGGTGGGAAAAAGGAAAAGATAAGGATAGGTACAGAGAAAGGGAATGTGAATGCAGTCTAGAGATTAGAGATAGTATTGTTGTTATACTTTGCGGTGATGTAGAATTTGACAGAATTAGAGATACCATTAGTTCAGCTGCAGATGCTAAAGCATCTTTAGATGCAAAAGTAGCCGAGTAACCTTTTAAAATAAAGTTGCTCAGGATTGTCCACCGTCCTCTGCCATCATGTCACCGTCTCAGGGGACGGTTTTTGTTTTTGCTTTCAAGGAAAGATAATTTCTGGCCTCATCCTGGACGAATAGAAAACATCCTCTTAGCTTAGTCATGAACATCTGTCCCTACACTCGAAGCGAAGCTCAGTTCCCTTCGAACTCTCTTTCCTCCACGATTAGTACTTCTTCTCTGGAATCCACTTCAGACAGGCAAACAGCGATACTTTCGCTTCTGCTAGTAGGAACATTTTTACCAACGAAATCCGGCCTGATGGGCAGCTCCCTATGGCCCCGGTCAATCAACACCGCCAGCTGGATTAGGCGTGGTCGCCCCCTGTCCATAAGCGCTTCCATGGCTGCCCTTACGGAACGTCCAGTATAAAGAACGTCATCTACAAGAACAAGGATTTTACCGGTAACATCAAAGGGGAGCAAAGCGGCTTCAGCCCTGGTTTCGGAGACATCATCAACGCGGCGATCGTCACGGTACGGAGTAATATCGAGCAGCCCAACCGGCGGCTTGACGTTTTCAATTTTCTCAATAAGATCAGCCAGCCTCTGGGCCAGCGGCCCCCCTCTCCTTTTAATACCCACCAGGACCAAATCATCTGTCCCCTTGTTTTTCTCCACAATTTCATAGGCAATGCGCGTCAGAGCCCGCTGTATTCCCTTGGCATCCATAATTTGTTTTTTAAAACGAGCCATTGTCTTCCTCCAGGTTAAAATTGTGAAAAAAATCATCACCCGGTTCCACCGTAAATTCCATGTATTCCCGGCTGCGAGGATGTTCAAATCCCAGTGTCCTGGCATGCAGGAGTTGTCCATATTTTTTATAGGGCGAACGTTTCGGCCCATAGAGGGGGTCTCCTACAACGGGACAGCCGATATGGGCAAGGTGAACCCTGATCTGGTGCGTCCGCCCCGTTTCCAGCCTCAAGGAGAGAAGGCAAAAATGTCCTGCTTTTCCCAGGACCTTGTAATGAGTAACCGCCCTGCGCCCCTTACCGTTTTCCCTTACGGCAAATTTTTTACGGTCCCGGGTATCCCTCCCCAGGGGGGCGTCAATAGTGCCTTCTTCCAGCGGAGGCTGACCATGGACAATAGCGCGATATTCCCTTTTCATTTTCCTGTTTTTAAGCTGGGTGCTCAAGCTCAGGAAAGCTGCCTCGTTTTTGGCCACCACTAAAAGACCTGAGGTATCCTTGTCCAAACGATGCACAATCCCCGGCCTGACTCTGTCCCCGATGGCGGCAAGGTCTTTGCAGTGGGCCAGCAAGGCGTTCACCAGGGTACCGCGGTAATGGCCGGCAGCAGGATGCACGACCATTCCTTTGGGCTTATTCACTACCAGGAGATCGCTGTCCTCATATACTATATCCAGGGGGATATTCTCCGGTGAAGCATCAATCACTTCCGGTGCCGGGATATGAACTTCTATCTTCTGCCCCTCTTTAACACGGTAGCCTGTTTTAAGCTGCCTTTCTCCATTTACATACACATTTCCCCCCAGGCACAGCTTTTGTAAAAACGACCTTGAAAAAGACCTTTCCCTGGAAGCCAAAAAAAGGTCCAGACGTTTGCCTCCCTCACCGGTTTCTACCGTAAAAAACTTCGTCTCCATACACTTCTATCCTTCACCTTTGTTACCCCGGGGGGAAAAAGCGGTTCCGCACAGAAGATTTAGAAACAACAGCGCGACACCTAGAAAAAGGGCCGTATCGGCCAGGTTAAACACAGGCCAGAAGCGAAAATCCAGAAAATCCACAACATAACCTGTCCGCAGGCGGTCAACAAAATTGCCAAGTAATCCGCCCAACTGCAGTGACAGCGCCAGACGCATTAACGCGTAGCGGGTATCTATAAAGCGGCCGCTAAAAGCAATAAACAGGATCATCAGAAGTGAAACAACGATAAAAAAGGAAGTTTTATAGGGCAAGATACCAAAAGCAGCGCCGGGATTACGGACGTAGGTCAGGTGGAATATATCAGGAACCAGGGCCAGGGTTTCCCCGGGATCCAGTTTCCGGATAACCCACAGCTTGCTAAGCTGGTCTGCAATAAAGACCAGCACGGTAACAATGAAAAAAGCAGTGCCGGTAAAGCGCAGTCTTTTCAACCGGCCTCCCATAACAATGGAACATGGAAAACAAAGGGCTTTCTTTCTGGGCTCCTTTTCTTTTTCTTCCCCCAGTATAATCTTCCTCCCTCTATTATTTTTAATTCTCTTCGAATATCTCGCGTTCACAATATTACAGCATATTTAAGTTTACCCTCTGTAATAATCTTAGTCATACTAATGCTTTTCTTTCTCTCGCCAATTTTTTCTGGTTGAGGGAAATTTGTCCATTCTATCCACTACACCGAGATCTTCTTCTTGAGAATCCACAAGGGCAGGATTGTCCGGATCTCCGGGCACATCCTGCGGTGAGTCGGCCGTTCCATAGCGGGCCACCTCTTGCCAGGCATCTTCACCGTCATAGCCGGTGTAATCCCTTGCGTCCATAAAGGAACGCTTAAAAGGAGGGTAGAGGAGGCGTTCTTCCACAGGACGTTCGCCTCCCTCTTTTTTACTCTGTTCTTCTCTTAGCTTTTTACAATTCAGGCAGTACAAAGTATAAGGAAGGGCTTCCAGGCGCTCTTTTTCAATTTGACGACCGCAACCTTGGCACCGGCCAAAAGTGCCGTCGGCAATTCTCTCCAGGGCTGAATTAATGTCCTCTAATGTTCTAAGACGCTGTTCATGAAGGGACAGGTCCTTAGAACGTTCAAAAAGCTCGGAACCTATATCGGCAGGATGGTTATCGATCAGGGAAAGCTCTTCCGTGCTGTCTTTCAGGGAAGCGTGTTTTCCCATACCTTCTTGAGCCGTGAACTTTAGCAACTCTTCTTTTTCTTGCTGCAGCAAGCTGTTAAAATAATTTAAGTCCAGATCCGGCATATTCAACCTCGTTTCCTTATAGATTACAGATAGGTCAGCACGATGCGCACAAGCTCAGCGATAAAGTCGCCGATTAAAGGCAGGTTTAAGACGACCAGCCGCTGCAGGATAAAAAGAACAAAGGCGCCGAGGATGGTCATCCCCAGCGCTATACCGAATCCCCTGAAAAGCCCCCCCATAAAATTAACCATCAGGTAACGGCGCGGATTATTTAGCTGTTCCAGGTATTCGGCAATGTTAAATTTCTCCAGCTGCTGGGATAGCTCCGCAATTTTATCCAAAAGCTTGTGCTGTCCTTCCTCTTGGGGATCCTTTCTAGCCCTTTCATCCATTTCCTCTTATTATCCCCAAACACAGACTTATTAACCGGACCTGGATGGGAATTGGTCGGAAAAAGCGCTGTAAGCTTGCGGTGTGCAATATTACTTTACCCGCGAGCTTTTTGAAGGATTTCGCCGCAACGGGAGCATACATCTTCATATTCTTTATTTTCGCCCACTGTTGTAGAATACATCCAGCATCTCTGGCATTTTTCACCTGCTGCTTTGCTAACCTTAATGCGCAATTTAAGCTCCTGCGCCTCTACGGAATCACCGCCAGCCACGGCACCGGGTTCATGCAGGTGGCAGGAAGATACAATAAGCAGCACGGGGAGAAAATCAGCATAGTCAACCAATTTTTTATAGAGATCTTCATCCGGATAAAGGTCTACAGCTGCCTGCAAGGAAGAACCGATAACTTTATCCCGCCTTGCTGTTTCCAGAATACGGTTAACTTCTTCTTTCAACTGGAGCAAAATCTCCCAGCGGGCCGCCAGTTCTTCATCCTCATAAAAAGCGGGCAATTCGGGCCATGCGGCCAGCATGGCGCTTTCTTCCTTTTTAAAGGGTATATAAGACCATATTTCCTCCGCTGTAAAGGAGATGACCGGTGCTATCAACAGGGTAAGCGTCCGGAGGATCTCCGCCAGGACTGTCTGGGCTGCCCTGCGCGAAGGGGAATTTTGGGGCAACACATAAAGACGATCTTTGATAATATCCAGGTAAAAATTGCTCATATCGATTACAGCAAAGTTATGAACGGCATGAAAAACCTGGTGGAATTCATAGTTTTCATAAGCCAGAGTCGTTTTATTTACCAGTTTGTATAAACGGTGCAGCGCCCAGCGGTCTATCTCTTCCAGACGATTGTACTCAATGCCGTCACGCTCCGGATTAAAATCATAGCAGTTTCCCAGGAGGAACCGGCAGGTGTTGCGTATCTTGCGGTAAATCTCTGAAAGCTGCTTCAGGATATTATTGGAAAGGTGGACATCACTGGTAAAATCAGCGCTGGAGACCCATAGACGCAAAATGTCGGCGCCGTAATTCTTTATGATATCCTCAGGGGCAATAACGTTACCCAAGGATTTGGACATTTTACGCCCCTCGCCGTCAACAACCCACCCGTGGCTTAAGACGCTGCGGTAGGGAGGTTTCCCCTTCGTGGCTACAGCAGTCAGCAGCGAGGACTGGAACCAGCCGCGAAACTGGTCGCTCCCCTCAAGGTAAAGATCTGCCGGCCATTCAAGCCCCTCCCTGTTGTTCAGTACAGCTTCATGACTAGAACCGGAGTCAAACCAGACGTCCATAATATCCTGTTCCTTGCGGAAGCTCCCTTTTCCGCAGGAGGGGCAAGCCGTACCGGGCGGTAAAATCTCTCCGGCCTCGTATTTAAACCAGGCATCGGATCCCTCTTTACGGAACAGTTCCTGGACAGCGGCGATGCTTTGTGGCGTTAAAAGAGGCTCACCGCAATCCAGGCAGTAAAACACCGGTATGGGCACACCCCAAATCCGCTGGCGCGAGATGCACCAATCGCGGCGGTCGGTAATCATATTTGTCATACGCCCCTCGCCCCAAGCAGGAATCCATTTAACTTCTTTTACAGCCCTTAGCGCATCTTCCCGAAAGCGTTGAATGGAGGCAAACCACTGTTCAGTGGCCCTGAAAATTACCTCCTTTTTACAGCGCCAGCAATGGGGATACTGGTGAGTTATAAAAGTAAGGTTAAGAAGGGCTTTTTCCCTTTCCAGCGCCTTAGTAACAGCCTTGTTCCCCTCATCGTAACGCAGACCGGCAAATTCTCCCGCTTCGGCGGTAAAGATTCCGCGTCCGTCCATGGGAGCATAAATGGGCAGGTTGTACTGCAACCCTGTTTCGTAGTCCTCCAGCCCGTGCCCGGGGGCAATATGGACACAGCCGGTTCCCTGCTCAAGTGTAACATAGTCGGCCAGGACTACTCTGGATTCCCGCTGAAAGAGAGGATGGCGGCAGAGCATTCCTTCCAGTTCACGGCCTTCAAACCGTTCACAAATCTCTCCCTGCTCCAGGCCGATGACAGCAAAAGCATCTTTTACAAGCTCTTCGGCCAGCAGATAATACTCTTCGCCCGTTTTTACCAGGCAATAGATATAATCCGGGTGCACGGCAATCGCCAGGTTGGCCGGAATGGTCCAGGGAGTGGTTGTCCAGATAAGAATAAAGGCAGGCTCATACTTCTCTGTCCATTTTCCGAGGTTATTGATGACCGGGAACTTTACATATATGGAGGGGGAACTCCGCTCGGCATATTCAATCTCCGCCTCCGCCAGCGCTGTAGTACACTGCGGACACCAGTAGACCGGTTTCAGCCCTTTATAGATAAAACCCCTTTCCGCCATACGGCCGAAAATTCCCACCTGGACGGCTTCATAAGCAGGATCTAGTGTAATATAAGGGTTTTCCCAATCGCCCAGCACGCCCAGCCTCTTAAACTGTTCCCTCTGGACATCAAGGTATTCCAGAGCATAATCACGGCACATTCTCCTGAACTCCAGATCTGTGACCTCTTCCCTTTTAATTTTCTTGCTCTTGATCACCTGGTGTTCAATGGGAAGACCATGCGTATCCCAGCCGGGAACATAGGGTATATCGTAACCCCGCATATATTTGTACTTGTTGATAATATCCTTTAATACTTTATTTAGCGCTGTACCCATATGAATGCTGCCGTTAGCATAAGGAGGGCCGTCATGCAAAATAAAGCGCGGGGCTCCTTTTCTTTTTTCCCTCATTTTCCGATAAACCTCTGTCTTTTCCCAGTACTCGTAAACCTGCGGTTCCTTCTTCGGCAACCCTGCTTTCATGGGAAAATCGGTTCTGGGTAAATTTAAAGTAGTACTGTAATCCATAGAACAGACTCTAACCTCCTTAGCTTGCTATACTCTCACTATACTATAATAACATAAAAAATAAAAATCCCGTCTTTTTCAGGGACGAGATTTTCCCGCGGTACCACCCTAGTTGTTCCAGCTCACCGTGCGAACTGTAACCCCTTTTGGCTTTAACGCAGCCATACAACGCTTCCCTCTACTGATTGCAGCTCATACGCTGCAACTTTGGAAGAAAGGGCTCCCGGGTGATCTTCGAACAGGACGCCTTGCCGGTCTCTCACCTTGCCCGGCTCGCTTGCAAAGGCTCGCAAACCTTGTCTACTCTCCCGTTCATAGCCTTTTTGGTATATACGCTGAAGTTATAAAATATATTTTATCCATATTCTCCTGAAAGATACAACTACAGAAACAGTTCCACTTTATGTAAACATGACCGGAGAAGTGCCAGGCAGAACCATGATTAGGGTCCTAACCTATATCCCTGGCTTCATGCTCTTCCTCGTTGTCCACCTGGAGCCAGTCTTCCAGTTCCAGCGAAGCCAGCTGTGCTTCTATAAAGGCACGAAAACGGAGCTTAAAGATTTGAGCCTGCTTATAGACCTCTTCATGTTCGGCCAGTATGCGGCTGGCTTTGTAACGGGCTTCTTCGACTATTCGTTGCGCTTCTTTCTCCGCCTCCTTGCGGATTAACTCTGCTTCCTTGTTGGCGTTGCGCTTGACATCCTCCGCTGCTTCCTGGGCTACAATAATGGAATTATGTAAGGTGTTTTCCAGCTTTTGATACTGCTCCAGCTTTTCTTCGAGTATCTGTATCTTTTCTTCCAGGCTCATTTTTTCTTTTACTACCAGTTCATAGTCCTTGGCTACGCTCTCCAGAAATTCATCGACATCTTCCTGTTTGTAACCCCGAAACGCTCTTTCAAATTCCTTATTCTGAATATCCATGGGTGTTAGGCTCACGGTCCCCCTCCTTCCTGCAAGTGTTTTCCGGTTCCTTGAAATTTTCGACAATTATCTTTATTTTCCTGCTATCTTTATAAATAAGGTAACATTAAATTATTCTAAACAGCAGCAAATGTGTCCTCCCTTTACGGCTTTCACCCTTTTTTTCAACCACCTCAATCCTTCCCCTTCCTGCCATGGAAATGACATCTCCTTCTTTAACCATCCGGGAAGGCTGCTTTACTATCTGGTAGTTCACCTTGACCTGTTCACCTTTAATCAGGGGAGCAATTTTGGAACGTGATATTCCAAAGCCCAAGCCGGCAACAGCATCAAGCCTCATGGAGGCAACCGTCCCTCTTATCTCTTTAACACGCCTGGGCGCGAACTCCGACGTCAACGCCTCCGGCTCAATTTCTTCGACTTCCAGGGCATAACGCCCCGCCCTCTGTAAATTTGCTTTTACAAAAGGGAGCAGATCCTTTACCAGGAAGATAAAGGCCTTTTCTCCTCCCCGGTAGATGATATCCCCGACCATTTCCCGTTTAATACCCAGCCCCATCAGTGCCCCCAAAAAATCCCTGTGCGTTAACACTCCCTCGGGATAGTTGCCTCTTACAGAAAGGCAGCCGACTGCTTCCCCCTCAAGCCCTCCGGGCAGGGAAAGGGGACGGAGGCCGATCCTTACTCTCTCTGCTTCAGGGTACCCTCCGAAAAAGGAACACTTGATACCGGGGAAGTGGTGCAGTAAATCCCTGGCAATCTGCTGCTGCCTGGGATCAACAAAAGGTGTCCACTGTTCAGCCTTTAGCTCCTCAACTTTTTCCAGCAGAGACTGGAAGCGGGCGGCCCATTTTTTTTCGGTAGGCAAAGGATAATTAAAGGATTGTCTCTCTTTTAACATCTGCCACACCCACTGCAAATCGAAATCATAACAGCGCCAGTATAAGACGGCGTAATAAATTCAAAATGACAATAGCCAGAATTGGCGAAAGATCTATGTAACCCCCACCGCCAATTCCCAACGGAGGCACCAGCCTGCGGAAAGGCGCCAGGAAAGGTTCTGTAAGCTGGCGGATAAACTGCACAATATTGTAGATTAGCGGGCTGCCGTACGGGCTAACAGGTAAAAAACTAAAAATAATGCGCACCAAAATTAAGAAATAAAGGATATCGAAGAAAGCATTGACGATATTTCTAAGAAATAGCATAATTGATACCTCTTGTTTGGCAACCGAAAAGGATGGAACCCGTTTTCCGGGCAGTTTCTTTTAGTTTATACATTCTTCCCTTTAAGGTCAACCCCTGTAGCTGCGGCTATTGAAAAATTGTAGAGCGTTAAAGCCGGTCTACTCCTCAAAGTTCCTTTCCGTCCCCCGCAAAATGAGAAGATCCCGTTCAGTAAATTCCTTATGCTGGAGCGAATTCAGAGTCACTCCATGGGGCACAAAAACAAAAATACTGTTGTTAATTTTTTGAGAGCTGCCATTCAAAGCAAATATTACCCCGCTTAGGAAATCAATAATCCTTTTTGCCTCACTCGTTTCCACCTCCTCGAGATTGACAACAACAGGCCTTTTGTTCTTTAAATGGCTGCCAATCTCCTCAACCTCGGAAAAACCTGCCGGATTACTTAAAATAAGACGGTAACCTGTTTCTTGAGCTGGAAATTCCAATACTTTCCCCTTTTTGAAGGATTTCCGTGTAAAACTACGTCCTTGCGGCTCATCCTCCTCCTCTTCCAGCAAACCAAGAGAATGTAACAGCTTTTCCCAGAAGTTCACCCTATCATCCCTTTCATTTTTTCAGTCTATCGCCGAAAAGGGCAGTTCCCAAACGAACCATATTGGCGCCCTCCTCCACGGCCACTTCAAAATCGTTGCTCATCCCCATGGAAAGATACTTCATTTCTATCCCCGGAATCTTTATGCTTTTAAACAGCTGGTAGAGCAGGCGGAAATATGGCCTCACTTCTTCCGGATCGGGTAAAAAGGGAGCCACCGTCATTAAACCCAGCACCTTCAGGTTGCGGTAGGTAGCCAGCTCTACCAGGGCGTCTTCCACCTCTTCCCGCTTAAAGCCAAATTTGCTCTTCTCATCACCGATATTTACCTGCAGGAGAACATTGACTTTTTTATCTCTTTTTTCCCCTTCCTTCTGGATAACACCGGCCAGTTTAATACTATCCAGGGAATGAATAAGATCAAAGACAGGCACTACATGCCTTACTTTATTGCTCTGCAGGTGACCGATAAAATGCAGGCGAATGCCGCCCGGTAAAAAATCAATTTTGCTTAAAGCCTCCTGGACCCGGTTTTCTCCGAAATTGTTGATTCCCAGCTGATGTGCCGCGTTGATTGTCTCTGTTGGCACAGTTTTGGTAACAGCCACCAGCGTGATTTCTTCCGGAGAAACCCCTCTTTTAGCTGCGGCTCTGCGTAGACGTTCATTTATCTTATTCAGGTTTTCCTTAAGCATGGAAACGTCAGTCATCCCGATTTACCTCCTGTCACCAGAAGAAACTCTGTCCCTCCCTAACGTTTTCCGGCTTCGCAACCACTCTTTCATAAATCTCCAGATTCTTGACCAGATAATCATTTTCTCTCTCTGTCAGGACTATTACTTCCCGAAAATTTATGACCCCTTCCTCTACAACGTAAACACCCTTTTTATCCTCTTTTTGCACAAGGGCGCTTTTGGGAATAAGAGCACCCTCTAATTTTTTATATACAATCTCAACGTTGTTCCAGCGCTGCTCGTAAAGACCCGGCAATTCACGATCAATACACCAAGTAATCTCCAGTGTCCCGTCATCCCTTTCCCTGGCTTCCACCTTCCGGCCCTGTACAGGTATATCAGGAGCAAAGGAAAAAAATAATTTGTTCTCCTGCTGGCTTTCCGGCAATAATCGTCCGAGTTCCGGCGGTAAAACAGCACTGTAATACCAGTAATAATTATCGATTAGCTTTAACAGAGGCGTAGAGCGCAAAACCCTTTCTCCTGAACTTAAAAGCCTTTCTTCCGTTCCCTTTTCCGCAAATTCCTCCGATGTCAGGTATGGGAAACGTGAATTCGGGCCGAATATTTCAAAGCCGTCCATCTTTAAGTGAACCAGCCCGGGCAGCGGTGCTATTATTTTCATCTCTTTATTATTCACCGGAAAGAAATCGGTTGGCTCTTCATCTGTTTCTCCCAGCAACCAATCCTTAACGCGCAGGAAATATTCCGAATCCGGGCTCTCGTCCCCCTCACTTTCTGCCTTTTTCAGAGGAAAATCTGTAATACTGGCCAACTCTTTACCGACAGGAACCCTTTCGCCCCCTGTAACTTTATAATACACAAAACCGGAACATGGAGCGAGAACTACTTTCTCTGAGAAGGTAATTATTCCTCCTGCAGGAAAGGAAACATCGGTTGTGCCTTCACTGGCCAGCACCGTATTAATGGTGTCCTGACCAGCGCCCCCCCAAATCCAGCCGCATAAGATCTGAACCAGCAAAAAAAGGGACAGAAACAACAGTAGAAAGTAGATGTTTTTTTTCCCGGCCCCTGCGGTGCGCTGGACAGCCGTGCCCATACCCTCAAGGACCTTTAAATGCTCTCGTTTTGCCCTTTTTTGCTCCATAATATTCACCTTAGAAAAATTATACCCATATGACTTCCAGTTGCCCCTCTTTTAGCGCCCCGGTAGGAGTAAAAAAGATCGGGGCGGCAACATGTGCAAAATTCGTTTGTAATGATATTAAAAGGGCAGACTCCCACTTTACAAAGGATATTACTGTTGGTTTTTTGCAAATCCAGGAAACGGTGTCCCGGTCTTCTCCCCGGATAAAAAACTGCTTCACGGCCCCAGCGGGAAGCAGCAGCAATATCCATGACATCCTCTCCAACCTCGTAACAACAGGGTCCAATGGAAGGGGACATTAAAACCTCCAGGGAACCCGGCTCACTGCCGAATGATTTGTTCATCGCCTCCACCACACCGGACAGGATACCGGAAAATGTGCCCCGCCACCCTGCATGCGCCACACCGATGGCCGGCGTTCCGGGATCCAGGAAAAAAGCCAGCAGACAGTCCGCAGAAAAAGCCCCCAGCAAAACCTGCGGTTCAGATGTAATCAGGGCGTCCGTTCCCGGAATTTCTCTAGTGCCTTTGCTTAAAAATAATCTGTCTACCAGAAAGACTTCTTTACCGTGAACCTGCTCTCCATAATAAAGATCCTTCTCTTCTTTTCCCCAGATTCCCAGAAATCTCTGCCGGTTTTTACCGACAGTTTCAGGGCTGTCCCCTCCTTTCAACCCCAGGTTAAGGGAAGCAAATACCCCCCGGCTCAGTCCGCCGAGACGGGTGGAGAAACCATGCCCCACCAGGCCCTCCTTCTCCCACCGTGGATATAAAAAAAAGGTTATTCCGTCTTTTTCGATTAAAGCCGGGCTTTCCTTCATCTGTTTACTCCTTCGTTAAAGGTGCTATAGTAATAAAACCGACCCCCGCCGCGATTAACTTGGCGGCCATCTCCTCCGCCACCTCCACATCCATTCCCGGAAGCAAGACCATCCTGGAAGCATACCCGGCAGAGCAGCATCTATGTATTTCTCCTTCCAGAGCAATCTTTTTTTCCAGGCCTTCGTCTTCCTGAAAAAGAACGAAACAAGAACTGTAATAATAATCTTTATCCGTTACTCCTCTGACCAAACCAAAATCCTGCCGGTCTTTAGCGACGAGATCTTGCAACCTGCCGCTGCCTGATGAACCGCAAAGGACAATATTAAGGTCATATTCGTCGGCAAAGGACTTAATACGCCTGGACATGTGTTCAGCTATTTTTACAGCCAGCCCGTATTCCAGTTCCTTTTCCTGATTTCTTTCGGTTAAAACCCGGGCTGCTTCGGACAAACCGGTAAAACCTATGGAAATTATGCCGTTTTTAAGGGATTCCTTAATGCTGTCCTCCGACGACAGGTTTTCACTCCCCAGGTAAAGTCTCTCGCCCATCAAAAAGGGGAGATCTTTGCATTTGAGAGAAGAAAGAACTTCAAAACGATGCAGGAGTTGACGTACTCCCAGTCTCAACAGGCGATCGAGTTCTACAAAAAACAGTTCCTGCTCCAGGGAAATCAGTGCCAGGCGCGGCAGGTTCAGGGTCAAAGAAGCAATGTTACCTCGTCTCATCCCTCCCGGGAGACCATGCCTGTTTCCGGCTATCCTCATCCCATTGCTGAAATAGCAAACTTCTTCGCCAAAAGGGATGTTATAGTCGGTATCCAGAAAAGCAAAAAAAGGATTCCCACTGCGCAGTGCTGCCCGCAGTGCAGTTTGGTATAAATCGTAATTGGGATCCCCTTCCCGCAGGTTGACTCCTTCTTTAATTATGAACACTAATTTGGGGCACTGCCGTTTTATACTTTCCTCCAGTAAAACCCTTGCTATTTCCCTGCCCTCTTCAGTAGTATCAAGCCCCAGTTGCAGGCTGCAATGCGGAGTATTTCCTGCTGAAGTGCAGAAAAGTTTCCCCCAATACGCCAATATCTCTTTTAAGTTCCTGTAAAGCTCTTTCCTGGACGGTTTATTTTTAATACTTCGGATTAGCTGGCCAACAACACGGTCAAAATAAGGCAAAGCCTGTTCACCGTAAAGATCGTCTTTGTTTTTCTGTAAAATGGCAGAAATCCTGAGGAGAGCGGCCAGCAGATCTCCGGGAGGAAATTCCTCCGAAGCAAACTCATTTCTAAGCAGAGGCTGTAAATCGATTTGCAGCGAATCAAGTGCTTTGCTGTAGTAACCCAGACCATGTATATAAAAACTCCCCTCCTGATGAGCAGCAGCTATCTCCGGCGGGAGCAAATTGTCAAGGTAATATTTTTGGCTGGCGGCCAGCGCTATCCGGTTCATCTTCTCGGCAGGTGAAAAGCTGGCTTCCTCTTCCTTGCGATTCCCCTCCAGTAAAATTTCTTTAACCGCATCCATAAGCTCCGACTTGGCTTCTCTGATACGGGTCCTTTTCGCCCGGTACAAAATATAGGCCTTCGCCGTGCGGGCATGTCCTTTTTCAATCAGTACTTTCTCTACGGCATCCTGAATTTCTTCAACCGTAGGAATTAATCCGGACAGCTTCTGTTCGCTGAGGTAAACGATTACCTCTGTGGTCAGCTCGCGGGCCAGGGAATAATTCTCCCCTCCTACAGCCCTGGCGGCTTTAAAAATGGCCTGGGTGATCTTTTCAGCATCGAAGGGTACAACCCTCCCATCCCTTTTCCTGATTTCCTCAAAAGGGAAAAAATCGGTCGCCAAAGAACCACCCTTTCTGCCCCCGGAAAAAAATTCTTCGTTTCCGCCACTTCACCTTTAGGCCAGATTGGACTCCACCGGATAATCCACCAGTATGGTATCCACCCCAATCTTTCTTATTTTTTCCCAGGGAATAATAAGATCATTTTTCCTGCCAAGTACGCCCATA
This sequence comes from Bacillota bacterium, assembly GCA_029778075.1. Classification (GTDB taxonomy): domain Bacteria; phylum Bacillota; class Dethiobacteria; order DTU022; family UBA8154; genus UBA9862. The sequence continues at coordinate 1,720 of JAKORA010000171.1, read as the reverse complement.
AAGCCTCCCGGTCCCGGCAGGACGATAGCTTTAATCTTTCCGTTCTCTATATCAAGATCAATATCGTTGATAATGCCCAGTCTTTTCCCGTCATTAACGTTGATGACATCCCGATCGCGCAAATCGCTTATACGCACCATGCTCCAGCCTCCTTATAAAAAACCTCCCTTTTCTATTATAGTATAACTTTGGTATCTTGAATAGTACCCAGTGCCCCGGCGATTTTAATCCAGCTTATATTCAATGCTGGCCTGCTCTCTGAGCAAATTGGCCTGTTTATTCATCTGCTCCATAGTCTGTTCTTCGAGCAGCGCTTCCCTTACTTTTTCCTCAACCTCTTCAAAAGCAACCTCTTTTGCTGCCTTACGGTCGAGCACTTCTATAATATGAAACCCGTAAATTGTTTCTATCGGGTCGCTCACTTGATTTAAAGGTAGACTGAAAGCGGCCTCCTCAAATTCTGTCACCATTTCCCCCCTCTGGAAAAAGCCCAAATTACCCCCCTGTTCGGCAGACAGCTTATCTTTGGAATATTCGCCGGCCAGTTCGGCAAAATCCCTACCGCTCTTTAAAAGTTCGAGTATTTCTTCAGCTTCTTCCCTGGTGTCAACCAGGATATGGCGTGCCTCAACCTGTTCAGGGATATTGTAATTTTGCCGGTTGGTTTTAAAATACTCCCGGACTTCCTCATCAGTGATATTAATTTGTTCGCCGGCAATCTTTCGAAGAATCAACTCTGTTTTTATGTCTTTCCTTAAGCTTTCCTCCGTGAGACCGTACTGTTCCAGAGCTTGATAAAAAGAGTCAGCCATACCATAGAAATTGGCGTTGATAAGATTCTCGATCCTGGCATCAATTTCTTCATCGGTTACTGTAATGCCCCGCCTTTTCCCTTCCTGCAGGATCAGCAGATTGGTTATTAAACGGTCTAAAACCTGTCTCCCGCCTTCGGTCAGCATAGCCTGGTAAAGTTCATCCTTGGTAATATTTTCACCGTTTACGGTAGCTACCACCTCACTGTCCGGCTTTACATAGCGCAGTGAAATAATGGTTACCAGTACGGCAAGGGCCACTATGATCGCAATATCATAAGCGATTTTTAACCTCTTTCTTCTGTCCTTCTTTTCTCCGGTTGCTATTTCCTCTTCGCCGGTTATTTTTGTCCCTTCATCTGCATTAAACAATAGCTTTCCCTCCTGATTTAGATTTAAAATAGACTCATTTTATAATCATAACATGACTGCTTCAGATATGGAAGAAGCAATATAGCCAATTCTTGCCATCTTTGGATAACACGGGAGCGGAGCTTACTGCTGCCCGAAATTAAAAACCGTATACAGCAGAGCAATAATATACTTTAATATACTTTTGGCCCCTATAATAAAATAATTCCAGACATATTCTGGAATTATTCAAAGCAGCGGTAAAATTTGCTGTTGGCGGAGCGACTTATGCAGCGAAGTCGAAAAGTTCACGGTGAAGCAAAGGCCGAAGGCGACCCTGCCGTCACAAAAACGGAGTAAAATAGAGTTCCGTTTAGAACCGGTTTCATGTCCCACAGGGTGGCGCAAGGTTGGGGCGAGCGGAATGTGCAGCTTGAGCATGCAGGTTCAGCGAAGCGAGGGCTAAAGATGGCCCGGCAAACACGTCTACCGTCGTTGCTTATTAGTTTTCTCGCTTAGCCCTCTGTTACCGTTTTATGGAAGCAGCGCTTTGCTGT
>JAKORA010000012.1 GCA_029778075.1 Bacillota bacterium | reverse complement strand
GTTATTTTAGTATCATCCGCTTTTATCGATCTGGATGAAGGCATTATCCCTGATATTATCACTATCCCCGGTGTGATCATAGGACTGGCGGTATCCTTTTTCACCATCGGCTTTTTCCCGGCCCTGTGGGGAGCCCTGGCCTTTGGGGGAGTGCTGTTTTTGGTGGCGGTGATCTCCAAGGGAGGCATGGGCGGCGGCGATGTGAAACTGGCGGCTGTGATCGGGGCTTTTACCGGCATCCCTGGAGCAATCATTACTCTCTTACTGTCCTCTTTTTTGGGGGCGGTGTTTGGCATAACTTTGATGGCATTAGGCAAAGCCGACCGCAAAACCCCAGTAAAATTCGGCCCCTTCCTGGCCATAGGCGCCTATACAGCTTATCTGTTCTCCAACCAGATCGCAGCCTGGTATATGGGAATGTGGTAGGGAGTACTTTTTAGACGCAGAAAGATGCAAGAGGGGATTACTATTTTGACGCTGATTAACGCAGATTTTTTAAGATTTCGCTGAAAATTAAAAAACAAAAATCATAGAAGATCAGCGTAAATCTGCGTCAAATACTCTCAAGTTAGACGGGGCTGTGGCAGGTTATACAGAATGTAGTAAAGGATAATTGCTTTTCGACGCCGATTAACGCACCCTACGGGTACCACTGATGCTCCTTACAGTCGCTATTAAGGTTGCAGATTTTTTATGATCACGCTGAAAGAAAAAATGAAAAATAGAAAATCATAAAAATCTGCGTAAATCTGCGTCTAAAAAAACAAAGAAATTTAACATAGATTAGTTTTAATTGGGAGGGATTTAGCTTGTTTACCAGCAGGACGTCAACCGGGTTGGATATAGGCAGCCAATCAATCAAGCTGGTGCAGGTTCAGCACCGGAGAAGCAGTGCCCGGGTGAAAACGTTTGGGCAGATACCTACTCCCAGCGGTCGGATGGAAAACGGCTTTATTACTGACCCGGATGTTGTAGGCCAGGAATTAGGCAAGCTGGTGGACCGGCTT
>JAKORA010000170.1 GCA_029778075.1 Bacillota bacterium | reverse complement strand
GAGCTGCTCCAGCCGGAGATTTAAGATCCGCCTCAAGAATTTTCCCGTATGGGAAGCTTCCACCAGTGCTACTTCTTCCGGCGTTCCCTGCGCCACAACCTCTCCGCCGCGCTCGCCGCCCTCGGGTCCCAGGTCAATGAGGTAATCGGCACGTTTGATGACCTCCAAATTATGCTCGATGACAATGACGGTATCACCATTTTCCACAAGCCTCTCCAGTATGTTCAGCAGCTTTTTGATATCATCGATATGCAGCCCTGTCGTCGGCTCATCAAGGATATAGAGGGTTTTCCCGTTACTGCGCCGTGACAACTCGGCGGCCAGCTTTACCCTTTGCGCCTCACCGCCGGAAAGGGTGGTGGCCGGTTGCCCCAGGCGGATGTAACCCAGCCCCACATCGACAAGGGTCTGCAGGCGCCTCTGCAGGCGGGGAATAGAGGCAAAAAACTCCACAGCCTCCTGCACGCTCATCTCCAGGACCTGGCTGATGTTTTTTCCTTTATAGGTTATCTCCAGGGTTTCCCGGTTATAGCGTTTCCCCTTACAGACTTCACAGGGCACATAAACATCGGGCAAAAAATGCATTTCAATGCGCAGGATACCGTCTCCGCGGCAGGCTTCACAACGGCCGCCCTTGACATTAAAGCTGAAGCGACCCGGCCTGTATCCCCTCATCTTTGCTTCCGGTGTCTGGGAAAAAAGCTCCCTGATAGTGTCAAAGACCCCGGTATAAGTGGCCGGATTGGAACGGGGAGTCCTGCCAATGGGAGATTGGTCTATTTCGATCACCTTTTCCAGGTTTTCTATACCGGTTATCTCCCGGTACTCTCCCGGCAATTCCCTGGCCCGGTGCAGTTTTTGCGCCAGCGCTTTGGCCAGGATTTCGTTAACCAGGGTGCTTTTTCCTGAACCGGAGACCCCGGTAACACAGGTAAACACCCCCAGGGGAAATTTAACATCGATATTTTTCAGGTTATTGGCTCTGGCGCCCTTGATTTCCAGCCAGCGCCCCTGAGGGAGCCGCCGGCTTGCCGGCAAAGGGATCGAACGTCTTCCGGCCAGATAATCCCCGGTTATGGAGGCGGGTTCCTCCATTATTTTATCCGGCGGCCCGGCGGCAACGACATACCCGCCTGTTTCGCCGGCACCCGGCCCCATATCGACAATATAATCGGCGCTGCGAATGGTTTCCTCGTCATGCTCGACGACGATCACTGTATTCCCCAGGTCCCGCAGCTGCAGAAGGGTCTGCAGCAGCCGGTAATTGTCCCGCTGGTGCAGGCCGATACTGGGTTCATCCAGGATATAAATCACCCCCGTCAACCCGGAACCGATCTGGGTAGCCAGGCGGATACGCTGCGCTTCCCCGCCTGATAAAGTATTGGCAGAGCGGTCAAGGGTCAGATATCCCAGCCCCACATCAAGGAGAAACCCCAGCCGGGCCGAGATTTCTTTTAAAACCTGCCGGGCGATATACGTTTCCTTTTCACTCAGCGGCAACGTGGAAAGAAAGGCCTGGGCTTCTTCCACGGTCATGGCCGTCAACTGGGCGATGTTTTTCTCTCCCACGGTTACCGCCAGACTCGCCTCTTTTAAGCGTCTCCCCCCGCAGGCCGGACAGGGCTTGCTGCTCATGTAGCGGGCCAGCTCGGCACGCATTTCCTCACTTTCCGATTCATGGTAGCGTTTCTGCAGGAGTTTAAGCACTCCGGGGAAAGCTCTTTTATGGTATCTGGACCTCCCCCTGAAAAAGCTGGCATAGCGGAAGGTGATAACCTCCGGCGAGCCATAAAGGAGAAGCTCTTTTTCCCTCTCCGTTAGGGCGGCAAAGGGTTTGTACAGGTCGATATTGTGGTGCCGGGCAAAACCCTCTAAAAATTGCTTGTAATAACCCTGGTTCACTCCCCAGGGGTGAATGGCGCCTTCGGCAATGGACAACTCCGGGTTGGGAATAACGAGCTGCGGGTCAAATTCCATGGTTATACCCAGCCCGCTGCACTGGGGACAGGCGCCGTAAGGGCTGTTAAAGGAAAACATACGCGGCGACATCTCTTCAAAACTGAAGCCGCAGTCAATACAGGCAAAATTGCTGCTGAAAATCCTTTCTTCATCTTCGCTCTGAACAAGCACCAGCCCGTCTCCCAGATCCAGCGCTGTCTCCAGCGAGTCGGCCAGGCGGGATTCTATACCTTCACGTATAATAAGACGGTCGATAATGACCTCGATATTGTGCTTCTTATTTTTATCCAGGGTAATCTCTTCATCCAGCATGCGCACTTCACCGTCAACGCGCACCCTGACATAGCCTTTTTTACGCAGCTCCTCGAACATGGCCCCATATTCTCCTTTTCGCCCCCGCACCAGGGGAGACATAACCTGCAGCCGCCTTCCCTCCGGATAAGCCAGAAGCTGGTCGACAATCTGCTGGACAGTCTGCCCCGCTATGGGTTTGCCGCAGTAAGGGCAATAGGGGTGGCCTATACGCGCGTATAGAAGACGGAGATAATCATAGATTTCTGTTATCGTGCCCACCGTGGAACGTGGATTTTTGGAACTGCTCTTCTGATCTATGGAGACGGCAGGGGAAAGCCCCTCAATGAAATCCACGTCAGGTTTGTCCATCTGCCCGAGAAACTGGCGGGCATAGGCGGAGAGGGACTCTACATAGCGCCTCTGGCCTTCGGCGTAAATTGTATCAAAGGCCAGGGACGACTTCCCGGAGCCGCTTAAGCCGGTAAATACGACCAACTTATTGCGGGGGATTTCCAGGTCTATATTTTTTAGATTATGCTCTCTTGCTCCTTTAATAACTATCTTCTCCATATTTAATCTCCCTTTAAAAATGCGGGACCGAAGCCCCGCCGACAGCAAACGCTGCTCCCTTTTCATATTATCCTAATCCTGCTGCCTCGCGGTTGCGGGTCTGGGCCCATTTCTTGCCCATGGAACGGATTTCAAAAATAATATCCCTTAGTTCGGCCGCCTTTTCAAAATTAAGCTGCCGGGCAGCCTCCTTCATTTCTTTTTCCAGCTCGCGGCACAGTTTCTCCCTTTCTTTTTGGCCAAGAGCCCTGACTCTTTCCGAAGATAAATAGACGGGGCTTTCTTCCATGACTTTCGTAGCCTCAATCGGCGCCCTGATCCCTTTTTGGACGGAGCGGGGGACAATATTGTGTTCCCGGTTAAAAGCCATCTGCTTTTCCCGGCGCCTCTCTGTCTCCTGAATGGCCTGTTTCATGGAAGGTGTAACCTCGCTGGCATACATGATTACCTGGCCGTTAATATTGCGCGCCGCCCGGCCTATTGTCTGGATCAGAGAGCGTTCGGAGCGCAGGAAGCCCTCTTTGTCGGCATCAAGAATAGCCACCAGGGATACCTCCGGGAGGTCCAGCCCTTCCCGCAGGAGGTTGATCCCGATCAGAACATCAAATTCACCGGTGCGCAGCCCCCGGATAATTTCCACGCGCTCCAGGGCATCTATATCCGAATGCATATATCTAACCTTGAGACCCATCTCCTGGTAATAGTCAGTCAGATCCTCGGCCATGCGCTTGGTCAGCGTTGTGACCAGCACCCGCTCATTTCGTGAAACCCTTTTCTTGATCTCCCCGTAAAGATCTTCCACCTGTCCTTCCACCGGACGCACGATAATTTCAGGGTCAACCAGGCCCGTCGGCCTGATAATCTGCTCCACGACGGCGTTGCTTACGCTCATTTCAAAAGGGCCGGGCGTAGCCGAGACATAGACAACCTGGTTGACAAGTTCCATAAATTCATCGAAACGCAGAGGCCTGTTATCCAGGGCGGAAGGCAGGCGGAAACCGTGCTCTACCAGGGTCTTTTTACGAGAGTAGTCCCCGGCATACATTCCCTGGATCTGGGGGATGCTCACATGTGACTCATCGATAAAAAGCAGAAAATCACGGGGAAAATAATCAATAAGGGTATATGGCCTGCTACCCGGGGGACGCCTGTCCAGGTGTCGGGAATAATTCTCTATGCCGTTGCAGAATCCCACCTCCTGGATCATCTCCAGGTCATAGATGGTGCGCTGCTCCAAACGCTGGGCCTCCAGCAGCTTGCCTTCCGCCCTCAGCTTGGAAAGCTGCTGCTGCAGTTCCGCTTCAATATCTCTTATCGCTTCCTGAAGGCGCGCCTGTCCCGTTACATAATGGGAGGCCGGGAAAATGGCCACATGCTCCCGCTCTCCCCGTACTGCGCCCGTCAAAATGTCGATCTCCCGCAGCCTTTCGATCTCGTCACCGAAGAGCTCCACACGGATAGCGGCGTCAGCAAAGGAGGCGGGAATAATTTCAATCACATCACCCCGTACGCGAAAAGTACCTCTTTTGAAATCATAATCATTGCGCTCGTACTGGATAGCCACAAGCTTGCGCAGGATCTCCTCCCTGCTTTTCTGCATGCCTACCCTCAGGGAAAGCACCTGCTCACCGTATTCCTGCGGCGAGCCCAGCCCGTAGATACAGGAGACACTGGCCACGATGATCACATCACGGCGTTCAAAAAGGGCGCTTGTTGCCGAATGCCTCAGCTTATCAATCTCGTCATTAATAGAGGAATCTTTTTCTATATAGGTATCCGATTGGGGTATATAGGCCTCGGGCTGATAATAATCGTAGTAACTGATAAAAAACTCCACGGCATTATGCGGGAAAAATTCCCTGAACTCGCTGCAGAGCTGTGCGGCCAGGGTTTTGTTGGGCGCCATCACCAGGACAGGTTTTTGAATTTCAGCGATAATATTGGCCATGGTAAAAGTCTTGCCGGAACCGGTAACTCCCAGTAAAACCTGGTGGCGCATTCCTTCTTTCAGCCCGCGGGTTATCTTGTCGATAGCCTGCGGCTGATCACCCTGGGGAGAAAATTCCGAAACCAGTTTAAAAAGTCCCATAGCTAACATACCTTTCTCTTCAATCTTCGGTAAATGCTCAGGTTGCTTTGGGCTGAATGCTGCTTCAGGCCACTGCCTGCCAGCATATTATACCACAAATTTTTTTTTAATGGAAAAGGAGAGCGGAGGAGCCTTAACTGTGTGGATAAAAGCTCACTTACGGGGCACTATTTTCAACTGCTCTATGATGGAATAAAGAAGAGTAGAGAAAAGTAGGAAAACCTGTCCAATGTGGAGGAAAAGACATCTACGGGCTATGGCAACGAGGTAATGGTGGTTTGTTTAACAGTATCGAAATAGACGAGCGTTCCTTTAATTTTGCTGGGACAGAAGCTGTGTGGACATCTGCCCCAGGGACTCTTTGATCTCCTCCACTTTTTTCTCATCCTGCTCAATTTCTGGAGAAATATAACGCCCGATATCCTGGATCGTTTTCCCCAGCAGCTGTACTTTCTGCTGTAGCTGATAGCTCATCTCCCGGAGTTTGTGTAAATTTTGCTCCAGGGCCACCCTTTTCTGCATAATTTCATTTTTCAGCAGTGGGTTGCCGTGAAAAAGCCCCTGGAGGCCCTGGCTGGCCCCCGCTTTTTCTTCAAACTGGGAAAGGCTTCCAGAGACAATTCCCTGCAAGGTTATCTGCTCTTCCATAATCTTCTGCAGGCTGTCCATGACCGTCTGTTGCTGCACCTGTATCGTTATCAGTAATTGCTCCAGCTTGAAGCGGTTTTGGCGCAGATTTGCGGCCACTTTATTCAGACTGTTATTCAATTCTTCAACCGACGGCATATGCATACTCCCCGGGTCTAAATTATTTAAAGGGCAAAAACATAGTCACAGTAATAATTTTGCCCGGGAATTATTGTTCTATGCAGGTTGCCTTCAGGATCTGCCGGCAGAAAAGCGCCGCCAGATATTTTTCAAAAAGGAACTGTTGGTCAACTCCACATAAACATTGGCGCTCGCCAGCCGGCCCGGGGCGAAAATAACCCCCACCCGGCTTACCGGCAGAGGATAAATCTGGACAGGAAGACTGATTTCCCTTCCCCTCCTGCTAATCTTAAAAATCACACGATAATAATGCATACGCAGTATATTCCAAAAATCAATTTCGGAGTCGATCCGGGTGTTGTTTACTTCCATTATCCGGTCTCCACACTGCAAGCCTGCTTTCTCAGCCGGGGAATCAGGTATAACGGCGATTATTTTTAAACCGTAACTGCTATCCGCGTTAAAAAGCGGCGGCCTGGAAAATTCATCCTTATTGCCCTTCCTGATTAAAAATTCATGCCCCAGGGGTGCCATTAAAGCTGCCGGAAGAACCAGCAACGGGGAAAAAACGGAGGCAATAGCCAGAACTGATAAAAGCACGCTGTACAGAGCCAGATTGCCGGCTGTTTTAATCCGTTTGCTGCGGGGAAAACTGGAAACAGCAAGGTCGCTGTAGCCTAACACCGCTATTATGGGAACCATAAGGTAAACAAGCTCTTCATTGCCCAAGGGATTCATGACGGAACCCAGCAGAGGCCACCACTCCGGCATGGAAACCCCTCCTACAAAGATATCCGAGTCTTCTGCGACAACCATGCCCAGGAGCCCCATCAGCGGCAGAGGCCAAAAACGCTGCATGCTGTAACCGCCAAGGAGTTCCCCCGAAGGAGATTTGAGATAGATGGGGCTGGCACCGCGATGCCCGCTGATAAAAATTAAAAAAGACTCCGTCAGGTGTAAAATACCGATTAAGGCCAGCAGGCTGGGAAGATGGATGCCGGTTAGGCCTTTTAACAAGGCGACATTCTCCAGTTCAGGCCAAAAAGGCAGTACATATTTAACGGCCAAGGAGGCAAGGGCAATTATCCCGCCTGCGTAGGCAAAACAAAGGAATCGGGGATTTACCATCAACAATAATATGGCTACCGGCCAGAGATAGGTAATGCCGATACTGTCAAGGGATATGCCCAGCAATAAAAGAAAAAAGCTGCCAAAAAGGCCTCCGATAATGCCGAAAAGGACGGAATAAAATGTCTGCCTCCAGATATTGTTAATCGGTTGCCCAAAAAGTTTTTTCTCCATGAGCACAAGACGCCGGTATTGCAGCAGCACGATAAAGACAAACAGCCAGAAAAAGGGATTCAGAATGGCCACAAGCATCGTTTTAAGCATTAAGAGTGAAATACTAAACCAAAAATCCATCTTTGAGGCCCCTTTCCAAAGGTGGTGCAGCGATTGCTGTGGGCGAAGCTCCGAGTTCCGCTCGTAAAGTTCTACGGCTTGCTCATGCCTACGACGACCTACCCGGCCAATTCCCATCCATGGTCAGAGGCCGGCTGCCGGCGTCCGTGCCGGCAGGGTCGTCTCCGGCCTTCGCTTCGCCGTGAACTTTTCGACTTCGCTCCACAAGTCGCTCCCGCCACAGCAAAGCGCTGCTTCCATAAAAAGGTGGCGGGGACTAAACGAGAAAACTAATAAGCTACAGCCGCTACAGCGGCAGAAGTCCATGTCCGCCGGGCCAGTTCAAACCATCGCTTCGCTGAACCTGCTGGCTCAAGCTGCATAATACGCTCGCCCCAACCTTGCGCCACCCCTACAGGACATGAAACAAAGTCTAAGTTATGCTCTTTCCACCGGGCATTTGTGTCCGTCGGGCTCATCAGTTTTTGTGGGCGGAGAGGCTCTTGGCGGTTAGTATGTCAAGGGCAAACTTCAACTGTTTATCTACTTCACTGGCTTTTTCTGCCAAGGCGGCTTGAAAGCTCTCTCTGGTGGCGAAGTCCATGGCTCCTGTGGCCGGCAGGTCATGTTTTCTTTGGAACTCCTTTAAATTGTCTGCGGTGGCTGCATTAAAAACACCGGTAATTTCCACGGGGTAGCCCAGAAAAGCAAGCATGTTTTGCAAAAGAGCCACAGTTTCCCCTGAATCACCCTGTTCCATCTGACGTGGGAGTGTATAGTACTGCAGATAGTATTCTCTTGGCAGCTCCACTTTAAAGTCAGGCTGCAGCCCTTGCTGATGCAAATCGTAGCCACTGGGAGTTAAATACTTTGCTATTGTATAGCGCAGCCCGCCTCCATTGCTCAGGTAGTGCAAATGCTGAACGGTTGCCTTCCCGTAGGTCGGCATACCCACCAGTTTAGCTTTACTCCTGTCCTGTAGAGCTCCGGCAATAATCTCCGCGGCGCTGGCCGTATATTCATTGACCAGTACTACAATCTCATAATCTTTTGGCTTGGCACTGGAAAGGTAACGCTCCTTTACATTGCCTTCACGATCCACAACCCTGGTAATTTCTCCCGCAGGGACAATGACTTTGCCGACAGCCACAGCTTCGTCCAGGAGCCCTCCGGCATTGTCCCGCAGATCCAGGATCAGGCCCTGCAAACCCTGTTGTTCCAGAGACGCCAGTGATTCCTGAAAGTCTTCTCCTGTACCCTGATCAAAATTGGTAATTTTAATATAACCGACACCCTTTTCAAGAAAACGAGCAAAGACGGTATCTATATCTATTTGAGCGCGTGTAATCGTGAACTGTAAAAGGTCCTTTTCACCGCCCCGCCGGACAGCAATATTTACTATTGTTCCGCTCGGACCTCGCAGAAGTCGCGCCGCATCATCCAGCCTGATGCCTTCCATACTCCTTCCTTCCACTTCCACGATGCAATCCCCGCGCATCAACCCGGCCTGCTCAGCAGGAGAGCCGTCGAAGACCCTTAAGACAATTATTTCTCCCTCATCCTCGATAATTTCTACACCGATGCCGCTCAGGGAGCCTATCGTATGAATCATCATGTTTTCCATGGATTCGGGAGAAAGATAGGCCGTATAGGGATCATCCAGAGACTCGAGCATCCCTTTTATCGCTCCCTGGATCATCTTCTCCTCATCCAGGGGCTGAAAATACTTCTTATCCAGGATATCCCATACCTCCCGGAGGAGGCCTTCTTTGCCCCATTCCCAGGGTATCTCCACCGCAGGTGAAGAAAAGAAAAAACGGGTTAAACGATATGTTGCTATGTTGCTCAGGATAAGCAAACACAGCAACACAATCACAAGTTCCCGTCGTTTCATGAAAACACCATCTTTCCGAAACGGACTTTGCACAGCTAATTTTTCTCTTAAATTTATTATACTTTATTTATTATACCTTTTTGCCCTGGAAAATACCAGATCTTGCGGCTAAAGAAAAATTGCCGCGGCCTGGAAACTTAAGGCAATCCTCTCAGCCCAAGCAGCGGCAGTCTTTCTTCATGAATCGGCTAATATCTTAGAAATAGTTCATGGGATTCTTTCTTTCACCGTTCACCCTCACCTCAAAGTGCAGATGAGGCCCGGTGCTGGAACCAGTGGAGCCTACAATGGCGATGTTCTGGCCGCGGGAAACTTCCTGCCCCGGGGCTACAAGAATTGAATGACAGTGCGCATAGGCAGTGGCCAGGCCACCCCCGTGGTCGATGACCACCAACCGGCCGTAAGCGTAAGAAAGGCTTCCTTTGATGCCGGCAAAGATCACGATACCGTTATCTGCCGCCCTGATG
>JAKORA010000011.1 GCA_029778075.1 Bacillota bacterium | reverse complement strand
CGTGTTCTTTGTCGCTTGCTGCAGCACAAAAGAGAGCCAGGGCATAAAGGCCTTGTTCTTGCAACACACCGAGTGCCTTGGTAATCAGAAAATCAGCAGCGTCCCCGAGGGCATCTCTGACGCCGCAGGCTATATCTATGGCATAGCTAGCGCATTCCTGCTCCAGGTTCGCCACCTTATGCCCGATGCTCATTTTCACCACATCCTTTTTCATGTTCTTTTTCGAGGTTGAGCACCTTCAGGCGTCCCATGCCCCGGGTATTCATACCGCCGATTCCGAGGGTGGCAAACACACTCAAGCCTTCTTCGATATGCTTTTTTACCCAGGAGCAATCCACAGTTATAGGTTGGTTGTTAATCCGGTAAGACGAGCCGTTTCTATAGTAAATATCAAAAACAAGAACCGTACCCCTGGGAAGAGCTTCGAAAGTGAAGAGGGCTTTCTCTTCTGCAGCTCCCGTAGCCGGATCAATGCTCACAGAGGTTCTTACCTCCAGGTTATTGTTTACAATTAGGGAAAACAACCTATCGGATACCAATACGCTATTTTCTGTAATGGTAGCGGGTATTTTTCTCTCTTTCAATTTTTCTCGCATTGTTTTTATCGTTTCTTTGTTTTCGCCCTCGCTTCGCGGCAACATGAGCCACCCAAAGTTCAGCCGACTGTCCTTCCTTTGTTCAATTTTTTCTCCAAAGGGACAATAGCCATCACCAGGATCACCTGGATTTTCCTTTAATTCTAGCATTTGCAAAGCAGAAGGAGATGTCACCCATACCGGCCCGATCATGCTGGCAACGGGGAAAAAAAGGATATGGGCGTCAAAAAACTGGGCTAATCCCTGCATGCTCCTTCCAGAACTCTTGGAAAAGCCATAGGGAATGCAGACAGGACATGCAGGGTTAGTTCGGCCGCAGTGCTTTTCCCCGCCAGTTCCGCCTCTGCCGGCACACCAATATTCCACTGTGCCATCTTTCCATACATAGCGATTGTTGGCCAGGGCGGT
>JAKORA010000001.1 GCA_029778075.1 Bacillota bacterium | reverse complement strand
GAAGGCAATGCCTTCGAGCTCCCGCATGGCCTCCTCATTGGCCGGGTAGCCCAGGGCAGCATATACTTGCTTTCTGGCGCATGAGGAAATTGCAGAGGGTCTTATATGTGTAGGGTCAAACCGCTCTTGGCTTTCCTCCATTTTCCGTAAGATTAAATCTGAACTGGCTAATGCCATACTAATCATCCTTTCGTTTTTATTGGCGGGGGGCCGGGAACTTGCACCCCCGCCTACTGCAGAGAGAGCAGTTGCAAATAAAGTTGCGCTATGCTATACTCGGGTTAAAAGGTTTTACTTTGGGCCGCTCTCGAAGCGGTCTTTTTCTTTTTCCGATATTCCGCCAGGCTTACCACATCCGGGTACATCTGTGCCGCCAGCCAGGCTCTAAACTCGCGGTTGCTGCCGATGAAGCTTGCTAATACTCGCATTTTCTCCCTCCTTTCCCCGGTAATACGGATTCTTAAAAATCCCATCGCTGTGGATACAGATAACAACCTCATCGGTGTGCTTGTCCCACGCGCTGTACATCGCTTTTCCGCAGTAGGGACAGGACCAGCTGACCATCATGCCACCTCCCTATCCGGCATTATTTCCTGAACATCAATGCCATGCCGCAACGCAAAATACTTCAGCTCGCAAATCTGTTTTTCAAGCTCAATCATTTCTTTCATGATGGATTTAAACTCGTTATAGGCGGCCTGGTCTTGGGTTGGGTTGTCGTAGAGATTCAATTACAACGCCTCCTTTTCGTTTTCTTTCTGGCCGTTCAAATACTCGAAAAACTTTTGCCGGTTAATGTAGTAGCTCCAGCGCCTCTTGCTTGTTTGGATCGCTACTCCGAAAGGAAATTTGTCTTGCTGTAGGCCCAGGCGCAGAAGCTGTGGATTCATGCCGAGCATTTCGGCGGCCTCAACGACGGGCATACGCTCTGTCCTGTTGTGCGGAAACATGGGATTGCCTCCTCCCTTGGGGAAAATAAAAAAAGCCAGCACGAAGAGCCTGAACTGGTCAGGATGCGCTGACTTTGGATTTAAAATTATTATTTAACTCAGCAGGTGAGTTGAAAATGTCGAAAAAAAGCACTTCTTTGGGGGTATTGAGAATTTTTTCGAGTAAAAGCATTTTTGCGATAGAAGGAGTAGAACGCCCCCTCTCCCAGTGGGAATATGTTTGCTGCTCCACGCCAACCATCTTGGCTATTTCTGTTTGCGTGCGTTCTCCTCTGGCTTTGATTAAATAAATTCTCGGTTGCAGTTGCAATTATTTCACCTCCTTAAAACTCATGTAATGAGTTACCTTTTCCTTAATTATAAACTCATTATATGAGTATGTCAACCCTTTTTACTGAGATATTTAGTAAATATTTATTTTTACTAAAATAGATAGTAAAATAAACTAAAAGGTTTATGAGGTGTAAAATGTTTAGTAAGCGTTTAAAAGAACTCAGGGAAGAAAAAGATCTTACTCAAGCACAATTAGGGAAATTAGTTAATTTATCGCAGCAAACCATAGGTCATTATTTTGCAAGAAAAAAAGCCGGGGTTAGTCCCCGGCTATCGCCACTCCGAAAAACTTTTTTATATCTTCGTCTTCCATGCTCCCGGTGTTCGCCTGCCAGAACCTTTCGGCGGCGTCTACCAGGGCAAGCGCCTGGACGTGCGACAGCGCCTTTAGCTTTTTTACCAGCGCCTTGCCGTCCACTTGCCATTTCTTATCCAGGCCGTCTAGGGCGCAGGCGTCTTCCGCGCTGGCCCAGAGCAGTCCAGCAGTGTTGGCGTCCATCAAGCTACCGTTCAGCATGTCAACAATAAACCATGCTTCCGGCAGGGTCAGTTTTACCTCCCGGAGCGCGAGCCGGTAAAGCGTGTACAGGCGCTCCAGGTCCCGGTGGATAATATGATTGCGGTTGTCGCCTCTGGTCTCAAGCTCTGCTTGCAGCGCAGGGCGGAGGTAGATTGAAACGGTACGCGGTTCTTTTTTCAAAAATATCATCTCCTTTCTGCCGGGATAAGGTTCCCGGCAGTAACTTTGTCCCCTCTTAGGAAAGACTGCCGACAGCGGCAGCCAAATCCTGAATAACGGGGTAGAAGTGAGTGCTCTTGTCTTCTCCGATGGAGAGGGTGAAACTCCCCTCTCCTGTATAAAAATCAGTAATTTCTCCCTCGATCTGGACAACATGCCCAGATCCGGTGTCCCATCTGAAAATCAAGGAACAATTGTAGACAGGGGGATCGTTCGGCCCCCAGTCTGCCCCTCCTTCCATTTTCAGAAAGAGGGAGCTCCTTCTACCGTGGCCTCCCTCCTCGTCCAGCCTCAGGTACACGTCGTACCTGTAGAAGGCCGGATCTACAAGAGACAAAACCGGCTCAAAGTTGGTCATTTTGAATTCTTTCTGGCACGAGGCCAGAAATTTTTTGACCTCGTGCAGGTTTTCAAATTTTTTGATTTCTATCATTTTTATTTCCCCCTTTTTTAATTTTGCCGGGATAAGGCTCCCGGCGGGCCTGTGTTTTCAAAGCAATCCTTTTTCTCTTGCTGCGCAGGAGCAGCGCAAGCTATTTCGCTTGGTTCAGTATTTCTTCTATTTCCGCCAGCCGCTTCAAGAGGGCCTCTTTTTCGGCTTTCAATGCGGCCAGGGGATCGTCGGCCTCGACAACTTCAAATGTGCCGTATTCGTCTTTCCAGCCAAGTTTCTGCTCGACCGCCAGCCGGGGCACATCATAGATTGTGATTTCGCTACCTGCGCGGACGATGGTGTACCAGTTTTTCATGCTGCCGCCGCTGTCACAACCGCCTTTCTCGAAGCAGACCCCTTCTCCGGGCCGTGCGCCGCTATCCCTGCCACGGGCCGAGGCTATCGTGCGCCCGAACAGGACAACCGGCGCTCTCCATTCTTCAAGGCTCTTGTCGCCGATGGTTACTTTCACTGTGACCAGTTCCTGTGGCAGATCGTCCTGCCCGTAGACCTCGCGCATGATGCTTCTAACAGTATCAATGCTGCGCTCGTCTACTTCCCATGTTCTGTTGCTGGCGTTCCACTTGCCACCAGCTTTCTTGATTCGCTTCACGAAAACCGGGTTGTAAGGGCTGTCAACTGCAATTTTCCCGTTTCCTAAATTTGTGATCTTCATTTTTCTCCCTCCGTTTTGTTCTTTCTGTTATGATTCTAACAGAAAAAAGTTAGAATGTCAAGTGTTTTTATCAAAAAAATTTCATTTTCCCCAAAAAAAAATAAAACCCTGTAAATGCCCATTTTATAGGCATTTACGGGGTTGGTGTAAAAATTCTTGAAAAATATTTTTATAAGCCGTCCTTCTCCTTTTTCTTCTTCTACGGCCCAGCTTTTCCATTTCTTCCGCTCTGGCCATGATAGCCGCCTCCAGCTCTTCCCGGGTTACCGGCATCCCTTCCTTACGGGGGATCAATTCGCCTCACTGACAAATTTGCCTTGAAAATCACTAAAAAATTTTTACAAAAAGGTATTGACAGATTACATGTTGTTATGTTATCATGTAATCAAAAAAAGGAGAGGATGCCCAATGAGTAAAAGGAAAGACCAAGAAGCTGTCATCTTTCGGCTACCAGCAGAGGTAAAGAAAGAGTTACAAATGCAAGCACTGGAGGAAGGGACTTCGGTTCAGGAGCTGCTTGAAGATTTCGTTTATGATTATTTGGGAATGAGGGAAGAAAAAATGGTTTTGGAAAGTATCGTGAAGATAGCCCAGAGGAATACAGATTTTGACATTGGGTTTGATCGCTTGTTCGGCTTCATGGCAGAAAACCCGGAAAGCCGAACAACGAAGGATTTCATTAACTACCATATTATTGACATGAATTCCCCAGCGCTCGAGAGCGGCCCAGACTTTACTTATCTCATTGGGAAGGATTTCATTGCTGAGCATTGGGTGGCTGCAGAAGACTTGGAAAAATTCCAAGAATTCTGTGAAGCCCAAGAATAATCGCCCAGCGAAGTCCTACTGCAAACACAAAAAGCCCCCCCGCCGAAGCGAGAGA
The DNA here is from genome assembly GCA_029778075.1 of Bacillota bacterium. Lineage (GTDB taxonomy): Bacteria > Bacillota > Dethiobacteria > DTU022 > UBA8154 > UBA9862. The sequence continues at coordinate 337 of JAKORA010000001.1, read as the reverse complement.
GGGCATAACAAAAACAGCCCGGAGGATCTTCCCCCGGGCTGTCCTATCTTTACCTAGTTCCCCCTTAAACTGGGGGATCTTCTTTCTTTGCTCTGGCAATATCCACCGCTGCCTCACCAAAGATATAACCAAGGGCCAAAGCAACTAGCTTCCAATACAGCTCGCTGTCTACATTGAAGCCGAGGCCTTCACTCAAAACAATAAAAGCCGCGCTGGCCACGGCTACCCAAAACTTCCTAGATGTCAGTTTTTGCTTCAAAAATTCGGCCATCACATTACCTCCCTGTCGTTTTGTTTTTCAATTTCCCTTTTCTTAATTCCAGCCAATGCCCAAAGT
>JAKORA010000169.1 GCA_029778075.1 Bacillota bacterium | reverse complement strand
ACAAAATCTCACCTTAACCCTTCCCCCTTAACCCTCAATCCTAAAAGCACTTTATTTTCATTTTTTGCCCTAAAAATTGAGGAATGAAAGGACTTTAGGAAGTAAGGAATAAGGAAAAAGGAATTAAATGGGAAATTGGAAGAGAATAACAAGCCAGTGTTTTCAAGGGTTTGAGGGGGATTTGTGAAAGGAGTTTATTTGAAAAAGGAAAGAAGTTTGTTTGAGGTGCATAGCCGCTTGTTATTTCCCCTGTCGGCATATGCCGCCATGCTTTGGCTGAAAGGAGTGGAATGTAGAAATTATGAAGCAATATGAGGAAAAACTTAAAAATTACATAAAAGCAAACAATATCGAAGCGGAACAGCTAATTTTCAATAAATCATGTCATTCCGTGCGGGAAGCGGCAGAGGCGGCAGGTGTCTCACCGGAAGATCTGGTTAAGAATATCTGCCTGATCGATAGCCATGATAATTTAATTGTCGCCATTGTCAAGGGTGAAGACAGGGTCAGCACCTCCAGGGTCGGAAAGGCGTTACAAATAGAGAAACCGAGAATAGCCAGTGAAAACGAGATTCTTGAAAAAACGGGATACCCAAGCGGCGGGGTCCCCTCCTTCGGTTATAAAGCGGTCTTTCTTATTGATCCCAGGGTTTTGGAAAAGGAGATTGTCTATAGTGGCGGGGGCTCCTCTTATTCATTGATACGGATAGCGACCGGGGAGTTGCTTAAGGCGAACAACGGACAGGTTATAAGGATAAGAAAGTAAAATAAAAATGCCTTCTTGAGTCCCGCTACCTTTACTTTTTAATAATAAGCTTATAACAAGCGCCTTAGCTGGGTATAAAGTCATTTCCTCCCGTTAATAATAAACATAAAAACAGGAGGGAATTCCCATGAGGCGCTTTTTATTTATTGTCCTTATCCTTTTTATTATCGGCAGCGTCTTCTTTATGGCTCCGGAGAGACAGGCCCCATCCGCCGAAAACCCTTACTCTACCCTCTACCGTATTATGCAACTCTGCGGCGCCGAGGTGGTTGAAGGCGAGTTTCATTACTGGGCTTCACTGGGTACTTGCGCGGATATTGTCACGCTGGCTGATCTGGAGACAATGGCCGACGACCTGCTGGCACGTATTATGGCGCGGGAACCTGCCGGCGAGATAACCGGCAACAACAGCAGCCTGCCCGGCGGTGGAGAAGAGCGATCTTTTACGGCGGAAAAAGGCCTTTCTCATGCTCTTTACCAGCCGGATGGCAGCCAGCAGGAGGCTCCCGTTTACATGATGGCGGAAAGATTTGCTGACCTGCAATCCGGGGGACGGATGCGCCTGCTGCTGCAACGTATGGAGCAGGAAGGGGCCAGTGTTGTCCATTTGCTTATAACTGTCAATCAGGAAGGCGGGGCGCAGCAGCTGAGCACCCTGGCCGGCAGGTTCCCCTCCCTGCTGGGACAGGATGCCCAAAATGGTAACATGTCTTTTTGTGTTACCGGCCACCTGAATGGAGAGCTTACGCCCGAAGAGATGGAGGAGCTTTGTCTCCTTATTACCCGTGAAATCGGAGGGGAACAGGTACAGAGCATCAGCGACGGTAAAATGATCAGCGTTACGGGTTATACCCCGGACCTGGGAGACTATTTAAAAGCGGAGAATCTGCGCATAAACCTTAACCTGGCCATGCGCTACGATGAATATCTGGATAAAACCGTTATTTGGGCTGGCACGCCCCTTATTTCCCGCTATTACTAGGGCGGAGGTGCTTCTTTGGGAAGAATACTGGTAGAAGGTGGTGTGCCTTTAATGGGCAGGGTCAGGATTAAAGGAGCAAAAAATGCCTGCCTGCCGATTATGGCTGCCTCCCTTCTGACTTCGGAAAGCGTTATTCTGGAAGATGTGCCCGATCTCGACGATGTGCGGACCATGTCTATCCTCTTAAAGTCTCTTGGAGTGGAGATCTTCCGTGACCGCAGTAAGGAACGCGTTTTTATAAATGCCGGACGCCTCACAACATCAACCGCCCCATACGGCCCGGTGCGTCGCATGCGGGCTTCTTTTTTAGTTTTGGGGCCCCTGCTGTCCCGGTTGGGGCGCGCCCGTATTTCTCTCCCGGGAGGGTGCGCTATCGGCACCAGGCCCATCGATCTGCATTTAAAAGGATTGAGAGCCATGGGGACGCAGTTTACCATGGATGAAGGTTACATTGAGGCGGAAACCCCCTCCCTGGAGGGAGCCGCCATTTATCTTGATTATCCCAGTGTCGGCGCCACGGAAAACATTCTGATGGCGGCAGTACTGGCCAGGGGGACCACTGTTATTGAAAACGCCGCCGCTGAACCGGAGGTGGTTGACCTGGCAAATTTCCTTAACAGCCTGGGAGCCAAAATAAAAGGGGCGGGGACCCCGCTTATCCGTATCGAAGGTGTTGCTTCGCTGACGGGCGGGCGTTACCGGGTAATCCCCGACAGGATCGAGGCCGGAACCTTTATGGTCGCCGCCGCTATCAGCGGGGGAGACGTCATCATCGAAAATGTGATCCCCCAGCACCTCACAGCGGTAACAGCCAAACTTCAGGAAACTGGGATCCTGGTTGAGGAGACAGCAAAGGGTTTTTTACGGGTACGCTCCCGGGGACGTCCGCGGGCAGTGGATATAAAAACTCTGCCTTATCCCGGTTTCCCCACGGATCTCCAGCCGCAGTTCATGGCCCTCCTCACCCTGGCCCGGGGGACCAGCGTTATTACCGAAACGGTTTTTGAAAAACGTTTCATGCATGTAGAAGAAATGGCTCGCATGGGGGCTCGCATCCGCATCGAGGATCGTACCGCCATCATCACCGGCCGTCAGCTCCTGCAGGGAGCCAAGGTCCTGGCTGAGGACCTCCGGGGCGGTGCGGCGCTGGTTTTAGCCGCCCTGGCCGCCAGGGGCTATTCGGAAATAAGGGGCGTCCATCATATCCGCCGGGGCTACAGCCGGCTGGTAGGACGCCTCCGCTCTCTGGGCGGGCGCATTTTCATCCTGCCCTCCTGAAAACCCGGAAAGGGAGCAGCAGCTCTCCACTTCTATTCCCTGGTAGTAGTACTTTAAGATGCCGAGATAGTCTTTTCCCTCCCCGGCCAATCCGTTGGCTCCGTACTGGCACATACCTGCGCCGTGGCCGTATCCCCTGGTGCTGAAAATAATTTTATCTCCTTCCACCCGCCAGGTGAACTGCGTAGAGGGCAACCCCAGCAGCTCACGAAGTTTGTTGCCGCTGTACAGCCGGCCGGGCCGGCCGACCCTGACCAGCAGGATCCGCCCGCTGGGACTGCGCTCGACGACCTCCAGCAAGGGAGCCTGATCCTCTGCAAGCACCGGCAGCACTTCTTTTTCGCTGTCCAGAGCGGCAGCATAGGCGGTAAAAGTCAGAGCCACCTCCGACTCATAGTAGGGCGAATGCCGACAGTAAGTGCATTCCACGCTCTGCAGGTAAGGGTGTTCCATACCGCTGCTCCTCCATACCTCTGCGGCTGCTTCCGTTTTTCCCCCGCAGGTGGAATGATAGACGGCAGAAATAAGGTCTCCACGGTAAGTGGCTACCAGGCCGCGTGTAGAGCTGACCGCTTCCCTGATACGCTCCATATACGAGGCTGCTTCTTCAGCCGGCCATTTATGGAGCGCTGTGCTTTCATCTTCCCAGACCTGGCAGCATGTACTCTCCGTGCAGAGATCGGCCCCCGAATGGCTCTGGCAGCCATCGCCGCCACCCGCAGCGGACTTGCGCAGGGCGTATGTTCGGGCAACGACAGCCTGTGCCTTCAAGGCCTCCGGGTGAAACGATGCCGGCATTTCGGCGGATACCACTCCTGTTAGGTACTCTTCCATCTCTATCTCTACAATCTGGCCTTCCCCAGCTTTGTAAATTTTAAGGACAATGCTTTCACCATTATCAGGAACTATTTCTTCTTCTTCTTCAAGATGATCTATCTCCGCAGCTGTTTTCTCCCACCGCCACCAGTCTCCAGCTATCGCTGCCGGCAGGAAGATTAGGATCAGGAATAGCGCTGCTATATAAATTAAAAAAGTTTTCACGATGCCACCTCGCTTCGCTGAACCTGCCTCAAACGAACCCTGAAGCGAGCGCCAACCTTCGTCACCTCTTACATACTATGGCTATATTTATTCAGTGAGCTTTCGCCTGATTACCATTTTT
>JAKORA010000168.1 GCA_029778075.1 Bacillota bacterium | reverse complement strand
CGCTTACCTTGGGTCGTGTAATCAGGATTCACCCGCTCGACAAGAATGCCTTCACGCTTGCAGGCATTCTCTATGGCATTTCGCAACTCGCTGGGTGCTGCGATAAAACGATACTTATTAGGTGGAAGCGATGTCTTAACCCCCTGATCAGGCATCGGTTTCTTGGCCATCTCTGCAAGATCGAACAGCTCCAGGACAACATACCCGTATTTCCTTGCTACCCCGGCTGCAAATTTGCGGTATTCCTCGTTACGCCTGGCAATGATCTGATCGCGCAAGTTGGCCTCGTATTCGTACAAATGACGCTCCCGTTTATACCAGTTTTCTAACTCCTGGTAAATAACGTTATCGCCCGGGAACCTCTGCCACTTGTATTTATACAGTTTAACCAGCTTGGCAATCGACCGCCATTTAGGATGGGTAATATATTTTTCATTCCGCAGCCAAGCGGGGATAGGGTTATTCCGAACAAAATCAACGAGCTTTTCCCGAATATCATCAAAGTTTTTATCCCGTATAGACTGGAGATCGCTTACTTTAAAAAATTGCGACACAATTTCTGGCCCAAGAACAACTTCCCCGTGAGCACCAGTAGTATCATGCCAATAGCAAACCCTTAGCGTATTATCAGACTTCAGACGCCAGCCTATGTCTATGCCGATTGCCGGCTTCTTATCATCCCGAACACACGAAACAGCCGGAACCTCAACCGTAATAGACGCAAAATACCGGGGTTTACCGGCTATCACTTTCCGTGTTATATCAACTTTCCGGATCAATCCTTCCGGCAACGGCCGGTGCATAACCATAGGCAACTCTACCCACACAGGCCGCCTTCCAACAGAATGAATGCGAACCCGTATTTTGGTCCGAGACAACCTTCTCCGAACAGCTCTAATAGGACTAAACCAAGCATCAACAGGCACAGGATCTATTTGAACCCATTGACTGGTGCCAAACACATCAGCCGTAGCCAAAAAGGGCTTTTTCAGCCTGATGTTAACCTTCCCGTTGCCGTCCCACCGTTTAAAATGAAGCAAGGAATTGCGCGACACGACCTGTTTTTTATTATACTTCACATAATTTCGTTCTATATCATCAGTATTACACCAGTGCAGGCCGCTATTTGCCTTGGCTTGCTTAATTTCCCGATCTTTTTGCTCCGTTATTCTTTTTAACTGTGCCTGAACATGAGGCTGCGCGACAATTACTTTACGAATCGGTTTAACAAAATTATCGTTATAATTTCGGGCCGCCCTACGCAAAACTTTAATTCTGGCCTTTAGCCCTTTAACATAAGGCGTATTATCCGCCTTGCTGCTGCGGCTCTTTTGCCGCTCCTTTGCAATCTCAAAGCTTAAACGGTCAATCTCATCATAAAAAGATTCTAAAATATCACTGTGCAACGGCACCCAACAAATACGCTTGTACTCCTCCCACCACTTGTTATGAGCCGCAGCAAGCTCATTCCAAAACTGCCTCCGTAACCGCATTTGTTCAATCATTAAATCGCCGTTTAAAGTGGGCTCCAGGCAGCCATACCGATAAACGATATAATTTTTCCTGTTCTGCCCACCGGCCGCTGTCCCTCCTACCTGCGTGGCAGAAAGAGCCTCTCCGACATCCGCCACCGCGCCTGCGGCCTTCATCATTTAAACCACCCTTTCTTTTTGATCTCAGGCAAGGGGTTTTGCCTGCAAAAAAACATTGCACGCTCTATGGCGCGCATGAATCTCTTACGAAATTACTGTTATAGCTCGTCAAAAAACGAACTGCAAAAATAATTTCAACTAACTCTTTTAGGTTCTCTGGGATAAAGAAACGGTTGCAAAACAGTAACTATACAGGTTTGTCCTTTACAATTTTCATTGGCACATTGACTGATATAATCTATTACCTTGGATCCGAACCTACCTGTATTTTCAAGCATTAACAACTTAAATTCCGTGCTACCGCATCGAGCACATCTCAAAACCACAGCTTTTTCATTTTTCATTAACTCTTCAGCCATTTTACGCTCCTTTTTTAATTAACTTTTAAAAAACAAGGAATGTTCATAATAGCCAGCATGAAAACCGCCCAAACTATAACCACCAAATAAGCAACAACACCTTTAGCCTTTTCAGACATAACATGCCCTCCTCTCATAATAAACAAGGGGCTCTTTCTGCAAGAACCCCTTGCCGGATAAGTACTTCTTACGCCTACTTAACCCTCTCTTTCAAAGCCTTACCTGCTTTAAACACAGGCACCACAGTCGCAGGAACAGTAATTGTCTCTCCGGTCCGCATATTTCTCGCCAGCCGGCTCTTCCGTTCCCTGACTTCAAAAACGCCAAAACCGGTCAGCTGCACCTTTTCCTTTTCAGCGAGCTTCTCACCAACAGCATCAATAAATGCATTTATAAACCCCAAAGACTGTCTGTGAGACTGCCCGGTTTTCTCAGCGAGAATGGTAGCCAGTTCTGACTTGCCTACCGCCACTCACAACCCCTCCTTTCTTTTTATCTTACATGCCCTTATAGGACAAAATTTAACGGCTGCTCTATTGTGGGTTCAAACGGCATAATTTGCAAAGGTTCAAACTTTAACTTGTCCGCTGACACACAGCGATACTCTACGCCGTTTAAGTTACCATCAAAAACAGATCGAAGCGCCGCATCATGCAAATGGCCGTAAACGCACACTTCTACGCCGTGCTTCTCTATAACATCGGTAAAAAGCGACGGCGCCTTCAAATAATTAAAAGGCGGGTAATGCAAGGCAACGATAATCCTGGCATGTTTGCACCTTTTCCCGTTTTCCAGCGCCTTCTCAAGCTTTTTGGCCTCTCTTTGATATATATGAAAGTCCTTTTCTTCATCAAAACAGGGATCGCCCGGGCATACCCAGCCTCTTGTCCCGCAAATTAAAACATCTTCCCACATAAAATAACCGCTCGAAATGGCATAAATATTGCGCGGCAGAATGCTGCGAACCTTGGCAATGGTTGACCACCAGTAATCGTGATTCCCTTTTATAAGCAACTTGGTGCCCGGCAATTCAGACAACCAATTTAAATCTACCTTAGCTTCATCCAGGCGAACAGCCCAGGAAATATCCCCGGGAACTATTACCAGATCGTCTTTTTTGACTATCGAACGCCACGCCTCATAAATTTTTTCTGTATGCGCTCGCCATACATAACCGAAAATTTCCATAGGTTTATTTTTAGCCAAAGATAGATGCAGATCGGCCAACGCATATATCAAACCCTTCACCTGCCTTCAAGCCCTGGCCTGCGCCAACACAGACAAGTAATCCAGCGGGTAATCCAGCCTTAAAGATGGAGCTTTTTCGCTTAGCTCCTTAACTGAAAAAGAGGCTTGGCCGCCCTTCTTCCATTCATTCCACCGGGATTCTATTAGATCCATTGTTAGCAAAAAGCATAAGTCCAACCTCAAGAAGCCCAGCAGGATGAAAGCACTCGCATGAGGGTTAACAGCTCGATAATCCCGCAGAAATTCAAACTGCTCCGGGCACAGGTTATGCAAAGGCCATCTGGTCGTATTTATGGTAGATTTTGCATCAAAGGCTATTGCTCCCTGGTGCCATACCCCAAGGTAATCCACGCCGGCTTTATCTTCCACCTTCGCTGAAATTATCTTCCCGGCGCTATTCCTCAAAGGAACCCACCCGGTAGCCACCTTGTGAATCACCGCGACGCCCCTTCTTCTGTACAATTTATTGGTTAAATTTATAATCTCTTCGAAAAACTGTCCCCTGTGAGCATTACCTAAATTGGCTATAGAACAGTTAATGCTACACAGCCTCCTTTCTGCTGTTTAGCTCAACAATTTTTTGAAGCTCTTTCAGAAGCCAAGCAGCAGGAACCCCCCCCGCATCCAGCACGGATTGAACATCGTTAAGAGCTTTTTCGGCTTTTTCCTGCCAGTTTTTAAGCTCTTTTTCCGGCGGAAGCCCCTTTACCGCACGAGATAGCTGCCGGGTACTCATTTTTTTCTCTTCAGCTTCTTTAATCGTCTTTACGGGATCTTCTGTGGTTGCAGCAATATAATGATGCTGCCAGGACAAAACTGGCACCCGGCTGTTTTCATCGGGGAAAGCCTTATAGGTGATCCAATGCTTGCGGACATAACCCGTACTCTTGCCAATCTGCGCCGCTATCCACGACTTGGTAAAGCCCAGGGACAAGAGTATATCTATAATCTCTCCCCGTAAAAAACGAAGTTCATCGTTTTTTTCTTCCGTCATGATAAGCATGTTAAGATATTCTTCAACCGACTTCGATCGTGGCGTGCCGTCTTCGGCCAAGCTCATCTTTTCCAGCTCTTTAATGTTGTCGGGAACAGGCCACTCTATAGCAACATAAACCGCTTCAACAGGCACGGCTTCCCGCCGGGCAACCTTAACAATAAGCTCCCAGGGTTTAATGATCATATCCTGGGCCTTACGGTGGCAGTCAAAACACAAATTAATCTTATTGGCCCTAATGTCCGGTCCGCCGGCTCCTTTTGTTCTAATATGATGCGTTTCAAAATAAACAGCAGTAATACCGCAATACTCGCAAAACTTTAACCGCATTTGTTCATTGCTTACTTTTTGATAAAGGTGTAAAACTATCACCTTATCGGCTAACGACAATTTCCTTATTACCTCCTTTTGCAAAGAAATGCTCGCCATAATAAACAAGAAGCGGGGCCCCGGCTAAAATGGCCCCGCTTTCAAGTCGCCTGAAACCCAAAATTCTCAAAAAGCACCCTGGCTCGCATTACGCGCAATGCCGGGCAAATTATCATGACGATCCACCCGGTCACCCAAATCAAGCGGATCGGGCTCTGTCCCCGACCAGTCTATCTCATTTATGCCGCGCAGATGCTCAAAAGTGTTATCGCCGGCATCAACACCAACACAATACCAATACCCGCCGTCAGACAACACGGCGCCATCAAGCGCGGGATCCTCGTAATTAATCGATAACATATATACAGGATATCGACGGCAGTCGGGGCGTATTAACCATTGCATATTATCGCACCAATCATACGATTGTATGCCCACATAGCTGGTGCGATAACCGCGTCTTATCCTGATGCCCTGGGATGATATGGTCATACCGTTTAGCCGCAAGAAATGACCCGTAAAGAAACCATCGCGAGGCACGGGCATAATGTAACTGCCAATAACCGCCTCGGACGGCACCTGGGCATAGAGAACGGGCTCCGGCACAATGTCACGGTCAACCAGCATTATCGTCATATCATAGTTGTAGTAATCCGGCACCCAGGGCAGCTTGGACCAAAAATCTTGAAATCGCCGCAAAGACTGTATACAGATCCAATACCCTGTTTGAGGTTCACCAGCACCGCCGCAGTAAAGACAATCTCCAAGAGAGCAAACATTCTCTGCCCGATCAATGTTATCCATCGTCAACTTACCGCCTACAGCCTCAACAATCGCAAAAAATCCCAACGCCATGATTACACACAGCAATACAACAACGATAAATTTTCTCATGAATACTTACTAACTTCTTTCCTCCTTATTTAGTTTTTTAAAACCAAAAAACGTCTGCACGGTTCAGACGTTTTTAAGCCTGTTTGATTAACAAAAACAGCCTGCTTTTATTGCAGAACGGGCTTTTTTGATCAGACGCCGCACCTTCCCAGTTTAATTTGGCGCCAACATTAAAGAAACTAAGTTTAGCATCTTTTTTGACATACAAGGGATGCCCAGGCTGGCCGTCTTTACAAAACCTTAAACAATAAACTTCAAGTCCCATTTCTCGCAAAAAGCCGGCTACCTGTTGACCCCTGCCCATATAGGAACCGTGACTCCCCCATGCAGCAACAATCAAAGAGGCATCCTCTACCGATTGAATAAAGGTTTATCACTTCCAGTGACCCAT
>JAKORA010000167.1 GCA_029778075.1 Bacillota bacterium | reverse complement strand
TGCCGGGGACGGGACAACTCCCGCCATCTCCCCAGAAGACTGTCTGTCATTCCACCTTGTTCATTATCAGCCACAATCGCACCTCTTATGGAAATTTAACTAAAGGTTAACCCCGCGTCAAGGCGAGGCCCAAAGTTTTCCGCTGATCCATAAAACGCCAAACAAGCAATGAGCCGCTAAATCTGCATGCGGGTAATTTCTTTGTAAGCCTCTATTACCTTGTTGGTCAACTGAACGGTTAGCTGCAGGGAAAGCCGGGCCTTTTCACCCGCGATCATCACCTGGTGCAGGTCCTCCACCTCACCTGAGATCAGCCCCTGCAAAGCTTCTTCTGCCTCAAGCTGCTGCCGGTTTACCTTCTGCAGCGCTTCCTGAAAAAGATCTCCAAAGGTGGCAGGGCCGGAAGCCTTCTTCTCCTCTTTTTCCGTTGGGGAGAGAGGGACAACATAAGGATTATAAGAATTAATACGCATAAACATCTCTCCTAAAATCTGAAATGGAACGCAATAAGGGCATCCGTTTGTGCTAGCCGCGCCCGATTTCCAGTGCCTTGAGATAGAGGCTTTTCGCCGTATTTATAACCGTAGTATTGGCCTCATATGAGCGGGAGGCTGTGATCAGGTCTGTCATCTCCTTGGCCAGGTCAATATTCGGGTAAGCCACAAAGCCCTCTTCATCGGCGTCGGGATGTTCAGGGTCGTATTCCAGCCGAGGAGGATTGGGATCCTCTACCACGGCGACCACCCTCACCCCGCGGCCGAGGAAAGAAGGCGGCGCCTGCCTGACCCGGGCCAGCCTTTCTGCAAAAACAACCGTCTTGCGCCGGTAAGGCCCTCCGGCAGCGGTCCTGGTAGTCTGCATATTGGCCAGGTTAGAGGCCACGGTATCCACACGCAGCTTTTCTGCCGTCAGGGCAGAGCCGCTAATGTGAAAGGAAGTAAAAAGTTCCATCCTTTACCCCCTCCCCTCATTAATTATGTAACGCCACGTAGCATAACGTTCGCTAATTTTTTGCGCCAGCATATTATAATGAAGCTGGTTTGTAACAAGGTCCAGCATTTCCTGATCCAGATCCACGTTGTTCCCGTCAGAACGCCGGGAAGTCGATCTTTCCACCTTCACCTGGGGTTCCCCAGCGATTTCCCCGGCCGGGATATGCCGGGGGTGTGTTAACCTCAGCGAAAGCTTTTCCCTAGCCCTGGCAAGCTCTTCGCTGAAAACCACATAAGATCTTTTATAACCGGGTGTATTGAGGTTGGCAATATTCTGCGCAACCACCTTCTGCCGCAGGGCAGCCACATCAAGGCTTTTGGCCAGCCCCTTTGTCACCGGATCGTCCCAAAGCATGTCCTCACCTCGCTCATCATTGATGCTGTCCAACATTTTAAATTACAAGAGTCAAGTCCTCTTAATTTGTGTCGATTATCTTTTATCTATTTCCAAATAATTCGTCAAAAGGATAGAAATTCCTGCTTTTCTAACAAAATAATTAAAAATTATGGAGATTTTTTATTCTGCTACTAAAATAAAAAGCCGGCCTGGCCAAGCATCCGGCTTGCAATTTCCTCATCCTTGAGTAAGCAACCATTTTACCTTATTATATTCAACAGGTATTCCTGTAAGTCTTTTCTCACCTGTTTACCCTTTTTATAGCCGCTGTAGCTTTCCTTTGCTTCAGCTATCAATGGCTTTTCCGTTCCTTGGACTTCCGGTGGGACCCCGGGGAAAGCCCTCACGGCATCTCCAGCAGCAGCCCCGTTCTCTCCCAGCGCCTCTTTCCAGGTATCTCTGAGCTCCTCCAACATCTTCTCTACCTGGTCGAGAGGCTGAGGATCTTTTTTTAGGTTGGCTTCCAGCAAAAGACGGTACATATAATCGTAAAGCCGGAAAAGCCCATCCGCGATCTTTCCACCATTTTCCAGATCCAGAGAAGCCATCAGCTCGGAGACGATATCCTCCGCCCGCAGCAGATTGTTATTCGCTCCCTCCAAATCCCTGTCGTAAAGGGATTTCCTGGCCCGCCTCAAAAAACGCAGCGCTCCTTCGTAAAGCATCAGCAGAAGCCTGCCCCGGTCTGCCGTCTCCACCCCTACTCTCTGGTACTGCGCATAAGGATTGGCGCTCATAAAAATCACTCCCCATCGTTTTAAACCATTGCCACTGCAGCGAATTTGTGCTAACATTCTTTTACCTTGTCTCTTGCTTTGTTCATTTACTTTAGACCGTATTTTAACGGCGGGTATCGACGAAAAGGCCGATAATGTTCTGAATCTGGGCAACCACATTAAGAATCTTCTCCGGAGGGATCTCCTTAATAACTTCGTTATTTTCCAGGTTAATCACCTGCACCATAATCCTTTCCGACTCCTCGTGGATGCGAAAGCGCAGCCCGACATTGAAGGTCTCCGCAGTGATGTTAACCTTTTTCACCGCCTCCTCAAGATCTTCCATGTAGGTACGCTCCCATTCTACGACCCTCTGCTCTCTGCCCAGCACTTTGTCCTGTTGCTTTTGCCGGGGATCCTGCCTGTGGCTCTCCTGGACAACGGCCTTCTGCGTCTGTTCATGAATTTTGTTGAGCTGGAGAGGATCAATTCCGTCAACTTTCATCTCCGTCACCTCCCTGCAACAATTGTTCAGTAGCCTTTACTGCCTGTTTATTGTAGACAATCATCTTATCCCTTTCCCTTTCTTATCCTTTCTTTCTTATCCTTTCAATATAATTTATCGGATAAAAAGCCGGAAATTTAATTATCACCGGACTAAAATTTAGAATGCCGAAAACGGATTGCCGGCAAATGGCTATTGAAGGTGATTCCAATATTTGTTACAATAATCCATATAAATTAAAATTTTGATAAGGTGGAAAGCCAAAACAATGAGCAGAAAAGAGGCCCTCCAAGAAAAGCTC
>JAKORA010000166.1 GCA_029778075.1 Bacillota bacterium | reverse complement strand
GTAAAATCCGCTTAGCGCAAGGGTTGCATTAATACTACCAGCCGTGGGAGTGGTGTCTCTAAAAATTAAATATTTGGTTATTTTTGTTAAATCGAGCCGGCCTAATGTTTAAAACCCGTCCATATTTGCTTGCCTTTTACAGTAGGGGTTGGGGAACACACTATTTTTTTAAAGGGATTTCATTACAACGCAAATGGCTCTTTTATTGACAATGGCCTAATTTTTGATATTATATTGTTGCAGATGCAAATAAAGCAATTAAGTTGCAAATATAGCAACAATACTGGGGTGCAAAAGGTGAAAACAGTAAGTAAAGCCTTAAAAATTTTAAAAATTCTCGGCGAGCGGCCGATGAAAGTGCAAGAAATTGCAGAAAAAATGGGAATACATAAAAGTTCCGCTTCCCGGATCCTCGGCACGATGTGTCGTGAAGGCTTTGTAAAGGTCGGCAAAGACAAAAAATATCAACTTGGTTTTGCGGTATTTGAGCTGGCCCATTTAGTCGCGGAAAGCTTGGATATACGAGAAGTGGCAAGGCCTTATTTAAAAAATTTAAATCTACTGACCAATGAAACTGTTCACCTCTGTGTATTAGAAAACGGCGAGGTGGTTTACATAGACAAGATTGATTCTCAGCGCCTGGTAAGAATGTTTTCCCGGGTGGGGAAAAGAGCGCAGCCCTATTGCACGGGAGTGGGAAAAGCGATCCTGGCTTTTTTGCCGGAACAAGAGCTTGATCAGGTATTAGAAAAAATCAAGTTTAATGGCTATACGGCTAATACCATAACCGACAAGGAGCACTTGAAGGAAGAGCTGTTTAAAGTAAGGCAAGAGGGCATTGCTTGGGATAGAGAAGAACATGAAAAAGATATTTATTGTATAGCCGCCCCTATCCTTGACATTAAAGGTAACCCGGTCGCCAGTATCAGTATTTCGATAACGTCCCGTTACACAACTGTTGAAATCCTGGAGTCATATATAGAGCCTTTAAAAGAAGCAACGCGATCCATATCCCGCGAGCTGGGGTATGTTGAAGAATACCCGCCCTGCTATAAGGTGGGCTAAAAAGCAATCATTATCTAGGGGGTGCCTCGATGCCTTGGGGTTATAATGGCAAGGTTTTGCGCATTGACCTTTCCACAGGAGAGAGCCATGTTGAGGAACACTCGGAAAGCTGGTACAGAAAGTATTTGGGAGGAAGGGGTATAGGAGCTTACTACCTGTTAAAGGAATTTAAGCCGGGCACTGATGCCCTGAGTGAAGACAATATGTTGATTTTTGCTACCAGTGTTGTTACGGGGATACCTTTTCCAGGTAACGCCAGGGCGTCAGCAATGGCCAAATCACCCCTGACAGGCGGGTTTGGCGAATCGGAAGCCGGAGGGTTTTGGGGACCCGAATTAAAATTTGCCGGTTTTGATGCTGTTGTTATCGTGGGTAAAGCACCAGAACCGGTATATCTTTATATTCATAACGGCAAAGTTGAAATAAAAGACGCTGCCAAGTTATGGGGCAAATTTACCGGCGAAACGGAAAAAATTATCAAGGAAGAGCTCCAAGAGCCTAAAGCAAGGGTAGCCTGTATTGGCCCGGCAGGAGAGAACGGGGTGCTTTACAGCTGTATTACGGCTGGAAAGCACGATGTTTTTGGGCGCCTGGGCATGGGAGCAGTTATGGGCTCAAAAAACTTAAAAGCAGTTGTTGTAAGGGGAACAAATCTATTGCAGGCATACGACCAGGATACAGTCAAGAAAATCAACCGCTGGTTCACAGAGAACTTCAACAGGCCCGAAACTTGTGCTCTTTTTTATGATTTAGGTACAGCGGGCGGGGTTAATATTTACAATGAGATGGGCGCCTTGCCTTCATATAATTTTTCTTCGGGAACCATTATCGGCGGGGACAGGTTATCTGGAGAAAACATGCAGAAGGAAGGGCTGATGATTGGAAAAACCCGCTGCTACGCCTGTCCCGTTGCTTGCCGCAAAATTGCCCGGGTTGATGAGCCCGGCCCGTATAATACCGCAGGTGAAGTGCACAGCCCGGAATATGAAACCATTGCCGCTTTGGGCAGTAATTGCGGGGTTGTTGATCCCCGGGTTGTTATCAAGGCAGGTCAGCTTTGCGATGAATACGGAATAGACACTATTTCCGCCGGAGTTGCCATATCGTTTGCCATGGAAGCAGCTTCTCGGGGGATTATTTCCCGGGATATTTTAGGCGATTTACCGCTGGAGTTTGGAAATGGAGAAGCCCTGCTTAAATGCCTGGAGTTGATCGCTTATCGAAAAGGAGTAGGGGAGCTTCTATCCCGTGGTGTAAAAAGGGCGGCAGCTCAGCTTGGGCCGGAAGCGGAGAAGTTGGCTGTTCATGGGAAAGGCGAGGAATTGGCTTTGCAGGATCCCAGGGGCGGCAAAGTAGGTGCGGCCATCGGTTACGCCGTTTCAACTCACGGCGGCGATCATATCCAGATGGAGCATGATTTCCAGTTTGCCCAAAAGGATTCTCCCTTTTTGAAGACTTTTGAGCCTCTGGGTATAACAGAACCGGTCCCGGCCATGTCCCTGGGCTTGGATAAAGTGCGACTGTTTATCCTCAACCAGAAGGTGTGGGGGCTTTACAATATGCTCGATATCTGTATCTTCGTCGCTGCACCGGGGCACACCTTATCTTTGCACCACGTTCAAGATTTGGTCAGAGCTTCCACAGGCTGGGATACGAGCCTGTATGAATTAATGGAGGCCGGAGAAAGAGGAATTGTTATGGCAAAGCTTTTTAATGCCCGTGAAGGATTTACCCGGGAAGACGACGTGCTTCCATTGCGCCTTTCCGAACCTTTAAAAGAGGGAGCGGCCAAGGGTGTAAGGGTGGATCCGGAGGAGCTAAAAGAAGCTGTAAATTTATACCATGAGATGATGGGTTGGAACAGGGAGACGGGATTACCGCATAAGGGGAAGTTGCTTTCCCTAGGGCTGGATTGGGTTGAGTTGCCTCAAGGGGGGTGTGGATAAGATGTATGTTCGCGCTTTTCCTAAGTAAGTTTTAAATTCATGAACTTAAAAAAACAAGGGGGATAATCTAAATGAACAAAAAGTGGTTTTACCTGGTTGCCTTAGCGTTGATTGTTGGGATTATCGCGGCACTGGGATGTTCGTCTTCTGATATCGAAACAGGTGATGGGGTCGATCGGAGAGCTTATGAAGGGACCACCTTGCGGGTTCTTTTAAAGACCGGCTACGAGACTGAGGCCATTGTAAGGTACGTAGATGAGTTTGAAAAAGCCACGGGGATTAAAGTTGAATACGAAGTATATGACGAACCAACTCTGCGCAACAAGTTTATCTTGGATTGCACGTCCAGGACGGGAACTTATGACGTTGTTGCTACCCAGTTTTGGTACATGCCGGAATACCTGCGAGCCGGGTGGCTGGAGCCGCTGGATGATTACCCCGTTGATGAAGAATGGAATTCAATTAGCCATATTCCCGAAGGATTGCTGGAAACTTTTAGCGGTGATGATGGCAAGCTTTACTCTATACCCGTATCTGCTAGCGGCGGTGTATTGATTTACCGTAGCGATCTGCTGGAAAAGCACAATCTTAATCCTCCGAAAACCACCAAAGATGTCTTGGAGATAGCTGCCGTATTAAAGGCTAAAGAGCCTGACATTTATCCCTTTATTGGCAGGGGCGACTCTTCTTCAGCTTCATTTGGCACCTCTGCCGGATGGGCATGGGCTTATGGTGCCCGCGTTATGGACGAGAACCTTAATGTAACTGTAGATACTCCCGAGATGCTTGAAGCAATGACCGACCTTGTTAATTTAATGAAAGAGTTTGCCCCCCCTGACCAGGCGGCTATTGGCTGGGATGTTATGTCTGAGCTGTTCCGCAAGGGCGATGTAGCTATGAACTTCGAAATGAGTGGGTTTCCCAGTGTTTATGCATCACCCGATGTTTCGGAGGTTCATGATAAAATCGGCGTTACTTTGCTGACCGGTCCTGCCGGCAATTATGCCCAGTGGATGTATGCCGAAGGATTGGGTATAAGCAGGTTTAGTAAGAATAAAGATGCTGCCTGGTTGTTCTTGCAATGGCGCACCAGTCTAGAAGTGGCATTGCAAGAAGTGAAGGATGGCATTCGCCTTGATTTTCCCGATACCAGGGTATATGAAGCCGCAGAATACTCCGCCGCCACTGAAGGCCAGGAATTCTTTACCGAGCTCATTCCTGATATTTTGGCATCGGTAGATCCGGCCTACTGGCCCGGCATTGCTGATTTCGACCGGGTTGCGGAAGCTTTTCAACGGGAGATTTCCCTGGCTATTGCCGGCAATCAAACGGTTAAGCAGGCATTGGAAAAAGCACAGAGCGCTATTGAAGCTATTGTGAATGGAAACTAGCCCATCAGGCCCCGGGCGGGAGTTAACCTTCTTCCACCCGGGGCCGAAGACTAGGAGGTGAGATGTTTGAAAGAAAAGCGCCTAACCTACCTAACTTTGATACCGACTGCAGCGGTGTTCTTGTTTTTAGGGCTATATCCGGTTATTGAAGCAATTTGGACCAGTTTAAACAAGTACAACCTCACCAGGCCGTGGGAAGGTAAAGTATTTATCGGGCTTGCCAACTATATACAGATGTTTTCCGATGCCCGCTTTTGGGAATCTATGGGGCGGTCGATGCAGTTTTTGGTTGTTAGCGTAGGCCTTACTTTTATACTGGGTTTTTCCATTGCCCTTTTGCTGCACCGGGCAAAGTGGTTTAAAGGATTTTTCCGTATCGTTTTTCTGGTACCAATGGTTGTTGCGCCGGCAATTACTGCTCTAAATTATCGCTTTATGTATAACTATAAGCTTGGTATTTTAAACAAAATTATAGAAAGCCTTGGCTTTTCGCGTGTCGATTTTCTAGGTGATCCCTCGATAGCCCTGTGGTCTGCTATTTTGGTAGATGTTTGGCAATGGACACCCCTGGTGATCTTGATCATGCTGGCCGGCCTGGAAGCACTGCCCAGGGAACCTTATGAAGCGGCGGCAATCGATGGGGCAAACCGCTGGCAAACCTTCCGTTTTATTACTTTGCCGCTTCTTAATAAGTTTATTGCCATTACTTTGCTTATCAGAGTGATGGATGTAATGAAGGTTTTTGAAACAATTCAACTTATGACTGCCGGTGGGCCCGGACGTTCTTCGGAGACTTTGAATATATACCTGGCCAGGGTGGGGTTTAACTGGTTTGAGATGGGTTATGCATCGGCCATAGGGATATTTACCCTCTATTTTACCCTTTTTCTGGCCTGGTTGCTGGTTAAAAAAATGGGTGCTTTTTCGGAAGTAGGTGAGTCTATTGAATAAATCCCTGCTGGTCAAAAACTTATCAGAGATGGCGATTTACGGGTGCTTGCTTTTGTATATGATTGTTGCCATATTTCCCCTGTTCTGGCTTGTCACCACATCTTTTAAGCCGCCGTTGGAGGTGTTTTCAACGGAACCCCTGGGGCTTTTTGTGCCCACTCTGGAAAACTATAACAGGGTGCTTTTTAACGATCCTTTTCCGCGCTACATGTTGAACAGTGCTATCATCAGCATTTGTACTGTTCTCGTTACCCTGGTTATCGGCAGCCTGGGCGGCTATGCTTTTGCACGCTTGCCTGTGCGCAACAAGGAAAGCTGGTTTTTAACTATTTTAAGTACCAGGATGGCACCTCCTGTTGCCTTTGCCGTTCCCCTTTATTTGCTCATGGTCAGGTTTGGCTTGATCGATTCCCATGCAGGGATTATCGCCGTTTATATTTTTATGAACCTGGCGCTATGTGTCTGGTTAACCAGGGGGTTTTTTGAAGAAATCCCTCCAGAAGTCGAGGAGGCGGCCATGGTAGACGGCTGCACCCGTTTCGGCTCCTT
The DNA here is from genome assembly GCA_029778075.1 of Bacillota bacterium. Classification (GTDB taxonomy): domain Bacteria; phylum Bacillota; class Dethiobacteria; order DTU022; family UBA8154; genus UBA9862. Next base: position 7,722 of record JAKORA010000166.1, on the reverse strand, counting down.
CGTTAGAATTACTGTCCCTCTGGCCAAAGGTGGATTAATAGCAACAGCTGTTTTGATGTTTATAATAACTTGGAACGAGTTTTTCCTTGCTTCAATTTTAACGCAGCATACGGCAAAGACATTTACGGTACACCTGACTTCCTTTTTTGGTTCAAGGCGCATACTGTGGGGTGAGCTGGCAGCTGCTTCTACCTTGGGCAGCCTTGTTCCGATTATTTTTGCCATTGCCATGCGGCGCTATATGATCCGTGGGTTTACCATGGGGTTGGTCAAGGAAAAATAAACCGGTAAAAGACCTGTTGTAAGCCTTGTTTTCAAGTTTGTATTAACTGGATAAAGGAGAGTTGGGTATGACACCGGAGGAAAAATTAAAGGAGCTGGGGCTCTCGCTTCCCAATGTTCCTGTTCCTGTTGCAAATTATTTGCCCGCTGTGCGTGCCGGTAACCTGGTATTCATATCCGGGCAGTCCTGTGTAGATGACGGAAAATTGTTGTATACGGGAAAAGTCGGGGGGGAACTTACCCTTGAAGAGGGATATGATGCGGCAAAGCAGGCTGCCATTAACTGCCTGGCTATCTTGAAAAAAGAGCTGGGCGAGCTGAGCAGAGTTAAGAGAATAGTCAAGCTCTTTGGACTGGTAAATAGCGCTCCCGGTTTTAACCAGCAGCCCAGGGTTATAAACGGCGCCTCTGATCTTTTAGTTGAAGTTTTTGGTGAAAAGGGAAGGCATGCCCGCTCCGCTGTTGGCACCAGTGAGCTGCCTTTTGACATTCCGGTTGAAGTAGAAATGATTGTCGAAGTGGAATAATTAAGACAAGGTGATTAACAAGATGAAACGAAAACTTTGGGGTTCTCTAACCTCCTGGGAGCTGAGCTGCATAATAGACAAAAACCCGGTTTTAGTGTTGCCTGTCGGGTCTTTTGAACAGCACGGAGCCCATTTGCCTGTTGATACCGACACCCATATCGGCAATGAACTGGCTTTGCAAGCTGTAGAAAAAGCAACATATCCGTGCCTGCTGCTTCCCCCATTGTGGATGGGCATAGCGGAACATCATATGTATTTTAGCGGTACAATTACCATAAGTTACAACACCCTTTATAACTTGCTTAAAGACATTACCCGCAGTTATGTTCGTCATGGCGGTTCTAAGCTGCTACTGTTAAACAGCCATGGAGGCAATGTCGCACCCCTTAAAACAGCGGTAAACGAGATCCATGCCGAGCTGGATCTGGAAATTGTTCTGGTAACATACTGGGATCTTGTGTCCCATAAAGTGATGCAATTGCGGAAATCCCCATTGGGGGGAATCAGCCACGCTTGCGAACTTGAGACTTCATTAAAACTTTACTTGCGCCCGGAAGACGTGCGCAAAGAGCTAACTGAACCCCATGTTGTCCCGGGCAACCATTACCTTAGCCCGGAAATGTTTTCTTCCAACAAGATAACTGTTCCCATGTCTTTTGAGGAGCTTTCCAGCAAAGGACATATTGGTGACCCGACGAAAGCTTGCTCTGAATTTGGTAAAGCGGTTTTTGAAGAAGCAGTTAAGGAGTTAAGCAGAATAATCAATTTATTTGGCGAGGGCAAACTATGGTGAAAATAGCTCAGATAAGAACCCACAGGGTAAGCGTTCCCTTATTATATCCCTTTAAGGCTGCGTATGGCGTAAGAGATACTGCCGACTTTGTTTTGCTGGAAATTGAAGACAGCGAAGGAAGGGTGGGGTTGGGCGAGGCCTCCACCATACCGATTTACGACGAAGGAAGTCAGGGGGGGGTGGCTTATGTAATCGATAAATATCTTAAACCCATCTTAATAGGCCGCAACCCTTTGGAAATAAACAAACTCATGGAGTTAATTGGCAATACAGTTAAGGGAGAGCGCTACAGCAGGTGTGCCGTGAACTTTGCCCTATATGACCTGGCCGGCAAAATTTCTGGTTTGCCCGTGTGCCGACTGCTGGGGGGAGTGCCTGGGCCGGTAAGGGTTTGCTGGGTTTTGAGTGCAAAAAACCCCCATCAAATCCAGGAAGAGGCAGAGATTAAACTGCAAGAAGGCTTTAAAACTTTCAAGTTAAAGGTTGGCACGACCCTTGAACAAGATCTGGCAAATTTGCATGCCCTGCGTGAAGCAGTGGGGAAGGAAAAAATACGGCTTGACGGGAACGGCGCCTGGAGCCCAAAAGAGGCGCTGCAGGCGATAGAAAAATTTGCACCGTACGCTCCCGAGCACATCGAGCAGCCCGTTCCTGCGGAGGATCTGGGCGGTTTGAAATACGTGCGCAGCAGAAGCGTTCTCCCGGTCGTAGCCGATGAATCCGTTCTTACATCCCGTGAAGTTTTTCAAGCAGTGGCGCTGGGAGCCTGCGACCGGGTCAACATCAAGATATCCCGCTGTGGGGGAGGCACGGAAGCAATTAAAATGATGGGAGTAGCCAGGGCAGGGGGGGTGGACTATTTTTGGGGCAGCATGCTAGAGCTGGGGGTAGGGACAGTGGCCAGCGCACACTTTGCTTCGGCTTATCCCAACCCTGGCATGGAAACGGAATTGATCGGACCTCTCCTGCTTAAGTACGATGTTTTAAAAAAACCTTTGCGATACGACAAAGGCATGCTTTATCTTTCTGAAGAGCCAGGCTTGGGGATTGAGCTGGACCGGGCGGCGCTTAAGGAGTTTACCGTAATAAGTTAAAAGTTAAGCGGATAGAAAAGAGGTGCGGCAATTAATGGCATCGGTAACCCTGGAAAACGTTACAAAAAAATACGGGAACTTTGTTGCCGTAGATTCCATTAACCTGGAGATAAAAGACCATGAATTTGTAGTCTTGGTCGGCCCATCCGGCTGCGGCAAAACTACAACTTTGCGCATGATTGCCGGCTTAATTGAGCTCTCTTCAGGCAATATCTATATTGGCGACAGGTTGGTAAATGATCTACAACCAAAAGACCGCGATATAGCCATGGTATTTCAAAACTATGCGCTTTATCCACATATGACGGTATATGAAAATCTTTCTTTTTCTTTACGCCTTAAAAAGACGGATAAATCTTTGATCGATGCCCGCATCAAAGAAGTATCCCAGATCTTGGGCATAGAGAGTTTTTTAAAACGCAAGCCTGCAGAGTTATCAGGCGGCCAGCAACAGAGAGTAGCCCTAGGGCGGGCTATCATCCGGGAACCCCAGGTATTCTTGATGGACGAGCCTCTCAGCAATCTTGACGCCAAGTTAAGGGTTCAAATGAGGACTGAAATCTCCAGGCTGCAAAAGAGACTAAAGATTACCACCGTCTATGTCACTCATGACCAGACAGAAGCAATGACCATGGCCGATCGCATAGTAGTAATGAAAGACGGAATTGTGCAACAATGCGATACCCCATTAAGTATATACCAGCGGCCGGTCAATAAGTTTGTGGCAGGCTTTATCGGTTCACCGCCCATGAATTTTACAGACGGCTTACTCCTGGAAGAAGACAACAGGGTGTGGTTCGTGAACGATGATATGAAGCTGCCCGTTTCGCAAAAGCATACTGGTAAATTGCGCCCCCTTGTAGGGAGACATGTAACAATAGGGATCAGGCCCGATATGTTCTTACTAAACGGCGAAGGGGTTGCTCCCGGAATCAGGGGCAGTTTCAGGGTAGAGATAGACGTGGTGGAGCCGCTTGGTGCAGAAATATTAATATATTTTAAATTAAAAGACGGGGCTACCCAGGTGGCCAAAATACCTCCCCACTATGCCGTAAAACCCGGCGATTATTTGGATATATTTGTTGACACCTCTACACTCCATTACTTTAATTTTGAAACAGAAGAAGCAGTAATATAACTATTGGCGGTGGTATAATGCAGAATAATAAAGACGTGATTGAAAGTATTATTGATACTGGTGTAGTGGCGATAATCAGAACCGGCACCGCCGAGGAGGCCGTAAAAACCGCCGATGCCTTGGTGGAAGGCGGGATAACAGCCCTCGAGGTAACCTATTCCGTACCTGGCGCTACTGAAGTAATAAGAGAACTGGGACAACGTTACTCCGGGCGTAACCTTTATATCGGGGCGGGAACCGTCCTGGATCCTGAAACGGCACGCAGCGCCATATTGGCGGGGGCGGAGTATATCATCGCTCCAAATTTTGATAAGGCTACTGCAGAACTGTGTAACCGCTACCAGATCCCCTATATCCCGGGATGCTTTACTGTAACAGAAATAGCGCGAGCCCTGGAAGCAGGTTGCCGGCTCATAAAGCTTTTTCCTGCCAGCGCCTTTACGCCTGATATTATTAAAGCTATATGCGCCCCCCTTCCTCAGGTGCGCCTTGTTCCTACAGGCGGTGTGGGGTTGGATAATGCCTTTCAGTGGATTAAAGCCGGCGCTGCGGCTCTGGGGGTTGGAGGCAGCCTTACAAGGGTTACCGGCGGAAGGTATGACCAGGTCAGCGAAAATTGCCGGAAGTTGATACGGCAGGTTCGGGAAGCCCGTAACAATAAGCAGGAAATTAAAAATAGTTAATATTTAAACAAAACCGGAGGTAGATAGAGCATGGCAGGTAGCAAGGTCGTTACTTTTGGGGAAATAATGCTGCGTCTTACCGCTCCCAATTATCAGCGATTGGTACAGGTCAACTCATTTGATGCAGCCTATGCCGGCGGAGAGGCAAACGTGGCAGTTTCTCTGGCACAGTTTGGCATGAACTCTTATTATGTAACCAAAGTGCCGGATAACCCTCTTGGTTACGGAGCCCTGGGGCATTTACAGCGTTACGGTGTGAAAACAGATTATGTAATTAAAGGCGGCAAGAGGCTGGGCATATACTTTGTAGAAGCGGGGGCGTCCCAGAGGCCATCAATGGTTATTTATGACCGCGCTTCATCTGCTATAGCCGAGGCAAAGCCCGGTGAATTTGATTGGAAAAAAATATTTGACGGTGCAGAGTGGTTCCACTTTACAGGAATAACCCCGGCTTTAAGCGACACCGCTGCAGCCCTGACTTTGGAAGCGCTAAAAGTAGCCAAAGAATATAACATTACAGTAAGCTGCGACTTAAATTACCGGAAAAAGCTGTGGACACCTGAAAAAGCAAATGCCGTGATGAGCGGTTTAATGCCCTACGTAGATATATGCATTGGAAACGAGGAAGATGCTGCCAATACCTTTGGCATAGAGTTGGCTGAAACTGACGTTGTGCAAGGAAAACTTAACGTTGAATCATATTTAAACGTGGCCGAAGAGCTGAAGAAGCGGTTTGGCTTTAAATATGTGGCTACTTCCCTTCGCGAGAGCTATTCTGCTTCTGATAACGGCTGGTCGGTGTTGCTTTATGACGGGGAAAAAATGTACCATTCAAAAAAATACAATATTCACATTGTTGATCGGGTAGGTGGGGGCGATTCCTGTGCCGCTGCTTTGATTTATGCCTTGATGGACGGACGGGATCTCCAAGACTGCGTAGAATTTGCAGCTGCGGCATCATGCTTAAAACATACCATTCCCCAGGATTTTAACCTTGTGACCATAGAAGAAGTTGAGCGCTTAAAAAGGGGTGACGCTTCTGGGCGTGTCCAGAGGTGACGGTAAAAACAAGAAGAAACAAACAGCCGCCATGGAAGTTCAAGTTCACCTTGTTGGCTGGGTAAGCCGTTACATGAATGTGCCTGAGAAAAACATAATTGCTCTGGAAGAGGGAAGCTGCGTTCAAGACGCCTTGGAGAGGCTGGAACTTCCCGGCAAGATGGCTTTAGCCATACTGGTAAACGGAAAGACAGCCACCCCAGATACCCTGCTATCAGACGGCGACACCATCAAGTTAGCGCCGGCCACATGCGGGGGCTAGCGGGTGTAGGCTTAGGATGACATTTCAGGTTAAAGGCAAGCCATTAGGGGGCGGTGAAAATCGGCGGGAAAGGGCGGTATCCTTTCGGCCCCTTGCGGGAGAGGTTTCGCGGCTGCATGCTGGGGCTGGCCCTGGGAGACGCGCTGGGCGTTCCTTTTGAAGGCAGAAGGGAAGTAAGAGGAGATCAGGTTTGGAGGGCTGCCGAAGAAAGGCCCCTCTTGCGCTACACCGATGATACCCACATGGCCATTGGGGTAGCGGAGTCGCTAATCAAGTGCGGCCGCTTCGAGGGGCGGCACATGGCGGAAACTTTTGCCCGGAATTTTAAAGAGGAGCCCTGGAGAGGTTACGGTCCCGGTCCGCCGCGGGTCTTTGAAAAAATTGAAGCCGGGGTTCCCTGGGACCGCGCGGCGGAAACAATTTATCCGGGAGGCTCCTTTGGAAACGGCGCCGCTATGCGCGTCGCTCCGTTGGGGCTCTATTATTGCCGCGATTTTAAGCTTTTGCCGGAAGCGGCCGCGCAGCAAAGCAAGATCACCCATACCCATCCCCTGGGAATAGAGGGCGCCGTCTTGCAGGCTTTTGCCGTCGCCCTGGCCGCTTTGCACGGGCCAATCCCCTCCGCCGGGGAGCTGCTGGCCCGCCTGCGCACCTTAACCGGGGAAGAAATTTACCGCAGCAAGCTTGAGGAGATGGAGAGCCTCCTGGGTGAGCCGAGGGCTTCCGCGGTGGCCCTCCGGTTGGGGAACGGCATCGAAGCCTTTAACTCGGTCCCCGCGGCCATCTGCTGCTTTTTGCGCCACCCGGGTTCCTTCGCGGAGGCGGTGGTGGAAGCCGTATCCCTGGGCGGGGATACCGATACTATCGCCGCCATGGCCGGGGCCATCGCCGGCGCCTCCCTGGGGGTGGAGAAGATCCCCCGGGGGTGGCTGGCGAAGCTGGAAAATAAAGATTACCTCGACCAACTGGCTGTCAGGCTCTGGGAGGCGGCGCTGAAAGGTGCGGATGGATCGTAGAGAGCTAATCTTCATCCGCCCGGCACCGCAAACCGCCAGGGCGGGTGAAGATGAAAATTTGGGAGTGAAGCCGAAGGCTTCATGAACGTCTACCCTGAATATAGCTCCCCAATTGTGCCCTGTTATTCAAGAGGTGTACCCTGAAAATAGTTACCCCTCAAAATCCCCCCTAACCCCCCTTTGCCAAAGGGGGGAATTAAATCTCTTTACCCCTCGCTATGGGGATAGTCCAACATGCCGACCTTGGAAAGGGGTATTTTCATCCTTCTGGTGGTGAAGCCGGAGGCTTCGTGGGGGTCTACCCTGAAAATAGATCGCCCCCTTTGCCAAAGGGGGTATTTCATTGGTCCCTCTGCTTCATTTTAGGGAAAAGGGGGGTTAGCGGGTTTTACCGCTCCCTATGGGATAGGCATACCCGCCGATCCAGGGAAGAAGGGATTTTCATCCTTTCTGATGGTGCCGACGACGCAGGCGGGGGCATGACCGTCTACCCTGACATGAAAATAGTCCCTCGCCTCTTGTTCATAAGGGGGAGGAAAAATCCCTTCGTGGTAGGGACGCCCGTTACCGGGTGCCCCCGTAGATAGATGGCAAAACCCCTCTCCCCCCCCCCCCCCGTGGGGGAGGGCCGGGGGGGGGGGCGTGCGGCAGGTGAAAGGAGAGGCGTGAACCTTTCGCGTCTTTAATCGGAAATCCGATTATATCCTGATAGATTTCCTCTGCGGCGAACCGGCTGCCGGGGTTGTAACGCGCCTCAATTTCTCTGAAGGGAACCTTCAGGTCGTAGATGGTGAGCGTTTCCCCGGCAAACAGGCGCTCGATGGACTCGGCTAAATTCATGTGAGACAGCAGGTAGGGGTCTTTTAGT
>JAKORA010000165.1 GCA_029778075.1 Bacillota bacterium | reverse complement strand
TTGTGGGAGTTACGGGCGGGGCCGGCTCTTTTTCTAGTTCTTTTTTGATTTGCTCCTCTTTCCCCATTCGTTCCGTCGGTCTTCCTTTCCCTTCCACAACAGGAGCCACAGAAGGCGGTTTTTTCGCACTTTCGGAGGGGGGTACATGTATTACCCCTCCCCTCGTTACTTTAGACGCTTTTATGGGCTCGCCTGGTTTTGTGGGAGGCAATTGAACCTTGCTAGTTATTGCTTCATCAACTGGCCCGGTATAATAATGCCGCTCAAAATCCTTCACATTAACGTAGTAAACGTAAGGCCCAGATTCCCCTTCAGATCTTAGCTTTGCCTTGCCATTCTCAATGCCAAGAAACTTTTTCGGGGAACCTTTATAAAAAACCGTGTCGCCCGGCTTTAGCTTTTCAGCTTTTACGGGCTCGCCTGGTTTTGTGGGAGTTACGGGCGGGGCCGGCTCTTTTTCTAGTTCTTTTTTGATTTGCTCCTCTTTCCCCATTCGTTCCGTCGGTATTCCTTTCCCTTCCACAACAGGAGCCACAGAAGGCGGTTTTTTCGCACTTTCGGGAGGGGGTGCATATATTATCTCTCCCCTCGCTACTTTAGACGCTTCTACAGGCTCCTGTGACGTTTGCGCAGGTACAGGCGCTGTTTTTTGGGTAGAAACAGACTGTTCTGTTGCGCTCTCGATCGCGGCACCAAGTTGCAACCGGTTTTTAGGAAATCCGTACCGAGATTCCAGAAAATTCTCTGCCTGTGACATGGCACGAACATATTCCCTAGCCGCAGAGTGCGCCCGGCGTAAAGCATCTTCATCATACTTGCCGGTTTTCCATTTTTGCGTGAATGCTTTTAACAAGTCACTTTCTGTGTAAGTTCCGGCGGTTTTGGGCATCTTCAACCCCAAATCCTTAAACGCTTGCTTATACCGCTGGTACTCTTGTATATATGGCAACCTTTGCCGATACGCTTCATAAACAGAAGGGTCAAGCGCGGTTCTCACTGTTTGGAACAAGGCCATAGAAACCATACTGGAGGCCAGGTTTTTAATCCGCTCCTCTGCCGTTCCTTCCTCGAAGGGCATAGCCGCAAGCCCACCGGCCAACCCCGCACCAAGGCCGGAGATGGCCGCCTCTCCTACCGGATGAATAGCAGGAGCCGCTTTACGAATCGCCTGCGCCGCTAACTCACCGCCAACGCTTGCTGCCGGGAAGAAGACAAGAGAGCCAGCCGCTTCTTTCGCTGAAGGCAACTCCTGTTTCACAAGAGACTTACCGGCCAGATACCCGGCGCCGGTGCCAAGAGAAGCAATAGCCCGCTGAAGTGGAGCAGGGAGTTTTGATAACACTGGACTGCTTGAAATGATTTTCATCGCACCTGCGCCCGTAGTGGCAGAAGCAAGCTGCATAAGGAGGATGCTTTGAAGCACTTCTCCGGTGAAATACCCGGTCTTTTGAAGTATTTTGTCAAGGCGCTCATTGCCCGTTGTTTTCGGTTCCGGCAACACCTTAGATAATTCTTCAGTTATTTCCGGAGAACCGAAGTATAACCCCGGAAAAAAACCAGAAGAAAACTGTGTAACGGCAGGAGTCTCACTTAACTCTTCAACCTTTTTCATTACTGGTTCCGTCACCGGCCTTGCGGCCTCGACAATCTTCGGAAAGACGGTTGCCTCCCAAAGCCCAGACAAGGCATTTTTTATCTTTTCAGCAGCGGGGCTTGGTGAGGGTTCGGTTACAGGCATGTCGAATTCGCCGGCACGAATACGAG
>JAKORA010000164.1 GCA_029778075.1 Bacillota bacterium | reverse complement strand
CCTGCAAAGCGATAACCTCGGCATGCCGGCTTCCCGCCTTTTCATGGAAGCCCGTTCCGACAACCTCCCCATCCCTGACCAGGACCGCCCCGACCATTGGATTGGGGCTGGTCTTCCCCCGGCCCTGGCGAGCAAGATCCAGGGCTACCCACATATATCGTTCATCTGAATCCATCCGGGTTCCCTCACCTCGTTATATTTGTCTTAATTCAATTATATCATAATCAATTGTTTTATTAAACTTTCTGGCTTCTATCGTCCTTAGGTTACAGCTGCATCTTCATAGCCTTGATCATTTTTGCAGGATCCGTAGCGCCAATAAGAGCAGAGCCGGCCACAAGTATATCGGCCCCCGCTCTGACCACCTCTGCTGCTGTTTGCTCATTGATCCCACCGTCCACCTGTATCTTAAAAAAGAGCTTTTCTTTTTCTCTTTTCTCCGCCAGAGCTTTGATTTTCGGCAGGACTCCCGGAATAAAATCCTGGCCGCCAAAACCGGGATTGACAGACATAATCAGGACCAGGTCCAACTCGGGCAAAATATATTTCAGACAGTGAAGAGGTGTGGCGGGGTTCAGAGCCACACCGGCCTTGCAACCGCTTTTTTTTATCATCTGCACCACCCTGTGCAGATGGGTACAGGCCTCAGCATGAACCGTAAGCAACTGCGCGCCTGCCTGCCGGAAATCACTTAAAAAGGCTTCAGGATGCTGAACCATGAGGTGGACATCCAGAAAAAGATTAACACGGCCCTTCAGAGACCGGACAACCGGAGGTCCCATGGTGATATTGGGAACAAAACAGCCGTCCATGACATCAATGTGAAGCCAATCCGCACCGGCGAGCTCCATGCGTTTCACTTCCTGAAGAAGGCAGGAAAAATCTGCGGTTAGAATGGAAGCTGCCACCTTGATCATCTATCTATCTTCTCCCTTTTTATGAAAAAATGTTTTCTCCCTCTGCTGGATTTCTTTCAAGAAAGCAAGGTAATGCTCATATCTCCAGGCAGCTATATCCCCGTTTCGCACGGCCTCCTTGACAGCGCATCCCGGTTCCCTATTATGAAGACAGCTGTTAAACCGGCAGGGTCCCCTGGAAGCCATTTCCGGAAAAAAAGCATCAAGCTCCGTTGACGAAACGCCCCTGAGATCCAGCCTCTGGAACCCGGGCGCATCGGCGACAAAAGTATTCTTCTCCAACTCCAGCAGCTCAACATGACGTGTTGTGTGTCGGCCTCTCTCCGTCTTTGCGCTGACCGCCCCGGAAAGAAGAGCCAGCTCCGGTTTTAATTTATTGATCAGAGTAGATTTGCCTGTGCCTGATGGACCGGCAAGCACAGTTGTTTTTCCCTGCAGAGAACTTCTCAGTTCCTCAATTCCGTATCCCGTAACGGCGCTGCTCAGAATGACCCGGTACCCGCAGTCCAGGAGCACCTCCCTTACTTCCTTTATCCGCTTTTCGTCTCCTGCTTCAGCCAAATCCATTTTATTAAAACAGATTACAGCATCAAGAAAAGATGCTTCGACAGAAACCAGGAGCCGGTCTAAGAAAAAAAGATCCAGCGGAGGCCTGCGCACAGATATCAAGACCACGACCTGATCAATGTTGGCCACCGGCGGCCTTAAAAGGCGGTTTTTCCGCGGATATACCTGCTCGATCACTTTTTTCTCTGTATTAACCTCTACCAGGTCACCTACCATCAGATCAATGCCTGCTTCTTTAAACCGACCCCTGGCCCGGCAGCAGAGGCTCTCCCCCTGGAGGTCATAAACAAAGTAAAACCCTCCTTTTGCTTTTACAATACGTCCTTGCAGTAATACTCCCCCTCGTTTTATGGTCTCTGCGGCATCAAGGAAAATTTTTGATATCTATAATATGGTATTCCTCGTCTCT
>JAKORA010000010.1 GCA_029778075.1 Bacillota bacterium | reverse complement strand
TACTACCAGTGCCACACCAAAACCTATTAGCAGACCCAAATCTTTGGGCCAAAAGCTAAGCATATCAGATAAACCTTGATTCAGATAAAAAGAATCAACACCCTTCCAACCTCCCGGAAGTTTCATGGTTACGATAATAAAAGCGATGATTAAAATTATATACGACACGATCATGTTTATTACATTTGTGTATGCTGCCTGCCAGTTGCCGGCGAACATGACGTAAGCTCCTGCACAGAGCATAAAGACAACCAAGGCAACACGCACATCTATGCCCGTTATCGCCGAGAGCATTATGGCACCGCCTTGCGTTTCCAATGAGACGACAGCAAAAGCCAGTGCGATCCCCAGTATCGATGAAAGAAACCTGCTTTTGGAATCAAAAAGCTTTTCAAACATTTCGGGCACAGTATTAAAGCCCAGTTTTCTGTAATAGGGTGCATAAAAAGCTGCGGTGACTGCCGCGCTTCCAGCACCGGCCACAGTCATCCAAAAGGTAACAAGCCCCTGGGTCCCCCCGGATTCCATCATGCCAACTGTATGAAGTGAGCCCATGGAAGCCAGCGCTATTGTAAGGCCGCCCACCCATGGGCCTAATGATTTGTCTGCTAGATAATAGCTGGTGGCACTTTGGCCCAACTTTCTTTTGGCCATATAAATACCAATACCTACTGATAAAACTAAGACATAAATGATCGCGATAATGAAAATACCCAAACTTTGCATTAATATCTGCCTCCTTGTGTAAGTTATTGGAAAATATTACACTTCTTTGCGCATGGTAAGATAACAAACCAATACAATTGCGGCGACTACTACCATCTGCCATATCAAGGCCTGTAAGATTGATACCATCTCCGTAACCTCCTTTCACTCGTTTTTTGGTTAAGCATTGCAATAGTAAGCTTTGAAGGGCAACCTGTCGTTAACAGCGGACTCTGCTCCCTGGAAATTCTGCGGATTTATCGTGAAAAACTGCGTCTTCACTTACTTCAACTTACTGGTAGTTCCCGCTACTGCCGGAACACCATATGATTTCATCACTTCTACCAAGGTCCTAATGTTTTCTTCCCATACACTTCTTTCCACTTGCCGGAATGTTTCCATCGGGTAGTCCATACCGAGCGATTTGTATTTTTCAGTCCCCAGCTGCCGGTAAGGTAGTAACTGTACCTGTTTAACCCGGTTATGCAATTCTGTCATTATGAATTCAGCAGTATTCCTGATATTCTTAACACTGTTGTTGTGCTCCGGCACAACCGGTATGCGTATTATAAGGGGCATGTTTAATTCAGCAGTCCTCTTAATGTTCCTTAAAATGAGTTCGTTTCCTATTCCCGTAAATTCTTTGTGCAGGGACGAATCCATATGTTTAATATCAGTAATTACTAAATCCACATAGGGGAAAAGCTGCTCCAAAAGGTTTGAATTGCAGTACAAAGAAGATTCCAGGCAGGTATTCAAATAGTATTTTTTACACTCTAAAAGCAATTTTCGGGCAAATTTCCACTGTAGAAACACCTCACCGCCTGACAAGGTAACACCGCCGCCAGATTTTCGGTAGAACTCACGATCTGCCAAAATAATTTTCATCACATCGTGAACAAACATTCTTTTTCCCCATGTTATTAGAGCGTTAGCCGGACATGCCTCTGCGCATTTTCCACAGTTTGAACACTTTTCGCGTTCAATCTTCGCAACCTTATGATCTTCTACAATCAGGACCCCGGTTTTTGCTTGAGGACATACTGCTAAACAACAGCCACATTTCTCTACCCCAATGCATCTGTTAGAATACACTCCGACCTCAATTTCGCCCTTTATGCCCTCCGGGTTGCTGCACCATTTACAGTGCAGCGGGCATCCCTTGAAAAACACTTCTGTTCTGATGCCGGGGCCGTCATGTATTGTGTATCGCTGTATATTAAAAATAATTCCCTCGATTTGGACGTCACTATTTTTCATGTCTTTACTCCTTAATCTAATCAAAGGACAGCTCGGTTCTCCCGATAATATCGTTCTGTAGAGCCCTGCTTAATTCCACAAAATATGCGCTGTAACCGGCCACCCTCACCATCAAGCCTTTATATTTTTCCGGATGAGCCTGCGCATCTAAAAGCGTCTCCCGGCTGACAATAGTAAACTGGCTGTGCATTCCCTTTCGCGAAAAATAAGTGTCAATCAGGTGAATCAGGTTATCGCGGCCCGTTTCCCCAGTTAGGCAGTTCGGGGCAAACTTCCAGTTGAGCAGGGTGCCGTTACCGGCCCTGGCATGGTCAAGCTTAGTTACTGATTTGGCTATAGCGGTGGGACCTTTTGTATCGTGGGAACCGGCAGCGGTATGAACCGCTCCCAGGCAATCCGATATAGGCTCGAAGGCTTTGCGGCCATCAACAGAGGCCCACTGCATCAGGCCAAATCCCACATTTATTGCTACCGAATATACACCCGGCGCAAATACTCCCCCATGAGCATTTTGTCTCCTTTCTACGTGTTTATAGTACGTTTCGAGGCCGAACTTGGCCAGTTCATCGGCATAATCTTCGTCATTGCCATAATGGTATACCTTATCGCTGTTTACTAAAGCATACAAAGCGTCATAGCCTTCCCAGTTGTTTTCTACAGCCTTGAGGAGTTCTGCTCCGCTTACTTTCTTTTCATCAAACACTAACTGCTTGATAACGGCAAGGCCGTCGGCCACAGTCCCTACTCCTACGGCTTGTGGCCCGCTGAAATTGTACCTGGCCCCCCCGGCCGTCACATCTAGGCCTTTCTCAATGCAATCTTCTATCAACAAAGAGAGGTAAGGCAGCGGCTTTAGTTCCTGATGCACCAAATCTATAATATTGAGGCTGGAGATTAAACGTTCAACCCAGTACTGCATCTGTTTGTCATAGGACTCTAAGACCTCATCGAAAGATTTAAACTCAGCCAGGCTTCCGGTTTGAGGACCGAGCCGCCGGCCAACGCCGCCGCAGACTTTCCAGCGCGTGCAATCAGGGCCACACCCCAGGCATCTACCATCATTAATGCTCAGTTCCAAGACTTTAGCGATACTAAAATAAGCCGCATCATGCCAGCCGTAGTCCCGCCCCCAAGCATCGGGCTCGACACAACCGACTACCTGATAATCTCGGGCATCCTCAAGGGTTCTGCCATATGCCAACATACAGGGAATGGTAACTTCATCATTGAAAACTTTAGGCTCGCCGGTTGCCAGTCTAATTAGATTGGCAACCTTCACCTTAAACTCCCATGGGGTATTGGAATGAAGCCTGACTGCCAACCAGGGACAAGGCACCCTAACATGGGCATGAGCATCCAGAACCATGAAACTAAGGTCATTGGTGGCATCCTGACCATCCTTGTCGACACCGCCTACGGTCAAAGCGGGACCGCCTACTCCCCCATTGGCAAAAATTTCAATGGTGTCTTTGTCTCTCACCTTATTCAATTCATAGATTTTAATAAAGAAATTTTCTATTAGCTCTTGTATGAATTCTTTAGAGGCTATTCCATTTTTAATATCATGCAGGTAATAGGGATAGAAAATTTGGTCAAACCTGCCGTATGAAATAGAGTGGCCGTTGGATTCAATCAGAATAATATTCGTTGCAATGTGGTAGAGCTGTATTGCTTCCCAGAAAGTCCTGGGGGGATTTTCCGACACCCATTCACAGTTTTCCGCTATTTGCCACAGCTCCTTTTTCCTGGTTTCATCTTGTTCTTGGGCTGCCATTTCCCGCGCCAATCGAGCATACCTTTTAATAAACTCTACAGCGGCGTCAAGGGCGATCAACTGTGACTGATAAAAAACCTTTTTCTTAATATCTGCCATCAAGTCCGGCCTTAGAACAGATAATTTTTCTTCAATCCGCTTCTTTAACCCCATGAAACCCTGTTCAAACAGCAAGGTATATCTGGCGCCACAGTGGCCGGCCCCGCCGTATAAATAAGCGTTCAACAAATAAACACCTTTACCTAAATTAGAACCTTTCAATTCTTCTTCAGATAATCTACTTAACGCCTGATCTTCGATTGTTTTTCCCCGCCAGAAAGTTTCCAGCTCTAACAGGCGTCTTTCGGTATCTTCAGAAACGGTAAACCAATCGTGTGTTCTAACATCACACTTGTCAATGGTATGATTTTTTAATTCCTCGGCAATCCAACCAAAAGAAAATTCCGGGAAAACAGGCGCCGCCTTAGCAGGACAGCTCATTTCCCCAACAATCAGCTCATCAGGGTAAATCCGTATCGTTACATTTCTCAAGATGCTGGCAAGGGCTTCGGCACATATAATTGGCTGCGGCTTACCGGCATGCTTTTGATATGCCTCTGTCAACAAACAGGCTCTTTCAGCATCCAAGGCACCGTTCATAGTTTGGCCATAGCGTTTAAGTATTCTGTTAATCCTGGGAAACGGCGAGGGGTCTTCCACCATCGCCGAAACACCAACACCCCATTCCTTATCGTAAGGTTCAATACCGCAAGGGCCCAAATAGGAATCCGACTGTTCGGTATAAGCCATTCCTTCCCTCCTCCTTTAATTGACAAGATAATCGTTACCAATGGCATCAGCCGTAAGGATAGCGCTATAAACCTTCTCAGGTGTTACCTGGAATGACGCGTTATGGATGGTTTTCCCCGCAGCACAGGCCAGCTCCGCCGCCCTTTTTATTTTTTCAGGAGGGGTCTGGCGGGTTAACCCGATTTGCCTGAGCGTTACGGGCAAACCTACAGATAGACAAAATTTTAACACTTCTTCCAGTTCTTCATTGCTTCTGTTTTCCAACACCAACTGCACCAAAGTTGCAAAAGCCACCTTTTCTCCATGAAAAAAGGAACGCGTTTCCTCAAGGGCCTCTTCTAATCCATCATGAATAGCATGGGCGGCGCCTAAGCCACCGCTTTCAAATCCCAAGCCGCTCAACAAAATATTGGCCTCAACAACCTTTTCCACATCTTCCGTTACCACGCCCTTTTCTACAGCAAGCTTTGCCCTGCGCCCGCAATCAAGCAATATCCTATAGCACAATCCGGCTAAATGAAGGGCAGCCTCCGTCGAATTTCCTCCTAAGATGTTTTTGGCATAAGCCCTGGAACTATAGTCAGCCTCGAACCAGGTAGCCAAAGCATCCCCCATACCGGAAACGAACAAACGTACAGGAGCCTTGGCAATAATCCCCGTATCAACAAGAATCAAATCGGGGCTTTTCGGAAGTATCATTAAATCACTTACCGCGCCTTCCTGAGTATGGATTACCGCAAGTGCGCTGCATGGAGCATCAGTAGAAGCAACTGTCGGCACAATAGCCACAGGAAGCTTCAAGTAATAAGCGACCGCTTTCGCCGTATCAATTGCTTTTCCTCCGCCGGCACCGATAATTAGGTTTGCTTTCATTTTTTCAGCTTGCTCTTTAATACGGTTAATTTCTTCCAAACAACATTCACCCTTTAACTGTTCAAAAACGGTAAAAATACCTTCTTCTTCAAAGTTTTTCAGCGTATCTAGTAAAATGGACATGGCTGTCTTACCACAGATGGCCATAGCCCGGTTGCCCAGGGGCTTAACCTGTTCACCAATTGTTTTTATTACTCCATTGCCCTGCACATAACGGCCTGGAAAAGCAAATACTTTGGCTGGCATTTAAATTAAAATCCTCCTGGAATTATCTGATTAACTAATTCAAAAGTTTGATCTTGCAATAATCATGCCAATTTAAAAAGAATTATTCCAAAAAAAACAGCCCTTTGCAGAAGGACTGAGTAATATTTATTAAATAGTATATAGGTTTTTAATAATGGGATTGTACTTATTTTAGGCAATTCAGATACAATTTGCTATAATAGTGTTTAATAATTAAGCAGTCTTTTATAAACAAAGCCAATTCTGTTTAATTATTATACAACCTGCCGCAGCCAACATATTTCTTATTAGCAAATATTAAATTTCTTGATTTTTTTATATAACGTAGCCCTCGTAATACCAAGTGCTTTAGCTGATTTTAAAATATTATTATTATAATAGCTTAGGGCGTCGATGATCGCTTTCCTTTCCAGTTCCTCCAAAGAGACCACTGGAGCGGTTTTAGCGGATTTTACCTTGAGCAGTTCATTGGGCAGAACATCCAGAGTGATCTTGTCTCCTTCCAATATAATAATAATACGAGTAATTATATTTTTCAGTTCCCGAATGTTCCCTGGCCAATCATAGGAAAGAAAGATCTCTTCTACTTCTGGTGAAAGAAAAACCTGAGGACGCCCTAGACTTAAACATTGTCTCTTTATAAAATACCGGGCCAGGGGAAGGATATCCTCCCTCCTTTCCCTAAGCGGCGGCACCTGTATAGTCAAAATATTAAGCCGGTAAAACAAATCAGGACGAAAAGTACCTTTTTCTACTTCGAATTTTAACCGCTTGTTTGTTGCCGCAATTACCCGGATATCCAACTCGATATTATGGTTACCCCCGATGCGCATTAATTGTTTTTCCTGTAAAACCCTTAACATATTGGCCTGCGCTTCCAGCGACATATCCCCAATTTCGTCCAGGAAAATAGTACCGCCGTTGGCCATTTCAAACTTGCCCGCTTTTCCTCCTTTTTTGGCACCGGTAAAAGCTCCTTCGACATAACCAAATAGCTCACTCTGAATAAGCTCCTTAGGTAAAGCAGAGCAGTTTACTGCCACAAAAGGTTTGTTACGCCGGCTACTATAATTGTGAATAGCATGTGCCAGTATTTCCTTGCCGGTTCCGCTTTCTCCTTCAATTAGTACTGTAGAATCTGTTTCACTGATCTTTTGGGCACAGGCGATAACATTTTGCATCTTTTTGCTAACAAATTTAAGATCATCAAATGTATAACTGGCAGTCAACGCGGCTTTTTTGTTTGCCGTACTTTGCACTTTTTCTATCTCTTTAAATGTAACTATATAATTAACTGTATCTTTGCTTTCATCTTCAAGCACTGTGATGTTTGTATTAACTCTTGTTTTTCCCTTTTTTGTAACCAAGGTCAACTCCCTATCGTTAATCTTTTGATTTTTTGCTAAAAGCCCCGTCAGGGTTTCAGCATTATTTATTACTTTACCAATCGGAGCTCCCTTGCATTCATAAATAGAAGTGCCCAGCATATCAGCACATTGCCGGTTAATATGCATAATTTCGCCCTGGGAATTAATTGAGATCATCCCTTCGGACATAGCGTTACTTATTGTATCAATGTAATGATAGGTTTTTTTTAGCTTGTTATGAAGTGCCCGGTAGCATATCTCTCCCTCTATATTCTTGGCTGCTGCCATAACCAGGCCTAGCGTATGGGGATGAGCTTTGTCATATGTGCTACATAAGACCAGGCAACCAAGCAGCCCACCTTGGGGATTAAAAATTGGTGCTGCTGAACAAGAGAGGTAATGAAAAATCTCACAATAGTGTTCTTTATAATCAACCCGCGCAGGGATTTTTTCCTTCAAGCTGATACCTGGCGCGGTAGTACCTACTATATTTTCATCACAACTGGCTCCGGGGACAACATCTAGAGATTCGGCAAGCCGGCGGATGTTCATGTCACCTAACAGCTCCATGATTATGCCGTCTTTATGGTTAATAGTGATTATATAACCGGATCCTTTTATCGAATTATAAAGGGAGCGCATAACAGGTTTTGCCACGTTAATCATTTCCTGAACATCATGATAACGGTCTTTAAGTTCATCATGGCTTAAAATCTTGTTATTGTATCCCCTGTAAGGATCAACAAAGTTTTCACGGCAACGCAACCAGGAACGTAAAATTTCTTTACGCATTGGTATGCTAGCTGTTCCGTGGGTAATAAAATGCCTCCAGTTTTTTTCCAATATTTTGGTAATTTCCTTGTCGTTTGAATAATGGGCAGAGCTAAATTCACTCAATGAAATGCCATATTCTTCCATAAACCATTACACCTCCCTGCGTTAAATTTAATAAGTAATTAATATTTCGTTATAATAAAATTATTTCGGTAAATTCTTTTTATTTCCTGCTCCACGGGCTATAATTCCGTTCCACAAACTCGTTCCAGGAGATTAGAATTGTCAGCACCATGCCATTATTGGACAATCAGGTCATGACCTTTGGCACACTGCGGAGAAACTCAGGCGGGTTAGTCATGAAGAAAATCCTTACGGTATACAAAAAGAGCATTCCAGCACAGTATACACGGCAAAACAGCAATCCCGCAACAGACCTCTTCTTAAGGCCTTTGCGGGATTGTTTTAACCGCTGGTAATCATTAACCTCGCTTCGACATATTCGTTACTAAATGCACCTGGATAAATCTCCTTGTGACGGCTCGCCTGGCTGAAAAGGATTAGCGATATGCAGCAATTGCTGCCAGCGCTTCAATAGCCCGATCTATATCCTCGTTCGTATTAAAGGGACCGGGGCTGAACCTAACCGCACCGGTGGCATCTGTCCCCAAATCCACATGCACAAAAGGCGCACAATGCAAACCGGTCCGCACCGCGATACCATAGTCGCCGTCCAGGATGTCGCCCACATCCCCGGAATCCATCCCTTTAATGTTGCACGTGAGCACAGGCACGCTCTGTTCGGTGGGAGGTGGGCTGTAAATTGCTACTCCGGGAACGGAGCTAAGGCCCTGGTAAAGGCGCCGGATCAAAGCCATTTCCCGTTGCTGAAGTTGACCGGAACCTTTTTGCTCCAAGTAATCCAGCCCGGCCGAGAGGCCAAAAATACCGGCAAGGTTAAGTGTACCGGCTTCGAGTCGATGCGGAAAGCTCTGGGTATGGACAAGGCTGCGTGACTCGATACCGGTTCCGCCAAAACGGGTTGCTCGGACATCCAACTCGGGGGAAAGGATCAGTCCTCCGATGCCGCTCGGACCAAGTAGGGCCTTATGGCCGGTAAAAGCGATCGCACCAATGCCCCAGCCGCTCATATTGATGGGAAGATGCCCCGCGCTCTGTGCGGCATCCAGCAACAGGGGAATTCCGCATTCACGGCATATACCGGCTATCTCCGCTACCGGCTGAACGGTACCGAGAACGTTGGAGGCATGGCAAACTATGACCAACCTGGTATTGGGTCTGATAACCCTTTTTATTTCCTGCGGGTCGACATAACCCTTTCCGTCAAAGGGAACGAGGTCGTACTCTATCCATCCTTGTTCTCTCAAATGGTACAGGGGTCGCAGCACGGAATTGTGTTCAAGCCGTGTGGAAACAACGTGATCTCCTGGACGGATCAGGCCCTGAATCAAAATGTTCAGGGCATCTGTCGCATTGGCCGTAAAGATCACCCGCTCCGGATCTGGAGCACAAAAGAAGCGGGCCAATTTCTGCCTTGTTTGAAAGACAAGTTCAGCAGCTTCAGTTGCCAGGTCGTAACCACCCCGGCCTGGTGATACCCCCAGGCGGGCATAGGCTTCTACCATTTTTTCGAGCACTTCCCGGGGTTTGGGGAACGATGTAGCTGCGTTGTCCAGGTAGATTATGCTGTTGTCCATGGCACCACTCCTTAAAAGCTTAGAGACACTTCTTCGGATTGGGTAATCCGGCAATGCGGCGGGCACCGTATTTGATTCCCCCCGGGAAAAGTTTCTCGATTTCAAGTAAACTCAGCGCTGTACCTTTTGCGAGGTGGCGGTTCAACGGTGCCCTTCCGTTATTGTAATAAAATTCCCTCAGGAAGCGAAGCACTAGCCAATGTTTTTCCCCGAGAGATTCCAGACCGCTCTCACGGGCCAGAACCTCGGCAATCTCCTCGCACCAATCATCGGGTTGCCAGAGGAAACCTTCTTGGTCAAACATCACATCGCGTCCGGCAATAGAACGAATGTACTTACGCGGGGGGCTACCCGATTGTTCAAAACTGCTCACCGTTTTTCCTCCCGCTTAGCTTCTTTGAGTCAGAGCCGCTTTGATCTTATCAGGTGTTGCCGGCAGTTCATAGATCCAGACACCAATAGCATCTTTAATGGCACTGATGATAGCCGGAGCGGTCGGAACCATCGTCATTTCGCCCACACCGGTAGAACCTTTATGTGTACCCCGTACTCTCGGCGTTTCCCTGATAATCAATTTGTGTTCAAAGGCTGTTTGGATGGTCGGAAACTTGAAGGTTACCCAGTCCCTGGTCTGCCCGGCAATGTACTCTTCGCGCAGGGCAAAGCCTGCACCCATATCCGCACCGCCTTCAAGCTGGCCTTCAAAGTTCTGCGGATGGATTACCGGGCCGCCGTCCACCGCGGTGGTCATTTTGAGGACCTTGACCTCACCGGTTTCCGTGTTTACCTCTACTTCGGCCATCTGCAGGGCATGTATCTGGGATTCAAAAGAGGGCCCCAGACCGGTCTCAGGGTCAGCCGGGCCTTTTTCAAGGGTAGCCTTGGTGCCGATATAGCGAACTGGACGCCCGGCCTGTTCGAGTTCCTGACGTGTTTTTGCTCCTGTTTCCTCCATGGCCTGTTTAAGCTTGCCGAGAGCGTTTTCTACCGCCCCGCCCACCATATAGGTGATACGGCTGGCGGCAGACGGACCGGTAGCGGTGGTCTGCTCCGTATCCCTGGTAGAGAGGCGAATTTTGTTCAAAGGCAGCCCCATGATATCGGCAGCCAACTGGGTGAACATCGAATCGTTGCCTTCACCGGGGTCGGCTGCAGCTGCATAGATGGTCACGCCGCCGTCGTCATTAAGTTCTACCGCGGCAATAGCCTGATCGCCCGGGCCGCCGACACCGAAAGCCCCGGCAGCCAGCCCGATACCCCGCCGCACGGTCCCGCTTTGATGCTCGCTGACCTCCCGGCGGCTGCGTTCATAGTAAGGACGCATTGCTTCACAAAGCTCAGGGAAAGGCCATTGTTCAACAACGCTGCCGGTAGATTTCGTCTGTCCCGGCTTCAGGGAATTGAACAAACGGAACTCCAAAGGATCGATATTCATCTTATCCGCCAGCATGTTGACAGCACACTCGAGGGCATAATGGGCCTGTGGAGGACCGGCACCGCGCGCTGCTGAACCCCAGGGATTGTTGGTATAAACCAGGCGACCAAGTGCGTGAACATTGGGTATGTTGTACGAACCCGACAGCATCAGGAAAGCACGGTCAACAACAATGGGCCCGATAGAGCTATATGCACCGTTGTCCACTGTTATATCCATTTTAAGTGCAGTGAGATTTCCCTCATTGTCGGCACCGAGGGCAATTTTCATGTCAAAGGGATGGCGCTTCGGTGTCATCAGCAGTGAATCGGTCAGAGTAGGAATATAGCGGACTGGACGCTTGAAGTGCAATGCAGCCGCGGCGGCTATGCCCTCGGAGGTGATATCGGCCTTGATGCCGAATTGCCCGCCGGAATAAGCCTCTATATAGCGCATATCTTCCCAGCCAAGGGCCTCCTGGAGCATCGCCAGGTGCTGATGGATATCTATGCTGCGCCCGATAACCACAAGCTGGGCGTCTTC
This sequence comes from Bacillota bacterium, assembly GCA_029778075.1. Taxonomy (GTDB): domain Bacteria; phylum Bacillota; class Dethiobacteria; order DTU022; family UBA8154; genus UBA9862. The sequence goes on along the minus strand of JAKORA010000010.1, from coordinate 12,195 downwards.
GCCTTCGCCCTCAAAGTAGGCCACGCACGCCTCCGTCTCCAGCGGTGCCTGGTGATTTATTTGCGTGATAAAACGGCCTTCAACAACTGCAGCCGATTCCGCCAGGGCCTTTTCTGCATTGCCCTTGATCTGGCGCTGCGTGTAACACAAGTTAGGCGGATCACCGTGAACCTGGATCGCCCCTTCGGCCAGGGCCTCCTGCGGCGAATTCAGGACCGGCAGCAGTTCATATTCCACTTCTACAGCCTCAGCCGCCGCCAACGCCTGTTCGCGGGTCAGCGCCGCGACGACCGCTACGGGGTCGCCGATATAACGGACCTTATCCTCGCAAATAACAGGCCGGTCGGCGAAAATTACCTTCAGCCGGTTGGTGCCCTTGATGTCCTTTGCCGTCATCACCCCGATTACTCCCGGCATTTTCAAAGCTGCTGAGCAATCGATCTTTTTGATCAGGGCATGGGGATGGGGGCTGCGCACAGTCGCCAGCTCCAGAGCGCCGGGAATGATAATGTCCGCCGTAAATTGTGCTGTTCCGCAGGCCTTGGCCAGCGCCGAAGGCCGGGGATGTGAGACTCCCAGTTTGGCACCATCCGGATCGGGGCGCACCTCATCCGGTGAAATTTCGCCCCGGATAAATCGCCCGGCCAGCTTGACGGCATCGATAATCTTGAGATATCCTGTACAGCGGCATAAATTGTGGCGCAGGGCCTTTTTGATCTCTTCCGTGGTAGGATCCGGGTTTGCATCCAGCAACGCCTTTGTAGCCATAATCATGCCGGGGGTACAGAAACCGCACTGGATGGCGCCGGAGAGAACAAATGCCTCCTGAATCAGATGCGGGTTCTCCGGTGTGCCCAGGCCCTCAACAGTAATGACCTCGGCACCTTCAAGGTTCGCAACTTTGAGCAAGCATGATCTGACCGCTTTGCCGTTGACGATCACTGTACAGGCTCCACACTGGCCTTTCTTGTCGCATGATTGCTTGGTGCCGGTCAGATGGAGCACATCCCGCAGCAGGTCAAGCAGGGTCAACTTGGGATCGGCAACCACCTGCCGGGGAATACCGTTGATTGTAAGTTGTACTCTCAATTTGATACCTCCATTCTTATTTCTCAAGAACTGAACTTCAACACTGGCCTTTTTAATAGATTACACTTACTGGTGGAGCTTCTTCATTTTTGGCCATATTGCTCAGAAACTGTCTTTATGTACTATGTATTCATCGCTACCGCCACCGCCGCCTTACTAAAATAAACAACTGCACTTCTCGCCCAGAAAATGCGATAGTCAAATAAACAAACTTATCAAACCCCCTTTCCGCAACGGGAGGCAATATCGGTATTTCTGTTTAACAAAAATAAAAAATAGAAATTACATTCTGGCACCCGTTATGTATATCAATGCATAACCAAAAATTCTATTTTATATTTAAAAATCCTTCTTTAAAATATAGATTCGGAAAAATTTTCTCAATCTTGAAATTTACTCATAATTTCAGCAATACGGTCTGGAGTTATGAAAGATGTAACTGCCCCGGTTTTTTACAAGCAACATCAAAGCTTATCTTATCATCTACTGAAGCTCCTTGACAGGTTCAAGTTATAGAAAAACGCCCCTTCAAATACTTTTCAGATACTTTTTTTGGAGGAGCGTATAATATGACAGCATATAATGGTAATTTCATTTATTCCTGTTAATCGGGCTTGCGAAGGTCTTTGAAACGCTTAGCTTTAATTTCGTAGCGGGGCAGGCTCCCAAACGGGTGAAACTCGATTTTATAGGCAAGATTAGTCTTCAGGCGCAACTCCCTGGCCAACTTAGGCATGACAGCTTCTTTCGAAGAATTGGCTTTCGGGTCCAGCTCAACTTTAAGAGTAATTTCGTCAGTATCGCCTTTCCTGGAAACGATAAGTTCATATTCATCACCCAGTTCCGGTATCCCGCGGACAACTTCTTCCACGGAAAAAGGACTAAAAAGTACTCCTTTAACCTTGGTAATATGGTCTACCCGCCCATGTATACCGCCTTTTAGCAGGCGGAAAGTACGGCCACAGTCACACTGTTCTCCCCACATGCTGACGTCCTTTGAATCGAACCTGATGCAGGGCTGAGCCATGCGGTCAAAAGCGGTAATGATGATCTTGCCCGGCTTGTTTGGCTCCTCAATGGGCTGCCCGCTTTCAATATCGACAAGCTCAACCAGGAAAAAGGCCTCATTGGGATGTATTCCACCAGGCTGAGAGGCGCATTCATAGGACCATCCCCCGATCTCTGTAGCACCCACATGGTCGTATACCTTGGCGCCCCATGCTTCTTCCATACGCTGCTTGGTGGTAGAAACGCTGGCCCCTGGCTCTCCCGCACAAAGAATACGCTGGACACCTAAATCCCTGGCGTTCATGCCTAGCTTGTTGCGGCAGGCATCCGCCATGCTCAAAACATAGGTAGGAGTGGCCATCATTGCCGTAGCCCGCAACTCCTTCATTTTTAAAAGCCTTTCTTCTGTATTCAGAATACCGCCGGGGACAACCTCACAGCCAACTTTCTCGCAGGCATAATGACCTGCCCAATAGGCAACAAAAACGTTGTAGCCGAAAGGAATGAAAACCCGATCAGTATTCCTGAAACCCTGAGCCCACAAAATATAGGACCAACACTCGCTCCACCACTCCCAGTCCTGCCATGTATCCGGCTGATAAACCGGCTGACCCGTAGTTCCGCTGGTCTGGTGATACTCGGTAACCTGTTGTAGGGGGACGCAGAGACTGTCTCCGTATGGCCAGGGTTCCTTGGCCTGCGCTTCGCGGTAATCCTCTTTCTGTAAAGTAGGCACCTTGGCGATATCCTTCCACTCCTTGAGGTCTTCGGGCTTAAAACCCGCTTTATCATAAATCCGGCGGTAAAGCTTGGAATTATTGTACCCCCATTCCACGATGCGCTTGAACTTTTTAAACTGTAGCTTTCGCAACTGCTCCTGAGGCAAAGTCTCCAGGACAGGATTCCAATACTTCTCTATACCTTTTACCTTCACTAAATTACTCCCCTTTCAAGCGTATCCTCAAAATTCTTGCTTTTTCAGTAAATATGATTCGTCATATTATTAAAAAATACCTGCCAAGGGTATAATTTTCCTTAAAGCGTACTCTGGAAGGTTGCTGTAAAATCAAAAGGCGCTTCAGTATTTCCAATCCTTTGGTGTTCGTCTAACCACTTTATAGAGAAGTACAGACATTGGTTAAATAGTTTCTTAAAAAAAAGAGATAATAACAATGAATAAAAAATACTGTAACAGGATAAAAACTCCATGAATATTATCCAGATAATATGGATCTTGATTTTAATTTTCGCTTTTTTACCTGTTCTCAAGCAGCAGCGCATCAATAGCGCCCGTTTAAAAACTTTACGCTTAATTCAAAAAAAAAAGATCTTCACGGGTCATAACCCTTATACACCGGCAGGAATTTTTAAGTTTTCTAGGCATACCCCTTACTCGCTTTATTAACATCGAAGATTCTGAGCTTATACTGAGGGCAATCCGCCTTACCCCTGACAATGTCCCCATTGACCTTGTCCTGCATACCCCGGGCGGCCTGGTTCTGGCTGCCGAGCAAATTGCAGCCGCCTTGCAGAAGCATCCCGCCAAGGTAACTGTTTTTGTTCCGCATTATGCTATGTCAGGGGGCACCTTAATCGCTCTGGCCGCAGACGAAATTGTGATGGACGATAATGCTGTTTTAGGGCCGATTGATCCCCAGATTGGGAAATACCCGGCAGGATCCATACTCAAAGCGGTGGAACTAAAAAATATAAACAGGGTAGACGACCAGACCTTAATTCTGGCAGATATAGCCAACAAGGCCGTCAAGCAGGTTGAAGATACCGTATTCCGGCTCCTGCTTAAACACATGGACGATGCCAGAGCCAGAGAAGTAGCCCATACACTCAGTATGGGGAAATGGACCCACGATTATCCTCTAACCAGCGATATACTTAGAGAGCTCGGCTTACCAATTTCTACAGAAATGCCCGGAGAATTTTACACCCTTATGAACCTTTATCCCCAGCCGGCGCAAGGGAGGCCGTCGGTCCAATATGTGCCGCTGCCCACAGGAGAAGATGAAAACCGGAAAAGGAGCTAACCATATTATTTTTGGCAGAATTGAAAAGGTTGTTACCTGCCTTTAAAACAAGCAACAACTTTATCAACATAATAATAATATTACGGGCTGTAACCCTAATTCCTGGAAAAAAAGCCAACTCTTACAGATGAAAGATACCGTAGCATTCACCGGCAAAGATAATAACGACCCATATGAAGAAGAATCGGTAAAGCCTTGCCTGATTCTCATTTCTATAATTAAAATTGGCAATATTGAGTATATTGGCAGGTTTTTTTAAAAATGCAGCGAACTAATCAATTGAAACCAATATAGTTCTTTGGAAGCGGGAGAAGTTATTAACTTTTTATAGAAAGAGGTGATAAATTTAAGCCAAATAATATGGATGACTAGTCGAAAAAAATAAAGAAGGAGGCTTAATATGAAAAGGAAATTGACTGTATTGCTGGGTATGTTACTCATTTTAAGCTTACTGGTTTGGTCTGTACCAACTGCTGCTGCCACATGGCCTTCAGATGTACCACCTGCTCAGAATACGTCAGCCATGCCGCCAGTGATCGTAGTGTCCGGCTCTAACTATGAGATGGGCTATCAGTATGGTGAGCAGGCTGCCCCTTTAATTTATCGCAATCTGGCAATTCTAAAGAGCAATGTAATAAAGGTATTTGGGGAAGAAACTACATACAATGATATGAAGGTATGGTCGTACTACGCGGATAAATATGACCCCGGTTTTAGAAAGTGGCTGGAAGGAATGCAAGCAGGGCTAAAGAAAAAAGGGTATGATATAAGTTACCTTGATCTTGTCTTGCTCACAGTATACCCTGCGCAAATGTGGTGCCGTCCTGATGCTCCGTACCCAGCTGAAACTGGGGTGAAGAACTCTTTGGCGATGTCAGATATACCAATTGCTGAGGGATATCATTCCTGCCATGCTTTTGCAGCAACAGGCAGTGCTACAAAAGATGGCAAACCCATTGTATCAATAAGCAAAATGGTGCCGATTGAGACAATGCATAGTCTTATTTTAATTGCTTTCCCTGATGAAGGTCACAGCTTTGTTGCGAATCCTTATGCCGGCGCAATAGTGCAAAACTCGGGAATGAACAGTTCAGGCTTTGCCTGGGTATTAACGGCACAATTTGGACCACCTGCTTGGGGAGTTGTAACTGAAGTGTACTTTCATTATTTAAATCAATATTGTAAGTCACCAATTGAGGCTTATGAATATTTAGAAAAAACCCCGCGGGCAGGAGTTACGGGAGCCTTTGTAACGAGCGACGCAACCGGAAATATTTCTGTATTTGAAAGTATGTCTCATGTTTTCGCGACAAGGGTGCCCGGCGATGCAGGTGAAACGTCTGAATTCCTGGTACAAACAAACCATCTAATAAATCCTTCCCTGCAAGAGCACAATTTACCGCCTTATATTGATTTGATGGCGAATTCTTACAATCGGTATGCAACCGCTTGGGAGTATGTTAAGGCTGCCGCTGAGAAAGGCGAAATTGATTTCGATTTTGCAAAAAAAATGTATCAATCCGATGATTGGTACGATGCTGACACGAAGAAGTGGCATTACAATGAGCCAGAGTCACCCAATGTGCTGAACAATTTCCCCGAAAGCGTAACGCAAAGCATTTTTTTCCCAGCTGACTTAATAGCATATTTCCAGGTAGGCACCCCCAGTGGTATCGGCCTGCCGGGAGGTGCGACGGGCGAATACGTAAAACTGCAATTAGCTGATGACCCTGTTACAGTTACAGAAAGCGCAGATAAGGCAGCTTTCGAATTCTACTCCGAGGCCAGGAATCTTTTTGCTAAAGAGTTAAACAGGAACGCCCCATATCTGACATTTTTAGTTGCCCAGTCAATTAGGGAAATGCTGGATGAAGCCATGATAGAATATGAGCGCGGTATGGACAGGGCAGGCTTTGCTTATTTGGCCAAAATTGAAGGCAGACCTGTTAATGAACAGGTGGCTTTATGGAGTGAAGCATTATCGCATTATGCTAAGGCACAATTGTATTCGCAGATGGCAACAACCAGACTCAAGGCTCTTTCTTCTAAATATATGGTGCCTGGGCCTGTCAACTAATTGAAGGGGATTACTGAGCCATATTGTTATATCAGACATTTTATTCATCGAGTCATCCAAGAGCGTGAATATAAAGCATTTGTTTTCTCTAAGGGTTACCCAACAATTCAATGTTGGGTTTGACCCTTTTCTTTTTTTAATTAGTGGTAAATCGACCTGTCGCAATGAGAACATTGCGGCATGTATTTTTGAAAAATGGGACGAATTGTATTATAATGATTACAAGAAACACTTACAAAGTGAAGATTTAATCAGAAAGTTACTATTATTAAGTATTAAGGTGGCAATTTACAAGCTTTTTGGCAAACGGCAGAGAGAAACTCGGAGACATAGCAGTTCAAGAGCTGGACAATGTAGGATAGAGCATATAAATAGAGCATATAATATCAATATGCCGGAGGTTCATCATGTGGTTCTATTTGATACTTGGCGTGTTTTTCATAGCCATTGGGCTGGCAGTACATGTATGTAAATGGTACTTCCTTATCGCAGGCTATAACACCATGCCAAGGGAGAAAAAGAAGAATGTAAATACGGAAGCCCTTGGCCGCTTGATTGGGGTTTATTTCTATATCAACGGTGGTGTTTTCATCGGAATGGGCATTCTTTATGCCCTGGGTCTGAAACCAGGGATGACCCCAGTCACTGTATTTTTCGGTGTTACAACGGTGTACATGCTGGTCAAGGCGCAAAAGTATGATGGAAATATCTTTGATGAAAATGGAAAACTGCGCAAAGGGGCCGAAAAACAACTGGCCTTGCACATTGGCATAGTCGCCATCATATTAATCTTTGTTGGAGTTCTGATGTTTTTCTCATCCCAGGCTACGAAGGTGACATTTCTTGAAGAAGGATTACAGATCCATGGCATGTACGGCGAGGTTTATGCATGGGATTTTATTGAAGATGTCATCTTGACAGAAGAACTGCCTACCATTGTGATGCGCACCAATGGGTCCGCTATAGGACCAAACTTGAAAGGCTATTTCCGGACAGAAGAGTTTGGTTCGGTTAAGCTGTTCGTCAATACTCAAAAGCCGCCGTTTATTTATCTCCATACAAGTGAGAGGATAACCATTTTTAACATGGAAACCCCGGAGCAAACGGAAGCAACATACGACGAAATATTAAAAGTGCTTGCCGGCAAGCATCAATAATGAGGAAAAAGCATATCCCGTATAACTGCCTAAAACTTCCGGTCCAGGCTGCGGTACTGGATGGCTTCGGCGATATGCTCTGCGCTGATATTTTTTTCGCCGGAGAGGTCGGCGATAGTGCGGGCTACCTTGATAATGCGGTCGTGTGCGCGCATGGAAAGAGCCAGGGAATCAAAGGCACGGCGCAGCAGGTTTCGCGTTTCTCTGTCCAGGGGGCAAAACTCCTGGATGTGGCGGTGGGACATGGAGGCGTTGCAGTCGATACCGGCCTCTTTAAACCTCTCCCGCTGGAGAGCACGGGCTCTCTCCACTCTCTTCCGGATGCTGGCGGAGCTTTCCCCCTCCTGCGCTCCTTCCAGGTCCCTGTACTCCAGGGAGGGCACCTCTACATGCAGGTCGATACGGTCCATCAAGGGGCCGGAGGACTTGATACGGTAGCGGCGAATCTGTGTCTCAGAACAGCGGCATTCACGCCGCGGGTGCCCGTAATAGCCGCAGGGGCAGGGATTCCGAGAAGCAACAAGCATGAAACGGGCAGGATAACGCACGGCTGTTTCCACCCTGGTAATCACTACTTCACCATCTTCCAGAGGCTGCCTTAAGCCCTCCAGGACTTCCCGGGAATATTCGGGAAACTCGTCCAGGAAGAGCACTCCCAGGTGGGCAAGACTCACCTCTCCTGGCTGGGGGTTTCTCCCGCCCCCGAGTATCCCGGCGATCGTGGCGGAGTGATGCGGGGCCCGGAACGGTCTACGGGTAATAAGAGGCCTGTCCTTTGGCAGAAGCCCGGCCACACTGTGTATTTTTGTTACCTCCAGTTGCTCGTCCAGGGTCATGGAAGGTAAAATAGAGGGAATCCTGCGGGCCAGCATTGTTTTGCCGGTGCCGGGCGGGCCGGTGAGCAGGATGTTATGCCCTCCGGCAGCAGCAACCTCCAGACCCCTTTTGGCAGCAATCTGACCTTTTACCTCCTTGAAATCGGGCGCTGCTTTTTCGTCTTCACCGCTAAAAATTGTAGTCAGGTCTGCCTTTGTCTCTTCCAGGGAAAGTTCGCCCCGCAGGTAAGCCACCATCTCTTTTAAACTGGCCACCCCTATAACAGATATACTACCTGAGAGGGCCGCCTCCACGGCATTTCCGCGGGGTAATATTAACTGTAACGATTCACCTGCACCGCACTGCTGCTTTAGAAATGCGGCCATGGCCAGTACTCCCGGGACCTCCCTTACTTCCCCGTCCAGGGAAAGCTCCCCGATAAAGACTTTGTTGCCAAGTGAGCCGGACGGAATCTGTTCTGTAGCGGCCAGGATGCCGGCGGCGATAGCCAGGTCAAAGGCAGAACCGTCCTTTCTTAAATCGGCCGGAGCCAGGTTGACTGTTATACGCTGAGCGGGGAAATCAAAACCGCTGTTTTTAATGGCAGCCCGGACTCTTTCCCTGGCTTCTTTCACTGAAGGTGCGGCCAGTCCTACCAGATTAAAGTTCGGCAGCCCGCCGGCAATATCGGTCTCGACAAATACATGGAACCCTTCAACTCCCAGCAGGGCACAGGTGTTGATCTTGGAAAGCACTTTTTTCTCTCCTCGGCAGTTTTTATCTTTTGTTTTCTTTACCACTTAAAAGGCGTTTTTTATATGCTTGATTTCCTTTACTATGGAAGTTTCTCCCTCAGAGTCAAAGAGCAGAATCATAACGTCAAAGCGTAGCTGCCGCCCGTATAGCCCCCTTTCTTTCAAATAATAGGAGGCCAGCTGCCTTATTTTTTTCTGTTTGCGAGCGCCAATGGATTCCTCAGCCAAACCGGCAAAGGGGAGGCTTACGGAGCGGACCTCTACAAACACTGTTGTTGTGTGGTCAAGGGCCACAATATCCAGCTCGCCAAGGGGGCAGGTGTAATTCCTGGCGATAATCCTGTAACCTGCTTTTTGCTGAAGATACTCTCCGGCAATTTTTTCACCCAGAGCCCCCAGCTTCTTTTTATATCCCGGGATTTGTCTTTTCAAGAGTTAATCTCCTCTCCCTGCCCATCATATTTAAAGGTCCGGCGGTGAATAGGAGAAAAACCAAGTTCGTTAATCGCCGCTTTATGCTCGGGTGTGGGGTAGCCCTTGTGTCTGGCAAAACCGTAACCGGGGTAATCCCTGTCGTAACTTTCCATGATCCTGTCCCTGGTCACTTTGGCCACAATGGAAGCAGCGGCAATAGAAAGACAGAGGGCATCGCCATGTTTTACGGCCGCCTGGGGGATATCCAGGCCGGGAAGAGTAAAAGCGTCACTGAGAACATAATCCGGCTGGGGCCAGAGTTGCCGGACTGCCAGGCTCATCGCTTCCAGGGAGGCCCGGTAAATATTGATTTGGTCGATCAGGGCAGCGTTTACAACACCCACGGCAAAGGCCGCTGCGCGTGACGTAATTACCCGGTAAAGTTTTTCTCTTTTGGCGGGTGAAAGCTGCTTGGAATCATTTATTTCCTCCCAGAGGGATTCCTCTCCGGGTTGAAGTATCACCGCAGCAGCCACTACCGGGCCGGCCAGGGGCCCCCTCCCCGCCTCGTCCACCCCGGCAATCCACCTGTAACCCTTTTTTTGAACAGCTTCTTCCATCATCATCATGGTATGTAAATGCTTTTTCGCGGCAAGTGCTTCTTCCCTGCGCCGCAGGTAACGCGAGAGCAGCTTTTGTACGCCTTTTCTCTTATCGTTCTTCAAAGCATGGAGCTCTGCCGGGGACAGCTCTTCCAGCCGCTCCAAATAAACTTTAATCTTGTCTATGTTCCAGAAAGACAAATTATTATTGTTTTTCATAATCACCCGGCTCTTCCAGACTTATCCGCCCCAGCGCCCCCCTTCTGAAATCGCTGAGGACCAGCTGCGCCGCTTTCATCGTATCCACTTCGCCGCCTTTTTTATAACAGCGCCGGGATAATCCGATGTCAACGAGCAGGTCGGCGGCATTTTTTCCGTCGTAATCATCGCTTACTGCATAATGAGTGATTAAAAAAGAGCTTTTTCCCCTTGCAAGGTATTTTCCCAGAAGCCATTTGGCCGTGCGTTCCTCTTCCACAACCTTGGGGTCAATGGAACCAATTGCAGCAAGCGACAGAGCGCTTTCGTCGTTTTTAATATGTGGTGACAGTAGACCGGGGGTATCAAGCAGTTCCCATCCGGCCCTTAACCTGATCCACTGGAGCCCCCTGGTTATACCTGCTCTCTGGCCTGTTTTGACAGCCAGCTTATGTACCAGGCGGTTGATAATGGTAGACTTGCCGACATTCGGTATTCCCACCACCATTAGCCTCAGGGGGCGCCTGTACCGCAGATTTACGGGTCTGTTTATAAGCAGCAGCTTTTCCAGCTTTTCTAACCCGCTGGCATTGCGGGCATTAAAAGCCAAAACGGGCCATTTCTCTCCGGCCAGAACTTCCAGCCAGCGGCCCGTAATTTCTTCCTCCGCCAGATCGGCTTTGTTTAAAATGATCAGTCTTTTTTTGTCTCCCAACATCTTTTGCAGCCGGTAATTCCTGCTGGTCACGGGAAGGCGGGCATCAAGAACCTCCAAAACCAGATCCATGTACCTGATATGTTCCTTTAATCTTTTCTCTTCCCGAGCCATTAGACCCGGATACGGTATTTTTTCCATACCCTTCACCGGAAAATCTTCCGAACAATTTTAAAGCAGCCGCATATTAAATGGCGGCCAGAAAACAAGCAAGGCTTTGCCCTTTATATTTTCCAAAGGAATATACCCTACAGATGGATCTCTGCTGTCCATGCTGTTGTTTCTATTATCACCCAGGACAAAAACATGTCCCTCGGGAATAACTACCGGCCCAAAATCTACCATCGTATAATTTTTGATATACGGCTCCTCTTTAAGCTGATTGTTAACATATAACCGCCCGTTTTTAATCTCCACTACATCCCCTTCCAGGGCTACAACCCTTTTTATAAAGTCCCGGTTGGCGGAATAATTAAAGACGATTATATCGCCTTTTTCCGGCTGTTTAAGGTAAAAAACAGCTTTATTGACAATCAGCCGTTCATGATTATCCAGCGTCGGATACATAGAGGTTCCTTCGACTACGGTTACCTGAAAGAAGAAGAGCCTTATAATCACGGCAAGGACTACTGCCAGAAGAATTGACCTTACCCATTCCCTTATTTCTTTTTTCAGGGTCTCCCCTTTATCGATAACTTTATTTTGCTCGGCAACGTGATCGTTTTCCATTGCTCAAAACCCGCCCCTTTTATTTTACAGCAGAAAAACAACCCGTATATCCCGTTAGTGTCCGATCTCCTTAATCCGCGCCGCTTTTCCTCTGAGCTCCCTTAAATAGTAAAGCTTGGCGCGTCTGACACGACCTTTGCGTATTACTTCGATCTTTACAATTTTGGGGGAATGCAATGGAAAAGTTCTTTCAACGCCTACTCCATAAGAAATACGCCGCACCGTAAAACTCTCGCTTAAACCGGAGCCCCTGCGCTTAATAATGACCCCTTCAAAAATCTGTGTTCTTTCTCTGTTGCCCTCAACAACCTTAAAATGGACCCGTACTGTATCGCCGGGAGAAAATGCAGGAATTTGCTCTTTTAAGTGCTCATTTTCAACTTGTTTGATCAGATCCATCTCTTGTACACTCCTTTCACCTGCAGGCAAGCTTACAAACACCGGTTGCTATTATAACATAAATGACCTTCTCACACAATATGCCTGATTAATGCGCGTTAATCGCTATCCGGCTTCCGGGCTTCCTCGGCGGCAAGCCCTTTATTCCGCAAAAGATCCGGTCTTAACTTCAAGGTACGCTTTAATGCTTCTTC
>JAKORA010000163.1 GCA_029778075.1 Bacillota bacterium | reverse complement strand
TTTATGTTCCTACAATGTTGTTATATTCCAAACAGATCTAATCTAGGCAATTGTCAGATATTTACTGGGGTCAATTTCCTAATTCCCGCAGGGTTGACTTGCAGGAACCCTTATCCCACAGCATCCCCATGGGGTAAAATGTTTTTCCCACCACGCACAAAGCCTTACGTATCACCTGTTTTCAAAGAACGCAAATGGCTCGAAAGAAATTTGCCGTAATATTACCGTAAAATCAGGAATTCCCGCCCTTCTCATTCTCAACAGGCGACAAGGTATTCATACCGGGAACAACCAACGCGTATTAAGGAAATCGTACTCCGGTAGAGGAGAGCGGCCGGGTGATGAAGAGATCCAGCGCCACGTTCACCCGGGAAAGAGGAGACCGTAAAAATGCTCCGGTGACCGGGGACGGTGCTCCGGTCACCGGATGATTGCTTTTTAACGAAAGCTTTTATTGGCCCAAATGATAAATTCTCGCAGGTTCATTACATGGATGGATTTATTCAGGTTGGATTTGTTGCGATATTTTTTAGAGGTAACCGTGTTTTTTAGCCAGTCAATTGCTCCTGGTTTAGCACCGCCCCCATCAACAATGATAATAATCTCCTGTTCCGGCATAGCTTCCAGGCAGTTCAGAAATAAGTAGGGAAATTTTTCATCGACACTTCCACTAACCTGTTGCCATTTACACTCGATGCGGATCAGTTTATCATGGAGAGCGGAGCTTAATAAAAATTCTGTTTTAGAAGCGTGACCATAGATGCTTTCAAAAGGAACATTGCGTAACAATAGCTCTCGGCCATATTTTTGCTCGGCGGCGTCTATTCCCTTCTTGTCCCTATATTTGGAATAATCGTTAAAGCTAACCAGTCGAAAACCCTTGGAGTTAAGAGTGCCGACTACGGTTTGCTCCAGTGTATTACCAGTGATATTGGCTGTTCGGCCCTGATTCATTTCCTTTTTACTTTACCCCCTAAACAAGGCCAGGATTTCACCGGCTTTGTTCCGGTTGTCTCCCTGGCAGCTGATGAACCGTCGTACTTTAAAAGAGGTGATCTGCGCGCCCCGGTAGATCTGCCGGACAAAATCGGTATCATGATTGGAGAGCAAAACCGGGATCCCCTCTCCGGCCAGCTTGCCGGCCATTTCCGCCAGTTTTTGTTGCTCTTTTAAACCAAAACCACCGCTGCTGTATTCCGTAAAATTGGCGGGTCCGGAAAGGGGGACGTAGGGGGGGTCGCAGTAGACTACATCCCCGGGCTTCGCTTTAGCCATGGTTTTACGGAAATCCTGGCAGATAAAGGTGGCCTTTTGGGCTTTCCGGGCGAAATATAGCATCTCTTTTT
>JAKORA010000162.1 GCA_029778075.1 Bacillota bacterium | reverse complement strand
AGGTAAAAACCTCTGATGCCTTCCTTTTCTCCTCCTTCGCTCATCCAATTGATTGGCCTATCAATCATCCATTTTTTCATCATTTAAACCCCTCCATTTTTTATTTTTTATTTCCTGCTATAGCAGGTTGAGCGTCGCGCCTCTTTTGAGGCGGTCCCGGCTTGCACGGGACTGGACCTAACCCTGCTAATCAACATATTTTATTTTTTTCCATCTACATTTACCCGGACTTGTGACCGGCACCCCGTGGGGTGGGGCATTACCGGGGATTGCACCGTCACTCTGACTCTTCTTCCAAATCGTCATCGTCCTCAAGCAGGTACTTTTCTTCGTACAGCTTCTTTAGTCCGGCAAATTTCTTTGTGTCGAGCAGTTCAAGCCGCTGCGCCTTGAGGATTTCCTGCAGGGCCTCGTCTGCGTCCACAATGTAAGCATAATCTCTCTCACCCTGCCAATCACTACCGATAATGATGACGTACCTGCCATCCTTTAGCTTGGTAATACCCTTGTGTCTGCCAACTCCGCCGTTCTGCCAGTTCCTTCCGTCCCAGTAGTCCAGGTTCTGGTTGTAACGCACCCTGGCTATTACTTCACCATCTTCGTACACGTTTACCCTATACTGCTTTGCATCTCTTGCCATTTCAAACAACTCCTTTCTGGCGGTAGGTCGCCACCCTATTTGTTTTCATTCCACTCTTGAAACAGGGCTGGCTCCTCCGCACATTCATTGAGTGGGGTGCCATCCTGTGTCACCACTTCGGCATCGGGAAATTGGCAGAAATCAATATCCCCGGCAACGTATTGTGTTAGAGCAAACAGCGTCCTTTCGTTCACCTCATAGCCAGCCATTTCCAGAAATTCTCTCGCTGTCATTTTTGATGACTCCTGTCTTCTTCTTATTAAACCTCGTAGACCCCTGGCGAAAAACAAGACGCCGATCCTGCATATTGCACCGATCGGCGTCTTATAGCTGTTTTTTACGGGGTTACGGCTCCCCGCTATTTTATTTTGGCTAGGCAGTCTTAGTACAGACTGCCAGCTGCCTCCACTTTATCGGAGGCTTTGCGTAGCCTCCGATACTCCCGGGCTGTCAGGGCACGAATGCCTTGATACCCGGTCCCACATGCGTCAAAGTCGCATGTGGTCTCCGTGAACACCCGGTAAATACCCGGGTATTCGGGAATCGGTGAGTATCTGGTGTAAAACCCATACTCCCCGCCGTTGTTGGACTTTTCACCGGGAACGACGTTAGTAAAAACTATATCCTCATTGCTGAGGTATAGTTTTTTGCCCTCTGCAAAGCTGAGGGCTTGGGAGAGCTCCGCGCTGTCCTGCCAGTCCTGGATCGCCTCCAGGACCTCTTGGACCGGGAAGGTTTCTTCATCTTCCCAGCTGCCTATCCACCCGCCATTTTGCGGGCGATACACGTAGAGGTATTTACCTCCACCTGTTTCCCAGCCGCTTGTAGCGGCTAGGATTTTATCCCCTTCCACCAGGGCAGCGAAGCCCGGCTGGAAGTTAAACCCCTGAACCTTTTCTTGCTCATTAAATATTTTAATATTTGTCATTTCTTTCAGTTCCATCATCTTTACCTCCCGTTTTTTATTTGTTTTTATTATATCTTATATTGTACCGTATGTCAACACTTTTGGT
>JAKORA010000161.1 GCA_029778075.1 Bacillota bacterium | reverse complement strand
ACTCCATCTTCTATATCCACCAGTTCCACATCTCCGCCTTCAAACTGAAGGTAGCCTCTTATCCGATCCAGTGCTTTTTCAACTTTTTCTCTCATTATTTCCTACCTCCGTAGTATAGTTTCTCCATAAGTAAACCGCCTGTTTATATTTTATTCCCCGTTGGCTATTTCGGGATACAGAGGAAATTTCTGGCACAGCTCCCTCACCCGACTCCTGACCTGGTTGAGAATCCGGGGGTCGCTTCTTCCTCGCAGGGTCTTATCCAGACACTCAGCAATGATTCCCATCTCCCTCTCCTTCATACCTCGAGTGGTACAAGCAGGAGTGCCAATTCTAATGCCACTGGTTACGGTGGGTTTTTCCTCATCAAAAGGAATAGTATTTTTATTAACTGTTATCCCCACTTCATCCAGAATTTTTTCCGCTTCTTTTCCCGTTATCCCTGTCCCCCGCAAATCCACTAACAGTAGATGGTTATCAGTCCCTCCCGAGACCAGACGATACCCCCGCGCGCTGAGGCTCTCTCCTAAAACCTTAGCATTTTTAACCACCTGTTTTTGATAATCCGCAAACTCAGGAGTCATTGCCTCTCGGAGCGCTACTGCTTTGGCAGCAATAACGTGAAGGAGAGGGCCACCCTGAGTTCCGGGAAATATAGCCCGGTCAATGGCAGAGGCAAATTCTTTCTGGCAAAAAATCATCCCCCCCCGAGGACCCCGGAGGGTCTTATGAGTGGTAGTGGTAACAAAATGAGCGTAAGGGATAGGACTGGGATGCACTCCTGCCGCCACTAATCCGGCAATGTGGGCCATATCCACCATAAAATAAGCGCCTACCTCATCACAAATATGGCGCATCCTTTCAAAATCGATGAAGCGAGGGTAAGCACTGGCTCCTCCCACTATTAAGCGAGGCTTAACCTCTTTTGCTTTTTTCTCCAGGGCCACATAATCTATGGTTTCCGTGAAAGAGTCTACTCCATAGGGCACAAAATTGTATAACATTCCTGAAAAATTGACCCGGCTTCCGTGGGTGAGATGTCCTCCGT
>JAKORA010000160.1 GCA_029778075.1 Bacillota bacterium | reverse complement strand
CTCCTGGAGGCCTGTGATACGGGGTGCAGGAGGAAAATAGAAGAGGAAACGGGGGATTTGTTCTTCGCCCTGGTAAATATGGCCCGTTTTCTGGGGGTGGAGGCGGAGGTAGCGCTGCAATCCACTGTGGACAAATTTATCCGGCGGTTTAAATATATTGAAGAACAGGTACAGCTCCGCGGCGGAGATTATTCCGCTTTCTCCCTGGAAGAGCTGGACCACTGGTGGGAAGAGGCCAAGAAACAGGAAACAGGTATCCCCCCGGAAAAGCGCACTACTTAACCTTCTCCTTTCGTAAACCTGGAAGCCTATTAAAGAAATAGCTGTAGTTGTCGAACCTGTTTAGCGAAAGCACAGGCTCGGAAATTG
The DNA here is from genome assembly GCA_029778075.1 of Bacillota bacterium. GTDB lineage: Bacteria > Bacillota > Dethiobacteria > DTU022 > UBA8154 > UBA9862. The sequence goes on along the minus strand of JAKORA010000160.1, from coordinate 6,223 downwards.
CCAGCCACATCAGGTTGGCCGCAAAAAGGTAAAAAACTACTTCTAAGAACATGGCAGCCACACCCTCTATTTCATCGCGTAAAAAGCTCAATTACGTACAGAAAAAAGGCGGCAACTCCACCGGCCATGAGAGGCCCGACGGGAATACCTTTGAAAAAAACGATGCCGATAATGGAGCCGATAACCAGGCCCAGGATAACTTGCGGGCGGCTCTCCAGCAGGTTAAGTCCCATGCCGTTTAACCTTGTGGCAATAATCCCTCCGGCAATGGCCAGTATCCCCGGCAGAGAGCTGAAGGTAAGCAGGATTTCTCTCCCTCCCACCCTTTCCAAAGCCAGGGGAACGAGGACGGCAATCATTAAGAAAAGCAATCCCAGTTCCACCCCCCGTTCCTCCAGCAGGGGGAGCAGGCTCCTGATGCCGAGCACTTTTATGAGCAATAAAAGTCCGGCTGCCATGGTAAGGGAATTGGAGCGCGCCAGCAATCCCAGGATGAAGATGACGGTGATAAAAATAAATCCGTTCACTTGTTAGCCCCTTCTCCGCTTTTCCTATTTCCATATTATATGTGCAGGGAAGCCGAGATAGAAGCAGGGGCTCCGGGGATTTTGGCCGCTTTTACTGAGCCTTTTTCGTAGAAGGGCAAAAGCTGGAAGATATCTTCCCGGCTGCAGAAGTCAATATCCTGCTTCTGTCCCGCTTCAAGGAGCCTGCGGCCGTTGTCGCTTTGCTCAAGCAGTTTTACCACGGCTTTTTTGTCGTTTTTATGTTTTACGGCATTTTTATAAAAACAAGCTGCAGCAACCGCCAGATCGGAAAAGAAAAAATCCTCATTTCTTGCTTTTAAATCTGCGGCCAGGCGCCCGGCTGTTAGAAAATCTTCGGGGGAATAATTTCCTCTTGTTCCCGAACAGCAGAGCACGAGATCGTTTTTCTGGGCGGCCAGCCACTCTCCCACAGTTTTTGCATTCAAGAGGGCGCAGATAAGAATTTGACGGGCAGGTTTAAGCTTTAGCAGCGTCCGGGTGCCATTTGTCGTAGTAAAGATGATTCCTTTATTTTTTATAATGCTGCTGCGATATTCCAGGGGCGAGTTTCCCAGGTCAAAGCTTTCCGGCCGGCGCCCTTCCACCTCGCCTCCCAGAAGGTAATTTTGATGCTGCCTTCTTTTTAGCTCCAGCGCCTCCTGAACCGAAGCCACGGGGATTATTTCCCGGCACCCATGGCTTAGGGCGGTTACCATTGTGCTGGTGGCCCTCAGGGTATCAATGACAATGCATATTTTGCCTCTTACAGCTTCTTCCGTTATTTGCTGGTGGGTCAGGATAAGATCTACCAGGTTCATTGTTGTACCTACTCTGTAAATAGCTCTTAATTTATATCCAACTGGTGGTGAAACACAGGCTTTACAGTTATCTACTCATAGATAAAACTGTTATAAGCTTGAAATTTTGCTTCCTCGTTTTTCATCCCCCAGGGACAGTTTAAAGGTATCGGCCCTTAATCCGTTCCGGAGCGCTTCCAGGGCGAGAATCTCTTCAGGGGGAATATTGCCCAGGTTTACATTGGGGCCGAACATAGTGATAAAGTCAACCTGCTGTTTTTTTAGCGGGGCTTCCCAGATGATTTGCTCCTGTTGGGGAATGGAGAGCAAAAGTTTGTTCATTTTTCCCATTTCGATGTTTCCCTGATGGTTAAAAATAGTAACCTCCTTCCCTGATTCCCTGGCTTCCAGGATGACCTTGAAAGCGCCGTCATCGAGATCCCTTTTGACCTGTTCGCCCATCAACTCAGGATTAAAAACTTCGCCGGCTTCCTTTTTGCCGATCTCCGTCAGTACCAGCAAATTATTTTCCCGCGCCGTTTTAATTAGCCGGCTTCTTTCCCAGGGAGACAGCTCAATTGTTCCATCGGAAATTTCTACAGCGGAAAAACCAAGTTCGCAGGCCCGGTGCAGGTAATGATTAGCTTTTCCCTGGATAAGAGCGATTTCCAGAAAAGTGCCTCCGGGGAACACAATAATATTGAATGATTGCAGCAGCTCAATTTTTTTGCGGAGAATCGCAGGATGATAGAGAGCTGAAGAGCCGAAACTTAATTTCCAGAAATCTATGTACTCCGCGCACATCTCCAGGATGTCAAAAGTTTCCCTTAAACCCGTACCTTTGTCGATGACCATAGTTATTCCGTTCCGACGGGGTTTTTTTCTAATCCTCTCCGGAAGGGGGAAATAAATATCCAGTTCCCATCCGTTATGTATGGTTTCTCTTGGCAAAGCTGCTCTCTCCTTTTGGGGTATAAAATAGTATAATTGGAAAATATTTTGTTTATCCTATTCTTTCCCCGGCGGAAAAGTGACTTACATAAGGCGGCTGAATAAAATATCCATCAAGTGTTAAACTAGGATTATCTTGAGCAAGGGGGCGGTTGAATTGTCCAGGTACCGTAATTTAATGAAAAAAATCAGCCCTTTGATTGTTGTCCTTATCTTAATCGCCGTATATGTGGGCAGTTGCCGGACTGAGTATTTCCAGCCTTCCGAGCCCCCCTTCGGCAGCCGCCGTACGGGGCATCCCGCCATACCTCCCGAGATAGCGGCGGGTGAAAGGGAGGAGCCTGTTATCTCCGTCTATATTGCGGAAAAAGGAACAGTGGAGCAGATGGGTATGGAAGAGTATATAGCGGGGGTGGTGGCGGGAGAGATGGATCCGCAGTGGCCTCTGGCCGCGCTGGCGGCACAGGCTATTCTCGCCAGGACTTTCACCCTGCAAAAAATCGCGGAGAACGGAGGTGTTCCCCAGCGCGGTGCCCATGCTTCCACTGATATTGAGGAGTTTCAGGCCTACAGTGCCGAGGATATCAACGATCGGGTCAGGGAAGCCGTAAGGATAACCAGGGGTGAGGTAGCCTGCCATAAAGAACAATTTATCAGGGCCTGGTTTAACGCCTATGCCGGGCCAAGAACAGCGCTTGCTGACGAAGGCCTTGCTTTTAAGACCAATCCGCCCTATATACATATTGTGGAGAGCCCCGGCCAGGATATTATTCCGCCGGAGGAAGGAAATTGGTCGGCCAGCTTCCCGCTGGAGGAGGTAAGAAATGCCGTAATGGAGACGACAGGGAAAGATCCGGGGCCGGTGCAGGAGGTTAAGGTGTCCGAGTATGGTCCCTCCGGACGTGTCGTTTCTTTTCTGGTCAATGACTGTAAAATTTCCGCCCCTGGTTTGCGTTTAAGCCTGGGAAGCACCGAAATGCGCTCCACTTTTATAGAGGAGATGAAAATTGACGGAGCCATGCTGCGTATGTCGGGAACAGGTTACGGGCACGGTGTGGGCATGTGCCAGTGGGGTGCCCGTGCCCTGGCCGAGGAAGGAAAATCGCCGGAAGAAATCGTAGATTATTTTTATAAAGATATTCATATCGTGTCTTTATGGGACTAACAACAGGCATATTTTAACTGCCTCTCCAGTATAATGATCTTAGAAGGAGAGGTATGCCTATGGAGGAGAGCAAATATACTTCCCGGCAGCAGGGGCGCCATAAGCTGGTGGTCGATAACAGGGAAAAAGTTGAGATTTCGGGAGTATTAAACGTTGACAGTTTCGACGATCAGGAAATTATCCTGGAAACCGAGCAGGGGCTCCTGGCGATGCGGGGTGAAGAACTGCATATTAAACACTTGAACCTGGAACAGGGCGAGCTGATTATTGAAGGTTTTCTCCTGGAGTTCGCTTATTCGGAAGAAAGAAGCTCCAGATTAAAAGACAGGGGCAAGAGCTTCTTCGAGCGGCTTTTTAAATAATGCCTACCGCAACTGTTGGACAGCAATTTATAGTTTTATTATATTTAAGTGCCGCCGGCATGATGATGGGGGCAGCCTTTGATTTGACCAAGGCATGGCATAAGGTTTTCCACTTTTCCAGAGCGCTTTTTTTTGTTGTTGACCTCGTTATCTGTCTGGTTGCCGCTCTGGCCGTGTTCCGGGTTCTTTATATAACCAACTGGGGCGAGGTTAGAATTTACGTTTTCCTGGCACTGCTCCTGGGGATTATTATTTATTACGCCCTATGCAGCCGCCTCTTTTATCTTAATTTTTTAAAATTTTTTAAAGCCGTAAAGGCACTCTTAATAAAAATTGCCAAAATAAAAACAGATTTGCAGGATTATTTGCACAAAAAAAGAATTAATTGTTAAGGAAATCTATAGATTAAAATTAAGGTACCTTTGTCAGGAAGGAAGTCTCCAAAATTGGCGGCCAAGATAGTAAAATATCCTATCCGTTCCAGAAAAGAGTTGACCAGGAAACTGTCCCTTTTATTTTTCATAACTTGTATTATGGTTTCCCTTTACCTGTTTCTGGGACAAACAATATCCTATCTGCAGGTTAAAAAGGAACTTAAAAATTTAAAGTCCGCTGTGGAAAGTATGGAAGCTGAAAATGAGCGTTTAAGGGAGGAAATTATTCTTTTGCAGGACAAGGAGTACCTGGAGATTCAAGCCCGCAAGCACCTGGGTATGGTTCGCCCGGGAGAAATAATCTTTTTTGTAGGGGAACAGGAGTAAAGTTAAAAAAATAACGAAAAACCGGAACTCTTGACAATTTACCGCAAGCAGATATAATCTAAGCATAGATATATTTATTTTCTTAATAAGGAGGATATTTTTTTCACATGCCGTCAATTGAAGTGGGAAGTATTGTGGAAGGGGTGGTAACGGGTATAACAAATTTTGGAGCGTTTGTTCTATTACCCAACGGAGAAACAGGCCTGGTGCACATTTCAGAAGTGGCGGATACTTATGTAAAAGATATTAACGAGTATTTCCACAAAAAAGACAAAGTAAAAGTAAAAGTGCTCTCTGTTAACGGGGATGGCAAAATCGGACTGTCTATCAGGCGTGCTCTCCAGGAAGAAGAGAAAAAAGAAGTCCCGCGAAAAGGTGCTTCCCGGAGAAACTCCCGTCCTACAGGGGCAGGCGGTATGTCTTTTGAAGACAAGCTCGCCAAGTTTCTTAAAGACAGCGACGAAAGGCAGCAGGACCTGAAACGGAATTTCGAGTCCAAAAGGGGGAGAAGCTCTTTAAGGCACAGTTTTGCCAGGGACTTATAAAATATATTTATGAAGTGATCGGTATTTGACGTAGCACGGAAGGCACCGCGAAAGGTGCCTTTTATCGTTCTCAAGACCTTTTCCGGGATTCTTAAGGACAGCGATAATTATAAAGTTATATATAGAAAACCTAGAAGTTAAATATTGTTTGTTTCAAAATATTTTGATATACTTAATTTGGTATACTTAATAAGTAATACTTTCCATCTATAATAATATATACGAAAAATGTCATAAATTGTGCTATTCCAAAGATCATCTTTCGCAGAAGAAAGAAGGTGAGCCGTTGCCCGCCATAATTGATCTTTATAACGATTTGGCCGAACAAATATGGAACAAGATCGTACCGCTTCTGGGGGTACATACAGTTATGGTCCTTGTGCAGAGGGCCTTATGGATGTCCAAGCAAAAGTATTTTGATGCCGGGGCGATAAAAGTTGATGAGAGCGGCATCTTTTTTAATGATCTCTCAGGAATGGAAACTGAAGAAATAAAAAATATCCTGGAAGATTTTTTCAGCTCGCTGGTTTGTATTTTAGCCCGGCTTGTCGGGGAGGAAATTGCCAACAAAATTACCCGGAAAATGGATATTTTAACGGAGAAAGGGGAGTAAAAGTGGAGCGTTTAAAAACAAGCATTCGGGGCTTAGACCAGGTTTTACAGGGTGGAATCCCCCGGTATTCAACCATTCTTATCGCCGGTTCGCCGGGTTCAGGCAAAACCATTCTCTGTCAGAATATTATTTTTAACTATAACAGGGCTTCAGGATTAAACGTCCTCTACTTGAGTACAATTTCCGAACCCCAATTCAAGGTTATTCGTTTCCAGCAGGAGTTCTCTTTCTTTAACAGCGAAGCATTTATGGATACGGTCATCTACCAGGATATCGGCAGTATCATCAGAACCAAAGGCATCAAGCAGACACTGGAAATTGTCGATGAACTGGTTCAGCAACTCCAGCCCGCGCTGATTGCCATTGACAGCATTAAAGCTATTGCTGATCTGCTCCCTTCTGCCCTGGCCTTTCGGGAGTTTATCTCCGATTTGAATATTAAGCTCTCCCTCTGGGAGTGCACCGTGCTTCTGGTCGGAGAATATAACGAGGAAGAAATTAT
>JAKORA010000159.1 GCA_029778075.1 Bacillota bacterium | reverse complement strand
GTCGTAAACATTCAGCCCGATCAGGACCAGGGCCGCCACCCCGGATGAAGCGAGGCCCCACCGCAAACCGAAGCGAACCGTGTAAAAAAGAATGGTTGGCAGATAGAGGATCTTGAAGCTGCTGGTGGTCCCACCGGTGATCAAGATTAAGCCGGTAAGCACAAAAAGGCTGCCGGCAAGCGTTACATAATCGAGCACGATTGCCTGGTTGCCTTTACCCGCGAGTTTTTCACGCAGATACCCCAGGCCGAACGTGGCAATAAAAAGAAGGAAAATGATAATGGTCAACTGCAAAAAAATATTTGTATGGATTGTCAACAACAGCGGGTAATAAAGCAAAACCGCTATTGCAACAATCAATATGGAGAATATCCTGACGGTGGGCGCCAGTTCGGCAAACTTTTTTCTTCTTTCCTGGTGGTGATACGGGTAAATTTTCGCTCACCTCGTTGAATAGCATGGCGAACCGGCGGCGGCCGGTTCGCCAAGTTGCCGATTATTGCTTCATGGAGTTGGGCAGCTCAGGGTCATAAAGCCAGAAAGCACAGGCCTGAGCGGCGCTAGCATTGGCGACAAACACTGCTAAAAAGGCTACAACAGCGGCAAAAGCGGCAATAAGTCTTTTCTTCATCATCACTCACCTCCTTTTGTAAAGTAAGTCAATGAACTTTTCATAGAAGAATACCAGCTTCAACCCGCAAGGCAAAAGCATCAGGCCCTGCCAGAAGAGGCCGGTGGCGATGGCGGCGCTCCAGACCCGGTGCCCCGTAAAAAATAAGAGGAGCGACAGCAGGGACAGGATGACAGCCAAAACCAGGGCGCGCAGCCTCAACTGTTTCTTCCGGGCTTCGACCAGCGGTTTGACCTGGGTATAGAAAGGCGCATGGGCAAAGATAGCCGGGATGACGAGCAGAAATGCCGAGACCTGGTATGAGAGCAACACTGCCGGTGCAAGCGTGGCCAGCCCGGTGGCAGCCCAGCCGAAAAAAGGGAGCACAATAAATCCCAAGAGATTGCACCGAAAAGAGCTGCTGCAGTGCGCCCCCCCTGCCGCCGGCCGCAGCAGAAACAGGGTCAGCACCACCACCACCGTGGGCAAGAAAACTTTAAACAGCCAGGCCGCAGTTAATACCGCCATCAGGCCCAGCAGGTTGGACAGCAGCACGATCAGGCCGTACTGGACCACTTCCCGCTTGTCCTCGCCCAGGGCCAAAAGGTTGTCTAATTTCAAAGACAGCAACCTGGCCCAATCTGTTAAATTAAACATTTTACTTGTTACCATAATGAAGCCGCGCTTGAGCAAAGGCAGCTACTATAATTATAAAGATAAGCGACGGCAACCCAAATAAAAGTTTAACACTTTCAGGACTTTCACTTAATTCTTCCATGGTCAAATGCATTATTTTTGCTAAAAGCGATACTGATAACAGTTCAG
>JAKORA010000158.1 GCA_029778075.1 Bacillota bacterium | reverse complement strand
GGAATTGGCCGGGTAGGTCGTCGGAGGCCTGAGCAAGCCGTAGAACTTTACGAGCGGAACTCGGAGCTCCGCCCACAGCAAAGCGCTGCTACATTTCCAAAGGAGCTCTGCCGGGAAGGCCAATCGAGAGCCTGAGCTGAGCTGCAAAACCTGCCTCAAGCGAACGCTGGAGCGAGCCCCAACCTTCGCCACCCCTACTTTAGTAGGAATTGGCCGGGTAGGTCGTCGGAGGCCTGAGCAAGCCGTAGAACTTTACGAGCGGAACTCGGAGCTCCGCCCACAGCAAAGCGCTGCTACATTTCCAAAGGAGCTCTGCCGGGAAGGCCAATCGAGAGCCTGAGCTGAGCTGCAAAACCTGCCTCAAGCGAACCCCTAAGCGAGCCCCAACCTTGCGCCACCCCTACTCGTTCCGGATGGCCACGATGGGGCTGAGCTTGATGGCACGGTTGGCGGGGTAAAGCCCGGAGCACAGTCCGATCATGATGGCAAAACACACGGCGAAGGCTGCCAGCCAGACAGGTATTATAGAGATGTTCGCCGAAGGGGCTCCTCCCATCATACCGCTCTGCATATAGCCGGAAGCCAGTTTATTGATAATGCCGGAAGCCAGGTAGCTGAGCCCCAGACCCAGGATTCCTCCCATTAAACCGATCAGGGAAGCTTCTGTTAAAAAGAGGGCTCTTACGTCGCCAAAGGAAGCGCCGATAACTTTAATTATGCCTATTTCCCGGGTACGCTCGTAAATGGACATGACCATGGTATTGGTAATGCCAATGGCGGCGACGAAGAGAGTTATCCCTCCGATGCCTCCCAGGATGGCCTGGATGGTGCGGGAGGTGTTTTCAATCCCTTCCAGAGAATCGGCCATGGACCAAGCATTATAACCCCTATCCCTCAGTTCCTTAGAGACTATTTTGGCCTGGCCGACATCTTTTGTCTTCACCAAAATATAATCGTAATCACCCTTCCGGTCGTCCTTGCTGCCCTGCCGGGAACTCACGGATCTTGCTATTCGCATTCCCCCGCTCATACCAACAATTACGGGGCCCCCCATAGATTGTGAACTTTCTACTCCCTGCATCATAAAATCCCGCAGGCGCTTAATGTCGTGAATGGAGCCGTAGACCTCCCAGGCCCGCTCCATGTTTTTTTCATCGAGGATTCCCACTACGAAAAAGTTGAAATTCTGCTTTTTTTCATAATCGGCCTGGTTGTGGATGGTTACCAGGATCCGTTTATCCAGCAACTCCGCAGGGTCCTGCTGCTGCGGTCCCTCCATCATCATCCGGCCCTGCCTGGCAGCGCGTTCGTCCCAGAAGTTGTTGATGACCTGGGAGCCGGCGACGAGGGTAAAGCGTTCATCCATAGCCGGAAGCCGCCCGTGAGAGAGGGTAAATTCCAGGTCTTCCATTGTGGCGGGGTCCACCCCTACGAGGCTGAGATGACCCTGCTTCCGTCCCAGGCGGGCTTCTCCATAAACATTGTACGCCGGGGAGACGGCGACAACGCCGTTAATGGCCTTTAATTCTTCGATAGTTTCGTCGGTGAGGCGTTTTTCTTCCCCCGTGGGGTTACCCTCACGGTCGTACTGCATCCCGGGGTGGATGCGGATAATGTTCAGGCTTCCCCACTGCGCCATGCTCTGTTCCATGCTGACCCGCAGGCCGATTCCCAGAGAGAGCATTACCACGATGGAGGCGGTGCCGATGACCACTCCCAGGCAGGTGAGGATGGTCCGGGCCTTACGGCGCCACAGGTTGTTGTTGGCCATGAAGATAATATCACGTTTACGCATCGAGAAACTCCTCATTTTTCTTTTTAATTTTTCTTCTCCACAGGAAGATCCCTACGACCAAGGCTACCGCGACAAGCGGTAAAAGGTAAAGAAGGATCTTTTTGCTGCCGGAAGCCGGGCCTCCCGGCCTACCCGGCATATCCTTTCCGGGGAAATCTTCGCCTGGAAAGGGCTCCATGGGCCTCATGGGCTCGACATTGATCTCAAAAGGCTCTTCCACCCGGACCTCCTTGTTGTTGTTATCGATATAGGAAAAGATGAGCGTTCCGGTAAGGAGCCCCTCGCTTTCGGGATAGATTATGCCCTGGTAGAAGTCGCTGGCCCCGATTTCCAGGTTGCCCACATAGTAGGAGGCCTGTTCCTTGGGAAAATTCCCTTCCATCATAACAATAAAATTGTTCAGCACCGCTTTTCCCACATTGACGAATTCAGCCCCGACGAAGGTGGGCTGCCCGATATTGGCCACAGGCGGCACTTCAAGGTTAATTATCTGGAGCTTGCACTCCTGTGTTACAGGGATGTTCACCAGTTCGTTGACGGTGTAGGAGTTGGCGCTTTCATCTTCGTACTCAATGGCAACGGGGATGATGTAGGTTTGGGCCGCCGCGTTGGGGTCCACCAGGAAATCGATGCTTTTTTCAACTGTTGTCCGGGCGGGAATCTGCTCGATGAAAAAGCTGTTGCTGCTGTTTACCGGTGAAAAGACGGTGCTCCCGGTCTTGTCTTCCACCTCAAAAACTTTAAAGGAAACCTTGGTGTTGTGAACCGGCCGGCTATGGGTGTTTTCAATAAAGAGGGTGAGCGTTACCACATTTCCCGCCAGTATTTTCTCATCGGAGAGGGTATATTTGCTGATCAGCACGCGGGGTGTGGCGGCTGCCTCGGAGCCCAGCGAGGAAGAGGAGATTCCCAGCGTTTCCGTGGAGTCGTAGCTGTTGCCACTGCGGTCTTTATAATCCAGCTTTATATTGAGAGGGTAATATTTCTTGCCCTGGTCAGCATTAATCCCCAGCATGCGCTCTATGGTGACTTCTTTACCGCCGTCTAATTGAGGGATGACTATTACGTTGGAATCCTGGATAATGTGAATGTTACTGCCTCCGTCCAGAGTTACATAAATATTTTCCGCCTGTTCCTGCCCCAGGTTTTCCAGGGTTATTCTTAATAGGTTCTCCTCGCCGCTGCCTCTCGGGCTTAGGGAAAAGGATTTAATCTTCAGTTGCGGCCTGGTTTTATTATCGCTTATGTTTAGCGGGAGGTTAACAGTAAGAGTTTGCTGCTCCGCTTCTGTTCCTGCTCCATAGTAATAGGAAAAATTTAGCTTGATGCTGTTGTTTTTACGGCTTTCTTTATTCTTCAATCTGAACACCAGGGTGTTGGCGGTGCCTTTTTTTAAGGCCGGCAGGTGTTTGCGATTGGTAATATCAACTATTTCAAAGTTGTCCTGGCCATCGATTTCGATATTTATATTGCGCGCTTCAGTGCTGCTCAGATTTTCCAGAAAGATCGTGGCATTAAAGAAATCGTTGGGCTTCGGTGCGGTAGGCTCCAGTGTGACATTGGTCACTGAAAAGTTTGGCCTGCCGTCAGATTCAATATCCGGCAGGGGAAGGGAGACGGTAATTTGCTGGGATCCTGAACCAGTGATAACCTGCCAATCATCGTCCTTGGCAGGATATTCGTAGTTATAGCTAAAGTTCAGGCTTATTTTGTTATCTTTACGCCCTTTGATGCTTTTTATATTAAAAGAAACGTAGTTGGAAGAAGTGGGTGTAAAGGTGGAGACGAACTTCCGGTTCGTGAGCCCTACGGCCTCGAAGTTATCCATGCCGTTAAATTCTACAATTATGTCCGTGGCCGTGACATTACCGTAATTTCTTATGGTGAAGTGGGCTTCAAATTCTTCGTCCGGGCCGGGACTGGCAGGGTCTAAGCGAACATTAATAACATCGAAGCGAGGTGGTTTAACCTCTGCAAACGATATCGCGGGGATGGTAGGCAAAAAAAGGAGTGAGATTAGTAAAATGGCGATAAGAAGCTTTTTCATTTGTTTTTCTCCTCTCTAAAAGAGTTCCCGTTGAGGATTCTTCCGTCCACCATTTCCACGATGCGGTCTCCGTAAGCAGCCACCTCGGTGTCGTGGGTAACCATGAGCAGCGTCTGGCCTTTTTCGCGGATCGTGGTTGTCAGCAGTTCCAGAATTTCCTCTGTTGTTTTGGAGTCCAGGTTGCCGGTAGGTTCATCGGCAAAAATAATCCTGGGGTTATTGATTAAAGCCCTGGCAATGGAAACACGCTGGCGCTGGCCGCCGCTCAGCTCCCCCGGTTTGTGCCTGAGGCGGTTACCCAGGCCCATCTGTGTAAGGAGCTCGCGACCTCTTTTCTCCCTCTCCCGGGGCGGGACGCCTTCAAAGACCAGCGGCAGAACGGCATTTTCCAGTGCTGTCAGGGAGGGTAGCAGATTGTAAAGCTGGAAGACAAAGCCTATATACTTGCGGCGGAAGGCGGCCATGTTTTTTTCGCTGATTTTGTTCAGGTTGTGGCCTTCAATGATGATTCTCCCCCTGGTGGGGCGCTCCAGCCCGGCAGCCAGGTTTAAAAAGGTTGTCTTGCCGCTTCCCGAAGTTCCCAGGATGGTGAGGATTTCCCCAGGATAAATATTAAGGTTGATATCGTTTAAGACGGGTACCACCTGGCTGCCCACGCGATACTTCTTGATGAGATTCTCTACCTTGATAATCGGTTCCATGAAAACCCTTTCTTAGATGTATTTCTTCCCTGTACTTCCTTTACGACTGGAATTTACTATCAAGGAAGTTTTAATAATTTTGTCAGGATAACCTTCAGTTTCCATTTATTATGACGCATGACAGGGTGGCTTGGTTTCTCCTTCTAAAAATTTTTACCTTTATGTATGGGGGACATATTATTCATAATTTTCCAGTATCCGGGCAAAATCTTCGAGCGTAGTTTCGGGATAGACGCCGAGACGTTTGAGCCGGAAAGGATCATCTCCGGGGCAGACATAACCGGGACGGATGGTAAAAGCCATCTTATAGCCGGTCTCTTTCAGCAATTCTATGGTTTCGTCGTTAAAAGCACCGTAGGGATAAGCAAAGGCAAAGCACCCCAACAGTTCACGGGAGCAGCAGAGATCTTCCCGGGCTGTCTCCGGGCTGACAGCAAGTAGAGACGGCCTATCGTCAATATAATAATGCAGGTTATGGCTGTGGCTGTGAAATTCGAAAACGTCCGTGCTCTGTGCCATCATCTCTTCAGTCATTCGCGGGATCGAGAAATTAACCTTCCCGGTAATGGGAAACTGCACGGCACGAAAGTGGTACTGTTTCAGAATGGGGTAGGCATAGTGGTAGTTGCTGGCATACCCGTCGTCAAAGGTCAGGACCACGATCCTGGGAGGTAATTTTTTTTCTCCGGTAACAAAAAGATAAAGATCTTCCAGGGTAACCGTACGGTAGCCGGAAGCGAAAAGATACTCCATCTGCTCAGCAAAGGATTCCACAGTGATAATCGATCCGTGGCCGCCGCTATATTCGCTGGCAGGAAGAAGGTGATGGTACATCAGGACGGGAACCCTGGCGGCCGCCGGGTCGAAATCGGCCGCCGGCCTGCTCCGGGTGCCTGCAGGGTTATTTTCTTCTCCGGCAGCCGGATCATCTATTATGGTTTCAGCTTCAATTAATGGTTCTGGAGAAGAACGGTACAGGAAAATATGGGTTTTTACCGGTGCGTCGCTGTTGGCAGGAGTGCTCTTCTCCATGTGCAGCTGGTAGCCGGCCTGCTCCAGCAGGAAGCGCAGGGGAAAGTAAAGTGTTCCGTTGATTACGGGAGGCATTTCCGGCAGTGAAAGAAGGGTGTCATTATGATAGAAAGCGGTAGTTCCTCTTTCCAGGAGGAAGCGGTGCCCTTCCACTTCAGCCTGTACCAGCAGGCGGCCGCATTTTGACGTGTAGCCTATCTCAGCCCCCAGAGCGGTAAAAACTTCCCTGAAGGGAGCAAAGGTTACACCGTCTTTGAGGAGCAGGGGATTTTGCAGCGCATGCATTCTGCCATCAATGTGCAGGAAGGAGAAAGGAATATAGTCATCTTTACTCTGCGCTGTCGCCGCTTCCCGTGTAGCGATAATTAAAAGCAGGAAAAAAAGGAGGGATAGACAGGAAAAAGCTAATTTCCTGTAGGCGCTTTTGCTGTCTTTGGTAAGAGTTCCCTTTGCTTTGCTTCCGGCATCCAGTGCGGTTCCCACGTAAATCCATTCCTTTCTTTTTAGTATTATGTTTTAGTATTAGGCGCTTAATGGCTGGATTTTCCTTCATTTCCGGTTCGAGCCATTTTTACTATATTCACTTTAACAATATATTTTCCTTCCATTACCGGCTTTTTTTTGATAGTATTCTTTTATAAAGGTGGGATAAGGATGATTTGTAAAATAACCCGTTTTTATGGAATTTTGGCCCGAGTTTTAATACTTGTCCTGGTACTGGCGGCATCTCTTCCCTTTCCTGCTCCTGCGGTGCTGGCGCAGGACGGCAGGGAGCTGCTGCAGGAGATTGAGGAGCATATTAAAAACTACTATCTTTATCCCGTGGAGGAAGAGCACTTTCCTCTTAAATCGCTGGAAGGCCTGCGTCGTGTTTTAAAAGATCCCTATTCGGGTTACCTGAGTGAGGAGCAGTACAGGCTTTTTGAGGGTACCTTGAGCCGGTTTCTTTACGGCGTAGGCATCTACCTGGAGATGAGAGATTCCTCAATCACTGTGGTCAACGTGGTTCCGGATTCTCCCGCCCGGAGGGCGGGGATAGAAAGCGGCGATTTGATTATCGCCGTGGATGGCAGTCCTGTGACCCACCTTCCCCTGGAAGAGGTTGTGGCTCTGATACAGGGAGAAGAGGGGAAAAAGGTCACCCTGACGCTCCGCCGCCGGGAAACGCTGCTGACTGTGACCCTGGTACGAGAAAAAATAAGGCTTCCGGCGGTGGATTATATCTGGGCAGGCGACGGCATTGCCCTGGTGCACATCTATAACTTCGGAGAAGGGGCGGCGGGGGATATGGAGCTGATTATGGAGGAGCTGGAGCGGGAAGGGCTGCGCGGGCTTATCTTAGACCTTCGTGCCAACCAGGGAGGTTATCTAAATGAGGCGCTGGAGATGGCCTCGCTTTTTAGCGATGGTACCCTGCTCCTGGTCAGAGACAAGGACACCTCCTGGCAGGCGATCCATGCTTTGGAAAAAGGTAGCGGTTCTTACCAAAGCGGCGGCCCTTATCCCACCGTGGTCCTGATCAACAGGGGAACGGCCAGTGCCGCCGAGATATTCTCCGCTGCCCTGAAGGATAACCGGAAAGCTCTCCTGGTGGGAGAGGTATCCTTCGGGAAGGGAACCATGCAGAGCGTCCTGCCGCTTAAACATGGCGGCTACCTGAAATTAACCGTGGCGGAATTTGCCTCCCCGCAGGGTAATACCATTGAAGGTAGCGGCGTAGAACCGCATTTCCTGGTTCCTTCCGGGGAGGAACAGCTTCAGACGGCGCTGTGGCTTTTACGTTACAAGTTGGAACAAGGAGCCGCTGAAAACATTTTTAAGGAGGACGGTCTGCCCGGAGCACAGGAATCAGAAGGTTTAAGCTGGACTCCCCTGGAAATCGGGGGAGAGAGATATTTACCTTTACGGGCGGTGCTTTTTTTAACGGGAAGAACCATTCAGCCTGGAGCTGAACCGGGAATCTACATTTTTTTCTGGGAAAACCGTCTTTACCGGCTGGATATTCAAAGAAAAATCCTGATCTGGAGCCGTGAGGGAGAAAAAAGAAGCGCTTCCCAAAAAGTAGCTATTAGCGGCGGGGTTACTTATGTCCCGCAGTCCTTCCTGGAAAAAGAGCTGGGTCTGAGTTTCTAGCTGACCATTTTCAAATGGATTTTCCATCAAATGTTATTTGTGCAGCCAGTAAAAAGAGGTTATAATGGGAAAAAACAGGCATAGCAGATTTGAAAGGAGGCGCCAGGATTATTCCTTTACATATGTGGAGAAAAATCCCCGCCCACACAATCTTTGTTGTTTTTCTACTGATATCCCAGTTTTTGTCTGCTATCCATCCCCGAGTTTTGGCCGTTACAACACCGCCGGCTGTTTACCTGAACGGAACAGCCCTGCAGTTTGATGTTGCACCGAACCTGCAGCACGGTACCCCGATGTTCCCTTTGCGGAAGATATTTGAAGAGATGGGATACGATGTAAGTTGGGAAGCGGAGGCGAACAGGGCAGTTTTACGGAGTCCTGAACGAGTTATTGTTCTTTATCCGCAAAACCCCCTTTATTCCGTAAACGGAGCAATATACCGCACCTCGAGCCCGCCTTTTATTGAGCGGGGACGCCTGATGGTAGGTTTGGATTTTTTACGGCAGGGCGCCGGAATTAAGGAAGTGGCCTGGGACGAGGAGCAGGGTATCCTTTACCTGGAATACAGGAGCGATGAGACGGATCATCACGAAGCGCCCCTTCCGTCGGAGGGCACCCCGGTTAATTTCGTAGAGGTACTCCTTCCGGCCGGAAACGGCGTACAGGCAGGTGACAGCTTTGATATAGTTATTGCCGCCCCCTTTGTCAAGGATATCTACTCTTACGAGATTGTTTTCTTTTACAATCCCGAAATCATGGAAATTAAGGACCTTAAAAACCCTTCCTACAAAGCCGGGGATGAGTTTTACATAAAGCGCATTAATAACAGTGAAGGGATGATCGAGTATATCCAGACATCGCTGGGTTACCGGGAGGAAATACCTCCCCGCAGCCATCTTGTTGTTATGGAGGCCGTTGCCTTACACGAGGGAGCAGTGCCCTTTCTGGAAAGCACTTTGAAATTAAAGCTGCTGGATAATATGGCCAATCACATACCCGTGGCGCTGGAAGAGAAGACACTATATATCGGTACCACCCGGTAGGAGAAAGGAATGCAAGCGTAAACAGTGTGAAGACATCGGGCCGGAGAAAATCGTCTGTATTATTGCATTACAGCCTGAACATCTGAAGGAGGCAGGGTAATGAACTCTAAAAAGGCCCTGATCAATCTATTTATCTTTTCAACTGCCTTTTTATTTTTCTTGTTATGCGGACAGGCTTTGCGGATTGAAGGCGCTCCGGCGAGTAATTCGGCTGTGTCTTACGGGCAGGCTGATATCGGGATCTTTTTAAACCGAAAAGAGCTTTTCCCGGATGTCCCTCTTATAATTGACAAAGGGCGAACTCTGGTCCCGGTCAGATTTCTGCTGGAGGCCATGGGAGCACAAGTAGAGTGGCGCGGGGATAATGGAGCGGTTTATATTTACCTGGAAGATCTAAGCATTGAGCTTGTTATGGGGTCATATACGGCGCACTTAAACGGCAGAATAGTCCCTTTGGAGACGCCGGCCAGGCTTATCAACGGCAGAGCCTATGTTCCCCTGAGATTTGTTGCTGAAAGCCTGGGAGCAAGCGTTATCTGGGTCGATGAGATCCGTTCCGTCGCCATCGCCTATGGAGAGGGTTTTGATGACAACGTCAGCGGGCTTCTCCGGGAAGAGCGTCCTGCCACCTACAGTGATCTGGGATTGAGCATAGAAACCTACGGTGTCGCTCTGGGAGATACCGAGGAAAAAGTGCTGCAGGTGCTGGGAGAGCCGGACCGGGTGGACCCTACCATCTACGGGTATAACTGGTGGGTTTATAACCGGGACTTGCTCCATTACCTGCTTGTAGGAATTAAAGATGGCCGGGTAGTCTCGATTTATACCTGCGGGCAAAAATGGCGTTTCGGCCCTGTGAAGCCGGGGACCAGCTTGTCGGAGCTTAAAAAGCATTTTTCTACGGCTGACGGTCTTTACGTGGAAGAAACGAGGACTATTTATACGCTGTATCTTCCCACCCTTATTTACAAGGGGATTATGGTTACCTTCTACTATGATTCCCTGGACAACAATAAAATTACAGCCATCAGGCTCGAAGACAGGGCGGTGGCGGAGGACAGGTACGAGCTGTTTTTTCAATACCGCTCCGCACAGGGTGAAGGGGAAGCGTATGACCCCCGGGGTATGAGGGAGGCTGAGATGGCGGATGAACGGCAAATCTTCGATCTTGCCAATGTTGAACGCATCAGGCGCGGTCTGCCGCCCCTTTCTCTCCACCAGCTTGCTGCACAGGTGGCCCGGGAATACAGCAGGGAGATGTTTATTTATAATTACTTCGACCACGTTTCCCATGTGACAGGAAAAACCCTGGATCAGCGTCTCGATGCCAATGGTATAGATTTCCGGCTGGCGGCGGAAAACATTGCCCGCGGCCAACTGGACGGCATTGAGGTGCATCACGGCCTGATGAACAGTTCCAGGCACCGGGACAACATTCTCAACCGGGATTTAGAAAGCCTGGGTGTCGGCGTTTACAGGGAGTGCTATACGCAGAATTTTATAACGGCATGGTAGCTGCGTATAGAAAACTATAGCGATAAGTGAAAAAAATCAGCTTGCATCGATTTGGTAGTAAAGATAGGCATTCCACAGTAATATAGCTGCTTCAGCCCGGCTCAGAGGCTGCCGGGGCTCGAACCAGGCCAGCTCCTTCTCCCCGATAATGCCTCTTTTTATAAGCGCGCCTACGCTGCTGGCGGCCCAGGGAGGCGTTTTGTTCAGAACCGCTTCCTGCAAATCTGACGCCAACTCCGCCTCTTTTAACGCTTCACCTGTATTAACCGGGGCTTCCAAGGAGTTTATAACAAATTTTTCCAGGCGGCAGAGCAGGGCGGCAAATTCTGCTCCATTTATGGGAGAAGCAGGGCGAAAAGAGTTATCCTCGTAACCGCTTAACAGGCCTATACCGGCCGCCGCCTGTACGGCAGGAGTGTACCAGGCACCGCTTTCCACATCTTTGAATGTCCCCGGCGAAGGGGGCCCTTTTCTGCCGGTTTCCAGAGGGAGCTTCATCAGAAGGGTGACCGCCTGGGCCCTGCTGAGCGGCAGGTCAGGTGCAAATATACCTTCCCCTATGCCCTTAATGATGCCCCTGTTATAAAGGAAAAGGATCGCTTCGGCTGCGGGGTGACCCGGTTCGAGGTCTGCAAAGACTTTTACTCCCGCCATATCTGCCATATCTTCCGTAGCTGGTTCCGGACCGGGCGTTTCTTCTTCATCCTTCTTAGGTGCTGCCTGTCCGGCTGTGTCGAGATTTTCATGCTGATAGGGAGGTATCACCCCGGAGCCATCTCCTTTGCCGGGAGAGACCCCGGAGCCGGAAGAAACATAAGTCCGGAATTCCCGGACTTCCGACCAGGGCCCCTGGTTGCCGGCCAGGTCGGCGGCCTGTACCCGCCAGAGATAGCGTTTCCCGCTTTGCAGGGGCAAATCCCGGAGTGTGTAGCAGTTATCCGGGAGATCTTTAATGTCCAGCAGGGGAGCATCAAACGCCCCTTCCCCACCGGGACCGCTTTCCGCAGCAGCCAGTTGCAGGCGGTAACGGGGCGGGCTGAGGCTTTCAGCGGCCTCCCAGGAGAACTTAAGGGGCAGCTTTACGCCGCTTTGCCCCTGTAAAGGCTCATGGAGCGACACCGGGCCCGGAGGGGTCCTGTCCAAAAGGACGGAAACCTGGTGGCTGTTTTCCTGTCCCAGGATATCTGCTGCTACAGCCCTGATGGTAATAATGCCCTCCTCATAGCCCGCTGTTTCCCATAACCAGTTGATGGATGTATGCGGCAGGCCCGTTTCAGCCACTCTTATCCCGTCTATCTCCAGGAAAAGGCAGCTTAACCCTTCTTCTCCCAGCTCACTGGCCGCCGCAGCTTCTATTTTAATCCAGGTATCCCCGTTGATATGGCTTCCCTCCGGAGGTGTGAGGATGTATACTGCGGGCCGGGGCGGGGCTGCCGGCAGGTAGTTGAAGGTAAGGGAGCTTTCTTTCTCCTGGCCCAGCCGGTTCAGGGCCTTGACGCAGAAGAGATAGCTGTCTTTTAAAGGGTCACCTTCTGCCGGTCTCCACTCACAGCCGTATACCTCGCCGCTGATGATTTCATCTTCTCCTACCCTGTAAATCTCCTCGCCGTCCAGGTAGAAAATAAGCTCCCTTAAGTTGGCATCACGGGCGGAGGCCTGCAGTGGAACGCCCTCCAGGAAGCAGGCGCCTTCTTGAGGCTGGATAATACTTACCTCCAGGGGTTCATAGCAGGGTTGGTAGCTTTTCGTCCCCCAGGGGGTGAAGATCAGGCAATCCGTGGGGTAAATATAATCCCCACTGCCGACGTAATTATACCCTTCAAGCCGCCGGGGGCCGTCAATGCTGTCCCAGTAGTTGTAGCGGAGGTCCGCTTTTAATTCTTCCGGAACAGGCCCGCCCGGGTTGAATTGCACTGCGTAGAGCTTGCTGCCGGAAAAATTGTTGCCACGCAGCCGGTGGCTGCCTCCATCGATTTGTACTGCTACTCCGAGATCCCGGAAGGTATTGAACATAATATCCAGGTGCCTGTTTTCCGGATCCTGGGGGGGATGAATATAGATTCCCACCGTGCCTGTTTGTTCGGTTCCTGAAAAGGTATTTCCCAGGATCTTGACCGGCTGGAGCAGGGCCGGAGAGGTAATATTGATACCAGTTTTGTTCGCTGCTGAAGCACCGAGTAGGAAGAGGTTGTTTTTAATAAAAGCGTTGCCTCCGCTTAAAGCAAATCTTACCCCTTCCTCATTGTCTTCAAAAACGCTATTTTCAATGCGGGCGGTCCCATTCTCTACGGTTATTCCTCTCTTGTTGCTAAAAAAAGTGCAGTGATCCACTTCCAGGCATGAAGCGCTGCTCTGCACCTGGATCCCCCATTCCCGGGCATGACGGATTTCCGCGTACTCCAGGACCGCTTTTCCGTTTTCCACGACGGAGAGCCCCGACCAGCTGGCCTCCCCGCTGACGGCCTCCCCCACTTGCGGAGAGGAGGTGTCATCCCCTACTGTAAAATAAATGACGTTATCCGGCGTTCCCAAGGCCAGCAGCTCACCGTAGATAGACAAATGTCCGTTATTTACCAGCTTAATTACAGCGCCGGGTTCAACGGTAAGCCTGGCCCCTTCGTTCAGGACACTCCAACCCGAGATGCGGTATATTTTTCCTCCTTCCCAGGTGGTATCTGTGTTGATATTCTCCGGCACATTAATAATTTCCAGCTCGCCTTCAGCATGGGATATCGGCCGGCCTAAAAGGAAACAGAGCAGAACAGCGGTACACAGGAGTGTTAAAAAAACAATTCCCGTATGTTTACCTCCAACCATTGCCGTCCTCCTTTCATATAAACCGCCATGCCGGCTTCTGCCGTCGGAAAACGATGAAAATACGCAAATGAGGCAATATTTTATTTCGCCCTTTTCAAATATTTTCCTTCATAAAAGGGCATGTTCCGGCAGAAAAGGCATTGTTCTTACATTTTTTTTAGTGCAAATCAGGGGCAACGGAATATTTATGGCATGTTTTTTCCCCAGGCAGGGAACTTTTATTTTTCCCGGCTCGTCTTAATGAATGGGTACCATGTAAAAAAAAAGCGGATTAGCATCGCTGCACATCCCGCTTTGCCAACAACAGTACGCCCCTTTACGGGGATTGGCCGGCTTTTATTAGTGCCTTGCACTTATTGCCTGAGGTTTCAATATAAGTTATAATGTTTTACATATATAAATCTTGCGGATAGCTGGGGAAAGGATCTGACAAAAAATGGGCAACAACTCTGCTGCGCTTCGTAAACAGAAAGCAAAAGCGAACCGAAGCAATATTTTTTTGTTTGGCGGTATAATCCTGGTTGTGGTGTTAATTGTATCGGCTCTGTGGTTAAAATCCATCTGGGACGAGCTTTTTCTGCTGCAGCCGCCCTTTGAGCGGGAGGAAGCAGCACCGGGCGGTGAAACGGAGGAGGAGAGCGATCCCTTCCCCGAGATCATGAACGTGCTGATCATTGGCCTGGATACCCGTGATACGGCAGCAAGGGCCGATACGATTATGCTTTTGTCCTTGAACCAAAAATCCGGGGAGATCAATATTATCTCCATACCGCGGGACATGAGGGTTCAAATACCAGAATACGGTATGGATAAAATCAACCACTCCTTTGCTTACGGCGGTCTGCCTCTTACCCGGCAGACCGTGGAAGAGTTCCTGGATATCCACATTGATTACTATATCATTACGGATTTCGAAGGCTTCATTAATATAGTGGACATCCTCGGCGGTATAGAGTTGGATGTAGAGAAGAAGATGCGCTATTACGGTATTGATGTCACAATTGAGCTGGATCCCGGTCTCCAGAAAATGGACGGAGAAAAAGCCCTGCAGTATGTCCGTTTCCGCAATGATGAAGAAGCAGATTTCGGCCGGGTCAGGCGCCAGCAGATCTTTTTAAAGACGCTGCTGCGGGAAATCATTACCTTTAAAAATATTATCAAATTCCCGCAGATTTTACCGGAGATAGCGCAGAATATTAAGACCGATATGGAGCTCAGCCAGGCCTTGAAGCTGGCCAACAGGCTGAAGAACGTGGAGATCGAGGAGATTAACACCTTCACCCTGCCGGGTAGGCCCGGTGATATTGAAGGAATAAGCTACGTCCTCCCCGAGGAGCAGGAAATCCGGCAGATGGTGGATCGTTATCTGAAGGGCAGGGAGCAGGTTCAATAAGCAGGTCTAATAAATCATTGATACACGGAGATCAGTAGAGATAATATGACGAATAACAGCGATGCAACAGCTCTGCAACGCGAGAAGGATTCGGAAGTTGCAAAGGTGCAAATTTTGGGAGTACCGGTCAGCCGCCTGACCATGCGGCAGGCGGTGGAGATTGTCCGCCAGGCCTGGAAGGGAGACGCGGCCTTTCACGTGGTTACCGCCAACGCGGAGATGCTTTACCGCTGCAGTAAAGATCAAACTTTAGCGAGGATCGTCGCGGCAGCGGAGCTGGTTACCGCAGACGGCGCCGGTGTTGTCCTGGCCTCGAAAATACTGGGTTCCCCGGTTCCCCAGCGGGTGGCTGGTTTTGATCTTATGACGGAGTGCCTGAAAGAGGCGGCCGCTGTTGCCCTTCCCGTTTATTTTCTGGGCGCCCATCCCCAGTCTCTTCAGCAGGCCATGGCCAATGCCCGCAGTTATTACCCCAACCTTAACGTGGTGGGGGGGCACCATGGTTATTTTGCGGAAGACGAAGAGGAGAAAATACTGGAGGAAATTGTCAAGCTGAGGCCTTCCCTGCTACTGGTAGCCCTGGGGGTGCCGAAACAGGAAAAATGGATTTTTCAATATAAAGAAAAGCTCCCCCCCTGTGTAGTTATTGGTGTGGGGGGGAGTTTTGACGTCCTGGCGGGAAAGATCCGGCGGGCGCCTGTATGGATGCAGAGAGCCGGGCTGGAGTGGCTCTACCGCTTTTTAAAAGAGCCTTCACGGTTGGGCAGGGTGTTGCAATTGCCCCTTTTTTTGCTGGCCGTGTTTGCCCAGGCCCTGAAGCAGCGTCTGTTTCTTAGAGATAACTAACCACCAGGTCTCCTACCTCGCTGGTGCTGTAACCCATCTGTCCTGCCGAAAGGCTCTTGATATTCCGGGCACATACAGCCATAACGGCCTTTTCTATCGCAGCGGCCGCTTCATCTTCGCCCAGGTGTTTTAGCATCATGCTTCCGGCGCAGATGGAGGCGAGGGGATTAATAATGTTTTGACCCGCGTACTTGGGGGCAGATCCGCCAATTGGTTCAAACATGGAGGTTCCTTCAGGGTTAATATTGCCGCCAGCGGCAATGCCCATCCCCCCCTGGATTATGGCGCCCAGGTCGGTGATGATGTCTCCAAACATGTTATCCGTTACAATCACATCGAACTGCTCAGGATTTTTCACCATCCACATGCAGATGGCGTCCACATGAGCATATTCCCTTTTAATATCCGGGAACTCCTCTCCTATTTCATGGAAAGCTCTCTCCCAGAGGTCAAAGGCATAGGTAAGCACATTTGTTTTGCCGCAGAGGGTGAGCGTTTTCTTTTTGT
>JAKORA010000157.1 GCA_029778075.1 Bacillota bacterium | reverse complement strand
CTTCTTGTATTCATCTACCTCCATGGGGGCGGCGTTGATGTTGACCCGGCGGATCTCCCCGCGCCCCTCTTTGGTGCTGTAAGCTTTCTCAATACACTCACAGATGAAGTCTGCATTATACGCCGGGTGTTCCCCGAAGACGAGGATCAAACGCTTCTGTCCCTGGTTAATCAGGGCGCGGACTTCCGCTTCCAGTTCGTCCAGGGAGAGGGTATGCCTTTGCACAGCCTCATTCGTCCGCCGGAACCCGCAATAAATGCAGTTGTTTATACACTTGTTCCCCACGTAGAGGGGGGCAAAAAAGACGATCCTGTTGCCGTAGACGGCATTCTTCACTTCCCCGGCTGTTTGGTAGATTTCCGCCAGCAACTCCGGGTCCTCCACCTGGAGCAGGGCGGCGGTCTCTTCCGGTTCCAGCCGTTCCTTGCTCCTGGATTTGGCCAGGATATCCCGGATCTTTTGCGGATCGGGGTCCACCGTTCCCTCCAGCAGGCTGGCAATCCTTTCTTCATCAATAAAATCCCGCATCTTTATCCCCCTTTATAATAATCTTATATAATCGCCGCCGGCCGCAGCCGTTTACAATGGTCGCCCCTGGACATATCCAATTCAAACCCGGCGTTTTCTACTCTCTTTTTGATCTCCGGTAAAGCGGCGTAATCAACACCGGCTTTGTTCTTGTAGATCTCATACTTCCTCCTGCACTCAGCGGGCGAGACCACCGGCATAATGACATTGGCCCCGGCGGCCAGTCCCTTCTCCCAGCCGTATTTATCCAGGGTGTTGACGGCCGTGGTCACCGGCAAGAGGACCTCCGGCAGGAGCAACCGGATTAACGCCAGCAAGATTACGGTTTTCTCCACCGAACCGGCGGGGCTCTTCCCCAGGGGTGTCTCCGGGTGGGGGATGAGCGGTCCGATTCCCACCATATCCGGGCTGAATTCCGTTAAGAATAAAAGCTCCTCCGCGAGGATCTCATTGGTCTGCCCGGGGAGGCCGACAATAAAACCGGCGCCCGTCTGAAAACCAATCTCTTTCAGTTCTTTCAGGCACTGCAACCGCTGCTGGAGGTTCATTCCCGGGTGGTATCTTTCATAGAGGTCCGTGGCGATGGTCTCATGGCGCAACAAGAACCGGTCGGCGCCCGCCTGGTAAAGCCGGTAATACTTCTCGCGCGAAGCTTCGCCAATCGAGAGGGTGACTGCCATCCCGGGGTATTCCCTTTTTATCGTTTGGATGAGGTCCGCCAGGACGGCAGCGGTATAAAACTCATCCTCACCGCTCTGGAGGACGATTGTCCGGTAACCGGCCTGGTAAGCCGAAGCACAACAAGCCAGGATCGTTTCGGGCGGGAGCCGGTACCGCTCAACTTTTTTGTTCTCCCTCCTGATCCCGCAGTACCAACAGTTATTCCGGCAATGGTTGGAGAACTCCACCACGGACCGGAGGTATACTTTTCTCTGGTAAGTCTTGACCCTGGTTTTCCGGGCATAGGCAAAGAGCAGGCCGGCATCCCGGTAAGTGATGTTCTCCAGTAAATACAGGAGTTCTGGTTTTTCCAGAAAGTTTTTCCTGTAGAGTTTGGCCAATAGCCCTTTCAGCTTCTTCTCCATGACGCTCTCCTTTTGCGTTCCAAATCTCTCCGCCTAAATTACACAGGGCTGGCGAAAAGTGCAGAAAAAAACCGCCCCCTGGAAAGGGGGCGGAGCAATTCGATAACTATAGTACTGGCGCCTATAGTTATGGTTTTTCTCCTCTTGTCCCTTCCAGGTCAGAAGTTCTTCCCTGTCAGGTGCTTTCTATTGTTTTATCATTCCCGCGGGCGTGCCGCAGGCGCCGGCCGGGCCGGTAACCCAAAACCGGCATTCCTCTTAAACAGGATCTTAAGCCAAAAAAAGGCTCATGTCAAGGACTCATCTCCATACTTCTTCCTATGAAACGCATTGGTAAAGAGATTGTCAATAAATCTTAATAGCGGGCCACAATATTTTATAACAAAGAACAATTTATTACAATACGGGGAGCCGGATTCCCTATATACTATATTATGCTGGTCTTTAGGAAAAACAGAAATTATCCATCCTCATGTTTCTCTATTGTGATGGTTAAGACCGGTGAAAATATACGGAAAAGGTGACCATGGATGAATATGTACGAATGGCTTAAAAGTATGAGAAATTTCCCGAAAAAGAAAGCAATGCCCCTCCTTTCCTTTCCCGTAATTCAAATCATGGGTATAGATGTGCGGACACTCATTTCCGACAGCAACCGGCAAGCGGAAGGAATGAAGATTATTGCAGAGCGCACCGACGCCGCTGCCGCCGTCGGTTTTATGGATTTGTCGGTAGAAGCGGAGTGTTTTGGGGCGGAGATACGCTTTTCCGGTAATGAGGTACCGACGATAACCGGGAAAACAATTTCCACCTATGAAGAGGCCCAAGCGCTCGCAATCCCCAAAATTGGCGCCGGCCGGACAGGATTGTATATTGAAGGAATCAAGAAGGCAACAGATTTGATCCAGGACCGGCCGGTATTTCCCTGTGTAATCGGTTCCTTTTCCCTGGCCGGGCGCCTGTTGGGTGTTAATGAAGCAATGATCTATTGCTATGAGGAACCGGCCATGGTTCACCTGGTATTGACAAAGGCGACAGAATTCATTATCGCCTATTGCCAGGCCTACAAAGTGGCCGGCGCCAACGGCGTTATCATAGCAGAACCATTGGCCGGGCTACTTTCCCCGGCACTCGCCGCCGAGTTTTCCTCCGACTACATTAAACAGATTGTTGAGGCTGTCCAAGACGAAAGCTTTATCGTTATCTACCATAACTGCGGTGCTTCCGCAATTAAGATTATTGATTCTGTACTTGCGACCGGCGCGGCCGCATATCATTTTGGAAACGCCATCAAAATGGGGGAAATGCTGCCGAAGATCCCGGTGGATAAGATCGTCATGGGGAATATCGATCCCGCCGGGCAATTCCTCACGGGTTCCCCTGAATCCGTACGGAAAGCAACCTTGTCCTTGCTAGAGGAATGCGGTGAATACTCAAACTTCATCATCTCTTCCGGCTGTGACCTGCCGCCCCTTGCGAAATGGGAGAATATAGAGGCCTTTTTTGCCGCTGTGGATGAGTATTATCACTTTTCCCTCCCCCGGGTGCAAACCGGATTTTGACGATGATATGCGTAAATCCACGGAGACGGTTCATGATCCGGCTGTTTAAGTTATGCTGGAGTCCTCAAACAATTAGAATCCTGCCGCTCTTACGAGCGGCAGGATTTTTTACAAATAATTCACTTATAGACATTGACACTTATCTATGTCTGGCGTATAATGCAGAACATAGATAAACGTCTATGTGCTTATAAACGCGTCAATGGAGGTAAATCTCTTGGCAACGAATTACGTGAAATATGCTCAATTAATGAAAGCGCTGGGGGATGAAACCCGGGTCAAGATTTTTGCGATGCTCTCTGCTGGAGAACTTTGCGCCTGTGAAATCCTGGAGGAATTCCAGATTACCCAGCCCACCCTCTCCTACCACATGAAAATCTTGAGTGAGAGCGGTTTAGTCAACAGTAGACGCGACGGTGTCTGGATGAGGTATTCAATTAACCGGGATGCTTTGGAAACGCTCCAACAGTTTCTCAAGAGAATTGACGCTAACGTTGAAAAGCAAAGCCAATTTGTGAATTAAATTAAAGGGGCTGGTCTAGTGTTCATCCTTACCTGGTTAAATAATCAATTACTCAAAATGCAGTGGCTGCATGAATTAGTAACTGTGCTAATGACCAAAGTTTTTGGTTTAGACATCAATAGCGGATTGGGTGGGAGTATTCATTTTTTCATCTATGATGTAATAAAAATCTTTATCCTCCTTTCAGTTTTGATCTTTGGGATCTCTTATATCCAAAGCTTCTTCCCGCCGGAACGGACGAGGAAAATCTTAGGCCGTTTCAGCGGTTTTTCCGCCAATATCCTAGCCGCTTTACTGGGAACGATCACGCCTTTTTGTTCCTGTTCCTCCATCCCCATATTTATCGGTTTTACCAGCGCCGGCCTCCCGATTGGCGTTACTTTTTCCTTTTTAATCTCCTCGCCCATGGTTGATTTGGCTTCCATTCTCCTACTGGCGAGTGTCTTTAATTTGAAGATCGCCATCGCGTACGTGGTCGTTGGTGTGGTCCTCGCCGTAATTGGCGGAACGATGATCAGTAAATTAAAGTTGGAAAAGTATGTGGAGCCCTTTGTTTTTAGTAAAAATAGGCTCCTTGAAATCGAAGAGGAATATTTGACGGTTGGCGACCGCTGGGCGTTTGCCTTGGGTGAAGTATCAACGATCATCAAAAAGGTCTGGCCCTATATTTTTATCGGAGTGGGGATCGGCGCCGCCATTCACAATTATATCCCGGAATCGATGATTAGTGCCGTCCTTGGTCAGGACAAATGGTACTCAGTTCTAATTGCTACTGTGGTTGGGGTGCCGATCTACGCCGATATCTTTGGGACGTTACCGATTGCCGAAGCCTTAGTTGCCAAAGGAGTCGGTTTAGGAACGGTTTTGTCCTTCATGATGGGGGTAACCACCCTTTCACTGCCTTCGATGATTATGCTCAAGAAAGTCGTTAAGATGAAGCTGCTCGCGATCTTTGTGGGGCTTGTCACTTTTGGCATCATCCTCATCGGCTATGCTTTTAATGCCTGCGGAACTCTTTTTATGTAGAGAGAACATTGGCAGTACCAGGGGATGCATAATGAGTAAGAAAAAAGGCTTTTTCAGCAACTTGTTTGGTGGGAAAAAAACGAGTAACTGTTGTAATAGGGGGATAATCGAGGAGACTGAAAACTATGGTTGCGCTGATGGTTGCTGTGCTACCGGCGAAGAAAAGCAATCATTTAATGAGGGTGCAATGAGTATCAAGATTCTGGGGTCGGGATGCAAAAATTGTGTTACGCTTACGGAAAACACTGAGAAGGCCTTAGAAGAACTGGAAATGGAAGCGGAAATTGTGAAAGTCACTGATTTCCAGGACATTATGGCTTACGGCGTCATGTCTACTCCCGCCTTAGTAATTAATGAAAAGGTGGTTTCTTACGGAAAGGTGTTAAAGCCTAAGGAGATTAAGGTGCTTCTGGAAAAACAGGACAGGGGTGAGGGGTATGAATGATCATGAATATAATGGTTGCTGCGCGTGTGGAGGCGGCTGTTGCGGCGGTAAGCAGGAAAAAAAGCAGTTAGTCATTGATTTTCTTTATCTTGATTTAAGTATTTGTGGCCGGTGCCAAGGGACAGAAAGGAACCTGGAGGAAGCTTTGGCCGAAGTATCCGGTGTTTTAGAGGCGGCAG
>JAKORA010000156.1 GCA_029778075.1 Bacillota bacterium | reverse complement strand
TATGGTCTGTATTTGTTTGTTCTAAACAAGGAACCTGAGCCTTAGCTTGTGCCATATTATGCAAGCCAAGGTAGTGCATGGATAAATATTGGGTTGACACCCATAACAGAAAATTGATATAATTGCTCCAGGCAAAAGCAAATTCATATATAATTGAGATAAAGGAGGAAAATGACAATGGTTTACAGAAGTGATAATCAAGGTAACTAGGGAGTTTTTAGCCGGGCCGTGAGGAAAGGAAACGGTCCGGGCGTATATCCCGGAGGAGATACCCGGTTGACAACCGGCCTTATGAGGTTTTTATCATGCACAAAATCGTAGCGACGTTTGGAAGTATTGTTTCCGGGTGGGTTCCCAGAAACCCGGAAATAGCGCGGAGATTATTGACGGCCGCCTATTCGCTTAATGGACGGGTAAATACTCTCTTCCCGGTCAAGGGCCCGGCCAAAGCCTATGCCCGGATGAATGCGGCGGTAACCCGTGCCATCTGCCATTCTTTCCGGCATCCTGAAAGCACGGCCATGGTCAATATCTTCTTCCCCTGTGAACTCCTTTATTCCCTGGATCTTACGCCAATGTTTCCGGAAGGTTTATCTGTCTATATGGCGAACACCGGCTGTGAACAGGTGTTTGCCGAAAGGGCGGAGAGCAACCATGTGCCGGAAACTTTTTGTTCATACCACAAGATCATGATTGGCCTCGCCGAAACAGGTGTCCTGCCCAGGCCAATGCTGATTGTCAATACAACCCTGGCCTGTGACGCCAATCAACTTTCCTTCCGGCGCCTGGCCCAGTATTACCAGGTACCCCATGTGGTGGTGGATGTACCGTACCGAATCAATGACGAGGCCGTCCGCTATGTGGCAGAACAGCTTAAATCCCTTACTGCCCTCCTGGAAAAACTCTGCCGCCGGAAGCTAAACGAAGACCGGCTCCGTGCCATAGTCGCCAGCTCCCGGCGTTCGCTAAAGAATTACCGGAAGTATCTGGAACTGAGGGCTGACTGTTCCCTGCCGGCCACTATGAGCGGGGAACTCTTTTCGCTTCTGGCCACCCATGTCTTTCTGGGCACCCCGGAAAGTGAAAAATTCATAAAGGAAATGAAGACCATAGCAGCCAGAGCGGGGAGAGATCCGGACAAAAAGCGCATCCTCTGGCTCCATACTTTGCCCAACTGGCAGGGTTCCATGAAAGCGATTTTTGACAAGGCCAAAGAATGTGAAATTGTGGGCTGTGATATGACTTATGATACCCTTATCGATCCGGATCCGGAAAAACCCTATGAAAGTATGGCCAGGCGTCTTGTGTACAATATTAACAACGGTGGGGGCGAAAGGCGTATTCAAGCGGCGGTAAAATACGCCAAAAAATTAAAGGCCGATGGCGTGCTTGTCTTCTGTCACTGGGGGTGTAAACAGACCCAGGGGCTCTCCCAGTTGGCCAAAGATCTCCTGGAAAGAGAGGGCTTTCCCACCCTTATTCTCGATGGTGACGGCTGTGATACCCGGAATGTCAGTGACGGGCCGATGGTAACAAGGGTAAAAGCTTTTCTTGAACAACTGGAGGGGTGAAAATGATCGGTTATATCTGCAAATATACCCCGGTGGAACTCCTCTATGCCCTCGGCGGAAAACCACAACTTCTTAACAATGAAGTAGACGATTTTGCCTATGCCGACCAGCTTGCCCACCCCAATCTCTGTTTTCAGGCCAAGGCTTTTTTGCAACACAGCAGGGAAGTGGAGGAAATCGTCCTGGTGAACTGTTGCGACTCCCTGCGCCGGGTCTATGATCTCCTGCGCTCCCAAGGCAAGCATCAAATTATCTGCATCTTGGATCTTCCCCATGATGATGGGACCTGCGCCCAAACTTTATTTAAGGAAGAACTAATCCGCCTGGCGAGGCTCTATGGGGGGAAATATAATTCCGGCTTTGATAAAAACTTGTTTATTGAGGCTTGTCACAAAGCAGCGCGCCCGGTCCCGGATCGCCTCTTCCTGGCTGTCCTGGGCGCTCGGGTTAGTAAGGAGTTATTTTCAACGATCGAGGAGAAGTCGGAATACCCCCTCCTGGATCTGACTTGTAGCGGGCATCGAAATCTGGAAAGCCCGCCACCGCACTTGGAGACGATGGAGTTTCCTGAATTAATCTCCTGGTATGCCGGAGCGCTTCTCCGCCAGATCCCCTGCCTGCGGATGACCAGGGTAGCCGGGCGGCGGGTCCTCTGGGAGGATGAGAATTTGCGGGGCATCATTTATAATACGGTAAAATTCTGTGATTATTATAATTTCGAATATGGGGAGTTAAAGAAAGAGACAGGGCCGCCCATCCTGAAAATAGAGTCGGATTTTACCCCGCAGGGGAGAGGGCAACTGGCCACAAGGTTGGAGGCCTTTACCGAGAGGTTAAAACCCCGGCCTAAGAAAGGGCCCAAAGACAACGGACGCCACAAGTTATATTGCGGTATCGATTGCGGGTCAACGACAACAAATATAGTAGTTTTGAATGAAAAGAGGGAAATCTTGGCTTCTGTCACGGTCCGTACCGGAGCGCAAGCCCGGAAAGGCGCCCGGGCCGCCCTGGAGATCGTCTGCAAGGAACTGGGAGTGGAGGCGAACAGTTTTGCCGGCATCGTCGCTACCGGCTACGGGAGAGACAATATCGAGGTGGCGACGGAGACCAGGACCGAAATAAGTTGTCATGCGAAAGCCGCTCACTTTTTGCATCCAGAAATTCGTACCCTTATTGATATTGGCGGTCAGGACAGCAAGGTAATTTGTCTCGATGAAAAGGGTAACATAACATATTTCATCATGAACGACAAATGTGCGGCCGGAACAGGGCGTTTTCTGGAAATGATGGCCAACACCCTTGAACTGGGGCTGGAAGAGATGAGTACCGGCGGTTTGCAGTGGAAAGAAGATCTGACCATATCCAGTATGTGTACAGTCTTTGCCGAATCTGAAGTTATCTCCCTGATTGCTGAAAACCACAGCACCGCCGATATTATTCACGGGCTCAACAAAGCGGTTGCCTCCAGAACCGCCTCCCTGGTTAGGCGCGCCGGAGGAAAGGCTCCTTATATGATGTCGGGAGGTGTCGCCCGTAACTTGGGAGTAATCAGGGAACTGGAAAAAAGGCTGGCCGAAAAGGTATTTATACCCGAGGCTCCGGAGCTCTGTGGAGCCCTTGGCGCCGCCTTGTTTGCGCTGGAATTATTTCCGGAAAGACTTCCAACTCTTTTTTGGTAGCCTACGAGAAAGAGTTCACAACTGCACCTCTTTAGCCCGATTTAGCCCGATTTATTTAGTACAAGTAAATGTAGTAATTTCTCTATTCTCGTTAACAGGATTATCCGAACCCCAATCAGTTACACTTATCAATTTAAATGCACTTTTTTGGTTTCGCTGTCTATCGTTACTCCATTTTTTGATATTTCGTAACTATACGCACTTGTTCCAATAACTTTTTCTATTTTTATTACAGTGTCGTCATCAATTACATAATAAGATCCGTGCCCTCTATATGCCGTACCTGCATCGAACCAGTAATTAACTATATCAATACCATCATAAGTTACATCATAAGAAATATATGTATCAAAATATAAGATATTTTCCTTATTAAATATTATCTTCATTTCATCTTTACTTGTTACAGTATATTTATCTGAGTACTCAAAGTCCTTATAAAATCCCTTTATCAGCTCAAATGTTTTAATATCTTCCTCAGAAAACTTATTCTCTTGCAGAACAGATTTCTCACTCATAGGTTTAGAATTTACAACATTCTGTTTGAAAGGAGTAGAATTAGTCTTTTCAGCGTAGTTAACCCAAATATTAAACAAATAGCCCGAAAGGAATGCAATCGCAATAACTATAGTAAATATTATCTTTCGTGCCATAAATGTGCCCCTCCTTAATATATCCCTGTGGGCTTCCCTCGGTAAAACGGACACCAAATTAAGCACTTAATCTAAGATTTTCATAGTTTTCCGGGGACATATACCCAATTGACGAATGGGAACGTTTTCGGTTGTAATCAATCTCGATGTATTCGAATATTTCCCGTTTAGCTTGTGCCCTGGTCAGGAAAACCCGGTCATTAATACAT